>NZ_FWWU01000009.1:1542500-1842500 GCF_900176165.1 Deinococcus hopiensis KR-140
GCCGCGCAGGGCCGCCGCACCGTGGCGCGCGACGAGCCGCGGGTCCGCTCCGTAGGCCCGCTCGCCGATCACCGGGTTGGCCGGATTGACGTTCACATCGAGAACGGGGGCGAAATTCCAGTTGATGCCCACCGAGCGCAGTTGCCGGGCCAGCGCCGCATTGACTTCCTCGGTCAGGGCCTCGTCGTCCGCCGCGCCCAGGCCCATCGCCGAGGGAGCGTGCGGCCAGAAGGTCGGGCGCAGGATGGCCCCGCCCTCGTGGTCGATGGCAATCAGGGCCGCACTGCCCATCACTTCCCGCAGGTCCGCGCACAGCCGGGCGAGCTGCGCGGCGTCCCGCACGTTCTTGCCAAACAGGCACACCGCGCGGATGCCGTGCCGCTGCAGGTGCGCCGCCGTGTCCGCGTCCAGCGCGGGACCGGGAATGTCGACCATGACGAGGGCACCGGGAGGGGGCGAAATCACCCTCTCAGCGTAAGGGATAGCGGCGTGGTCGAGGCGGCATACCGCGTCACCTGTGAAACAGCCGGGCGAGAAAAACGATGAGGGCGAGGATGGACCGCAGCGCGAGCCCGAGCAGGTCCGGCAGGAACTCTCCGGCAATGTTGAGAACAGCCTGAATGCGGCGGCTCCGCCTGGCCAGCCGCTTTTTGGAGGGAAGTGGGCGTGCCCGGGCTGGGGAGCGAACAGGAAAGCGCATGAGGGAAAGTACGCCTTCGGGGCAGCGAACGTTCCTGGCCCTGCAGCGCTGCCCCTCCCCTTCAGTACGGCAGACTCGCCAGTTCCAGCAAGCGCTCGCGGGCCTCGGGAGCATTGCCCAGGCGGCGGGTGCGGTCGGGCTCGGTGAGCTGAACCAGCAGGGCGTCGAGGGGATCGGGCAGGGGTGGCGGCGGAAAATCGGGGCCGGAGAGCGCGCCGTGCAGGCCCCAGCCCAGCAGCACGCCGACGGCGTACAGGTCGCTCTCGGGGCCCAGGGGCTCGCCCCGGGTGGCCTCGGGGCTTTGGAAGGCGGCGGTGCCCATGCGCATGGGCGTGTCAAAGCTCTCACGGGTGGGGCCCGAGAGGTCAAAGTCCACCAGCTTGGCGCTGCCGTCGGGCTCCACGATGATATTTTCGGGCTTCACGTCGCGGTGCACGATGCCGCGCCCGTGCAGGTAGGCCAGGGCGTCGAGCAGGTGCACCAGCGTGAGCAGGTAGGCCCGCCGCTCGTGGGTAAGGGCCGGACGCTGCGCGTAGCGCTCAAACAGCAGGTGCCCGCGCGCCAGCGTGACGATCAGCGCGGGCTGGTTGTCCACCCGCACGGGCGCGATCACGCGCACGAGGCGGGGGTGGTCCAGGCCCGAGGCGTTGCCGTACTCGCGCACCGCATGGGCGGCGAAGTGCTCGTCGAAAATTTTTACGGCGCAGGGCTGACCGCCGGGTCCCACAGCGAAGTACACAACGCTGTGCGAGCCACGCCCGAGCGGGCGCACGAGGCGCACCCCCTCTCCCACGATCTGTCCCGCCAGCGGCATCTCCTCCACACGGTACTTCAAAAGGGGCACGGCGCGGTATCCCCCGTGCGGTCCGCTATCTTGACTCGGAGAACGAAGGAGCCGCATGACAAGACTGAAACAAGCGCCGGGGCCGCTCGCCAAGCTCTGGAAGGAAGTGCTGGAACCCATCGTGTTCGCGGTGGTGATCACCCAGTTTCTGGCGACGCTGGTCGGCGTGGACGGCGTGAGCATGATGCCCAACCTGCGCGACCGCGAGCGCGTGTTCGTGCCCAAGTACGAGACCTGGCTGCACAAGGCGGGTGTGGGCGAGTTCTCGCGCGGGGACATCGTGATTTTCAAGCCTCCCCGTGAGGCGGCCGCACAGGCGAGCAACCTCACCAAGAGCGCTTTCGGGCTGTGGAATTACCGTCCCTTCCTGATCAAGCGCCTGATCGGCCTGCCCGGCGACCGGGTTAAGGTCTCGGGCGGCGAGGTGTTCGTCAACGGGCAAAAGCTGAACGCGGGCTGGACCACCGACTACTGGAAAGCGCAGGGCTGCTGGGACACCGAGAGCGATCTGGCGAACAATGCGGCCTCGGCCGCGGCGGGCATCTTGCAAGACCAGCCCGAGATCACGGTGCCGGAAGGGCACTACTTCGTGATGGGCGACAACCGCACCGCGGGCGGCAGCGAGGACTCGCGCCTGTTTGGGACCGTGCCCCGGCGTGACGTGGCGGGCCGGGCCGCGGCGGTCATCTGGCCGATTATGCGCAAGCAAAACGTCAAGTACGACTGCACCGCGGGCCATGTCGACTCGTTCAGCGGTCCGAATGTGCTGAATTGGCGGGCGCTGGCTCGGCCGGAGGCCTTTGGTGCGCTGAAGTCGCAACTGGGCAAGTAGACGGACGAGAAGGAGGCGCTCACCCCCGCGGGGGTGAGCGCCTCCTTCCTTTGCGCCCCGCAGGCCGTAGGCGCTAGAGACCGTCCTCCTCGCCGCCGTCCTCCTCGCCGCCCAGCACGGAGATATCGGTTTCTTCCCAGGCCACG
Organism: Deinococcus hopiensis KR-140; assembly: GCF_900176165.1. Taxonomy (NCBI): domain Bacteria; kingdom Thermotogati; phylum Deinococcota; class Deinococci; order Deinococcales; family Deinococcaceae; genus Deinococcus; species Deinococcus hopiensis. Next base: position 1,545,023 of record NZ_FWWU01000009.1, read on the forward strand.
CGGTACCCGCCCTCACGGGCGATAAAGTCGGCGGCCATCCGCAGGGTTTCTTCCACCCAGCCGTAGTCGTTGCTCAGGGTGGCGACGCCCAGCACCTCCCAGTCGTGGGCATTGAGGCCGTCGAGGCGGGCGACGGTGAGGGGATAGCGGGCCTTGAGTCGCTCGACGACGGGCCGCACCAGGGCGCGTTTTTCCTTGAGGTTCGACACCCAGGGCATCTCGACGCGCACAGTCAGGATGCCCACATACCCGAGGGCCATTCCCGCCCGCCCTACAGCATTCCCGCCAGGAAGCCCTGCGTGCGTACGGCGCGCACGAGGTCCATGACGGTCTGCTGGCTGGGGTCGTAGTCAATCTCGATCTGGCCCTCGTCGGGGGTGGCCCGCGCGATGCCGGGCAGGCCGCGCAGGTGGGCCGCGACCCGCTCGCCGGATTCGCGGTTCATGCCGCGCACGCCGAGAAGCACACGGATGGGTTTGTTCGTCATGCCGGTCATTATGCCCCCCCTCCCGCGCCTACACGCTGTCCAGGAGCCGTGTCCGCCCGCGTGCCCAGGTGGCGCACGGCGTATTGGCCCGTCACGTGCGCGCCCTCTTCGCCGGCCGCCGCGACCAACTGGGGGATCAGGGCAAAATGCACCTCGTAGACGGCCGTATCGTAGGCGCTCTTGACGGTGGCGTGCAGCAGCCCAGAAGCGACCGAAGGCCCAGCTTCAGGGCTCAGCAGCACCGTCCGCACAAGGACGATGGGCCGGTCGCCCTGCCAGACGTGCTGCGCCAGAACCGCGCCCTGGACCTCTCCGGCCTCGTCGCCCGCGACGAAGGAGTGTTCGCTGCGCTCGTAAAACTTCAGGGCCGGGAGGCTGGTACTCAGGCGGCCCTCGCGCTCGCGTTGGGGCAGGGTATCGAAGGCGGGGTCCAGGTGGCGCTGTGCGGCAAGGTCCAGCGCCTGCAGGGCCGGGTAGTCGGCTTCGGAAAAGGTGCGGTAACGCATGGGGTCAGGGTAGCGTGGAAGCTGTGGGCGGTTGGGCCCAGCGCAGGCCCAGCGCTCAGCGGGCTGTACCAGCCAAGCGCTCGTCTGCGGACCTGTAGGGCCGCTGGCAGAGACCTGACGGGTCCCATCAGGGGAGAGGGTCAAGCGCGCCTCACTCCACCTCGGCCGTTTCCACCGGGTAGCGCCCGCGCCACAGCGCCCAGCCTTCTTCGGGAAAGGCCCGTTTGGCCTCGGGGGCAAAGAGGCGTGCGCCCTCGGCTTCCAGCTCCGGCACGGGGCAGGGCACCACGTCGGTGTCCTGCATGGCGGGGTGATCGCTCCAGGCGATCAGCCGGCCCGAGCCGCCCCAGGGATCGTGGGTGGCCCACACCACGCGGCCCACGCCGAGCAGGGCCGCCGCGCCACCGCACATCAAGCAGGGTTCCAGGCTGGTGTAAAGGGTGAGTTCTGCTCCCTCCCGCACCTTACCCAGCGCGAAAAACAGGTCCATCTCGGCGTGGGCCACGCTGGCCGCCCCCACGTGTTCGGGGCTCTGGGCCTCGCCCACCCGGTTGCGGCCCCGGGCGATCACACGGCCTTCGGCGTCCACGAGGACCGCCCCGACGGGCGCACTTCCGGCCACTTGGGCTTCACGGGCCAGCCGCAGGGCTTCTTCCAGATGGGGACGGTGAACAGCGGGATCAAGCGCAGGCATGGCGGCAGTGTGGCACGCCCTCCCCAGCTGTCCGGTGAGGTAAGGGCAAGGTTCTCCACACCCGTGAACCTTGAACTGCGTTTATACTTGAACCCAGTTCAATAACTCAGACGGGCCACCCGGCTCGCGTGGTTCCCGCCGCCCCACGAGGGGTGAGCGGCTGGAGGAGGGGGAAGGCCGTGCCAACGACAGGAGCGATGACAAGACCGTGGCTGGAGCAGTACGAGAAAGGCGTACCGCGCGACTTCGCGCCGGGCAACGACGTGCTGCCGGACCTGTTGCGCCGCAGCGCCGAGGGGTATGCGGACCGGACCGCGCTGACCTTCCTGGGTGCCGTGACCAGTTACGGCGAGTTGTGGGAAGACGCGCTGCGCTTCGCCGCCGCACTGCAAAAAATTGGGGTGCAGCCCGGCGAACGCGTCAGCGTCATGCTGCCCAACTGCCCGCAGTTCGTGGTGGCGTTCTACGGCGCGCTGCTCGCCGGGGCCACGGTGGTGAACACCAGCCCGCTGTACGTGCCGGGCGAACTCGAACACCAGCTGCGCGACAGTGGCAGCGAGACGCTGATCCTGCTGGACACGTTTTACCCGCGCTACACGCAGGTGGCGGCCAGGGTGCCTGTGCAGCGCGTGATCGTGACTGGGATTCAGGACGCGCTGCCCTTTCCCAAGAACGTGCTCTATCCCCTCAAGGCGCGGCGAGAGGGCAGCTGGGTGGGGGTGAAGGCGGGCGGCTCGGTGTACAGCTTCAAGGCACTGCTCAAGGGCCAGGCCCCCACGCCCCACCCCGTGACGGTTCACCCCGACGGGGTGGCGCTGCTGCAGTACACCGGCGGCACGACCGGCGTGCCCAAGGGCGCGATGCTGACGCACGCGAACCTCGTGGCAAACGCCGGGCAGGCCCGCGCGTGGATGACGGACCTTCAGCCCGGCACCGAGGTCTGCCTGGCCGCCATTCCCTTTTTCCACGTGTACGGCATGACGGTGGCGATGAACCTCAGCGTGCTGATCGCAGCGAACATCGTGCTGGTGCCCAACGCGCGCGACATTAAAATGGTCCTCTCGCAGATCGCCGAGAGCGGCGCCACCCTGTTTCCCGGCGTGCCCACGCTATACAACGCGATCAACAACCACCCCGACACGCCCGCGCATGACCTGACCAGCATCCGCGCCTGCATCAGCGGCAGCGCGCCCCTGCTGCTGGAAACGGCGCGGCAGTTCCGGCAAATCACGGGCGGAGCGAATCTGGTGGAAGGCTACGGCCTCACCGAGGCCAGCCCCATCACCCACACCAACCCGATTGCGGGCGAGCAGCGCGAGGGCAGCATCGGCCTGCCCGTGCCCGGCATGGACGCCCTGGTGATGAACGAGTTGGGCCAACCCCTTGCCTGCGGCGAGGTGGGCGAGCTGTGGGTCTCGGGCCCCAATATCATGCGCGGCTACTGGGGACGACCCGACGAGACGGCAGGGGTGCTGCGCGAATACGCGGGCCAGACCTGGCTGCTGACGGGCGACATGGCGGTGATGGAGGAGGGCGGCTATTTCCGCATCGTGGACCGCAAGAAGGACCTGATTATTGCGGGCGGTTACAACATCTACCCGCGCGAGGTGGAAGAGGTGCTGATGACCCACCCGGCCGTGCTGGAGGCGGCGGCGGTGGGGGTGCCCGACGCCTACCGGGGTGAGAGCGTCCACGCCGTGGTGGCCCTCAAGCCGGGGGCGAGCGTTACGGAAGCCGAAATCGTCGCCCACTGCCGCAATGGGCTGAGTCCCTACAAGGTGCCGCGCAGCGTGGAGTTCCGCCCCGAACTGCCCAAGACGGCGGTGGGCAAGGTGCTGCGCCGCCAGCTGGCGGAGGAGGCGCGGGCCGCGGGGGAGCAGAAGGCGGCGAGCTGACCTCCCCTTTCCCCACGCCCCGGGAGCCGCGCAGGTGCCGGGGCGTTCTCGCGGCCTCATTCGGCGCGAAACGGCTGCTCTATCATGGCTGGGTATGCCGCATTCCTGCCCCCTCCCGGGAGACAGCCCTTGTTCCTGAGATTTCTCAAACTCACCACGTCGCTCCTCCTGGCGGGAGGGGTGGCCGCCGCCGGGGTGGGAGCCACCTACGTGACCAAGTGGACGCGGGAGCTGCCCGACTACCGCGAGCTCGACAACCTCAGCCTGGGGGCCGAGACCCGCGTGTACGCAAGGGACGGCACACCGCTGGGCACCCTGGTGCCTACCATCGGCGAGCAGAAGATCAGCCGCACGCTGGTCCGGCTCGACGAGATCAGTCCCTTCATGACCGCGGCGCTGATTGCCAACGAGGACCGGCGGTTTTTCGAGCACTACGGGCTGGACCCCTACGGCATCGGGCGGCAGTTTCAGCGCCTGGCGCGCGGTGAGGAGGCCCAGGGCGGCTCGACGCTAACCAACCAGCTCATCAAGAACACGCTGCTGCTCGACGAGTACAACCAGGCCAGAACGCCGGACCGCAAGATCAAGGAGTGGTTGCTGAGCGTGCAGGTGGAGCGCGCCTTTACCAAGGAAGAGATCCTGCGCAACTACCTCAACGCGATCTACTGGGGGGACGGCGGCCCGGTGGAGTTGTACGGCATCTACTCGGCGGCGCAGGCGTACTTCCGCAAGACGCCCAAGCAGCTTTCCCTGGCCGAGAGCGCGTACCTGACGGCCCTGATCCCGAGCCCCAACCGCTACCGCGATTACAAGGGACAGGTGCGGCCCGTTATGAAGACGCTGCTGGCGCGCATGGTGGAAGACAAGTGGATCACCCAGGTTCAAGCCGACGCCGCGTGGCACGAGAAGTTGCAGCCACGCGGGTGGAAGGTGACCTACGACGCGGGGGGCAACGTCACGTCGGCGCAGCTCGTGGACCCCTCGGCCAAAGAACTCAAGGCGGTGACCACCACCCGCGCGGGGCACTTTACCAGCCAGGTGGAGCAGGAACTGATCCGGCGCTTCGGACGGGAGAAGGTGTACGGCTCGGGCGGCCTGCGGGTCTACACCACCCTGGACCCCAAGATTCAGGACGCGGTGGAAACGGCCAGCCGGGAAGCACAGGGGGTCTCGGCGCAGGGGCTGCCGCGCGGGACAACGCTGGGAGCCGTGATTACCGACCCCTACACCGGGGAGGTACTCGGTATGGTCGGCCAACGAATCGTGCCGGGACGCCCAATCCCCGACTGGAACAATGCCGCGCAGGGCCAGCGGCAGATCGGCTCGACCATCAAGCCGCTGCTGTACACGACGGCCCTCTCGACCGGGCTGACCGAGGACCACCGCGAGGACGACAAGCCCATCTCGTTTCCCTGCGACAGCTGCAAGGGCGGCGTGTACAGCCCCCAGAACTTCGAAGGCCATACCACCTACCGCAGCATGACCATCCGGGAAGCGCTGGACCGCTCGCTGAACCTGGTCACGGTGCGCCTCGCCGACCGGATCGGCCTGCAGACCTTTTTCGGCAAGCTGCGCGAGCTGGGGCTGCAGACAAACGACGGCACCGGCCTGGCAGCGGCGCTGGGCGCGGTGGAAACCACGCCGGTCAAGATGGCGGCGGCCTACGCGCCCTTTGTGAACGGTGGGCTGTACCGCGCGCCCCGTTACATCGCCCGCGTCACCACGGCCCGGGGCGAGGTGCTGTACGACGCGGCCAATGATCCCACCAAACCCAGGCGGGTGTGGTCGCCGCAGGTGGCTTGGCTGGGGCTGGACATGATCCGGGGCGTGGTCAACGACCTGACCCCGGCGCAGGGCGGGCTGGCCAGCCGGGCCAAGTTCGGCGACTGGCCGGTCGGCGGCAAGACGGGCACGAGTAACGGTCCCAAGGACTTCTGGTTCGTGGGAACCACGCCCCTGTACACCGGGGCCGTATGGGTGGGCAAACAGCAGGGCGGCGAGATGCCCGTCTCCTACTACTCGGGATTTGTCAACGCGCCCATCTGGCGGCGCATGATGGAACTTGCCCACGCCGGCAAGACGCCCACGAAGTTCGTGGAACCGCCTGGCATCCTGTATGTGAACGCCCCGGACCCGGGCTGGCTGCCAGGCGTGAAGATGGCGGTGCTGGACCCCAGGTTCAAGACCGACCAGACCCAGGTCGTGCAGGATGACCCCGCGCCCACCGTCTACAACGAGGTGGCCTGGTCGCCCAGCGCGCCTGATCCGCGCACCGCGCTGGTGCCGGTAGACCGCACCACCGGCCGCCTCGCCACTGAATTCACGCCGCCTGAGAACGTCGTGATGCGCCGGGTGGACATTGAGGCCCTGCCCGGCTACTCGCCGGACCCCAACCCTGCTCCCCTCAAGGACGAACAGCCGGACCCGCAGGCCCTCAAGGCTGTGCGCGCGCCGGGTACGGCCCCAGCCCCCACGCCCAAGGACGACACCTCGCCCTGAGCCTCGTCCTCTTCACGGACCCCCGGCTGCGGCTGGGGGTTTCGTCTGCCTCTGCCACCGCCTCTCACCGGCCTATCATCCACCCCGGCGGCAGGGGCGCGCATCATGCCGGGGATGAAACGCGCGCCCCTGCTGACCCTCCTGCTGGCCCTGGGCACGCCCGACGCGGGAGCGCGGGTGCGGCTGGGCGAGGCTCTGCCCGCTCATCCCTGGGCAGAGGCCGGGCGCGAGGTGATCGTGGTGTACTCGCACGACTGCGGCGACCTGGGTGAACTGTGGGGCGCGGTGATGAGCGCCGGACTGCCGGTGCGCGCCGTGAACGCCGAGGACGTGCCCGCCCCTGCGCCTGCCGGGCTCAACGTCTGGCGGGGCGCCGAGGCCACCGCCTTTGCCCGTGCCCTGCGCGTGGGCACCTATCCGGCGGTGCTGCTGGTGCGCGGCGGGCGTGTGCTGAACGCCTGGGAAGGGACGTTCCGGGGAGACCTGGGCATCACGCCCGGGTCCTGATCCCTAGCGGCCTTGCGGCGTGAAGAGGGGACCACCCGGGTAGGGATTTTTACGCTGCACCTCTTTCCTGGCCTGCGCGGCGAGGTGACGGACTGCTTCGGAGCACAGAACTGGGCGGCGCTGCGCCGGGGCTTTTCCGGCAGGCCCACCGTGCGAGGCGACAGGACCGTATCGCGTGGGCAGACCGTTCCTGGCCCACCTGCTGCGGCCACTGGGGCAGCTGTGCGCGCTGCGCCGCCCGCTGGGGAGGAGAACACCTTCTTCCCGCAGGCCGACCGCTCAGCCCGCGCGGCGGGGAGAGTCGAGTTCGAGGCGCCGAACTCCGCCTGCACTTCGTCGCGGTGCAAAAAGCGCACTCCGCGCCACAGCCCGGGCAGGAACTCGCACCACCCGCGCTTCATGCCCAGCGGTCGCTACGTCACGGCCCTCAGCGAGCAGGCGTGGGTCTCAGGGGGGAACCGCCTTGTGCCACAGGTCCTGATGATCAACCTCCCGGGGGAGCCCACCGTCTTCGGCTTCCTTTGCCGTCCACTTTGAAGCGGGTGGAGGCAAACCCGCAGCCCTCCCCTGTCTGCGCCACCTGCCACACGCCCGCAGCCCATGCACTAACGTGACCCATGACCGACACCACCGCAAAGAAGAAACTGAACTGGAACAGCCATCACGTCACCCAGGGCGACGAGCGCGCCCCCAACCGCGCGATGCTGCGGGCTGTGGGGTTCGGGGACGGCGATTTCGAGAAACCGATCATCGGCGTGGCGCACGCGCAGAGCAACATCACGCCCTGCAACAACGGGCTGGGCGAACTCGCCGGGCACATTACCGATGCCATTCGTGAGGGCGGAGGGATGCCGCAGGTCTACGGAACCATTACCGTATCCGACGGCATCTCCATGGGCACAGAGGGCATGAAGTGCAGCCTGGTCAGCCGGGAAGTGATCGCGGACTCTATCGAGACGGTTTCCCGGGGCCAAAGCCACGACGGCGTAATCGTGGTCGGCGGCTGCGACAAGAACATGCCCGGCGCGATGATCGGCATGGCGCGGCTGAACATCCCCGCCGTCTTCGTGTATGGCGGCACCATCAAGCCGGGACACTACGACGGCAAAGACCTGACCATCGTGTCGGTGTTCGAGGCGGTGGGCGCGTTCGGCGCAGGCAAGATCAGCCGCGAAGACTTCGAGCAGATCGAGAAGCGTGCCTGTCCCGGCAACGGCTCGTGTGGGGGCATGTACACGGCCAACACCATGTCCTCTGCCTTCGAGGCCCTGGGCATGAGCCTGCCGTATTCCAGCACCATGAGTGCGGTGGACGCTGAAAAGGCCACCTCCTCCGCCGACTCCGCCCGCGCCCTGCTGGAGCTGATCAAGCAAGACATCCGCCCGCTGGACATTCTGACCAAGGAGGCCTTTGAGAACGCCATCACGGTGGTGATGGCCGTGGGCGGCTCGACCAACGCGGTGCTGCACCTGATGGCGATTGCTCACGCCGCGGGCGTGCCCCTGGGCCTGGAGGATTTCGAGCGCATCCGCGAACGCACCCCGATCTTCTGTGACCTGAAGCCGAGTGGGCGCTACGTGGCGACCGACCTGCACGCGGTGGGCGGAATTCCGCGCGTGATGAAGATGCTGCTCTCGGCCGGGCTGCTGCACGGCGACTGCCTGACGGTGACGGGCAAGACGGTGGCCGAAAATCTGGCTGACGAGCCGCACCAGCCGGAAGAGGGACAGGACGTGATCTTGCCCTACAGCCAGCCGCTGTATGCGCAGGGGCACCTCGCCATTTTGCGCGGCAACCTCGCGCCGGAGGGCAGCGTCGCCAAGATCAGCGGCCTGAAGCAGATCAAGATCACCGGCCCCGCACGGGTGTTCGACTCCGAAGAGGAGTGCATGGGCGCGATCATGGGCGACCAGATCCGCGCCGGAGACGTGCTATTGATTCGCTACGAGGGACCGAAAGGGGGACCGGGGATGCGGGAGATGCTCTCGCCGACCTCCGCCATTATCGGCAAGGGCCTCGGCGACAGCGTGGGCTTGATCACCGACGGCCGCTTCTCGGGCGGCACCTACGGCCTGGTGGTGGGCCACGTCGCCCCCGAGGCGTATGTGGGCGGTCCCATCGCCCTGGTGCAGGAGGGCGACACCATCGAGCTGAACGCCGAGACCTGCGAGCTGACCCTGCACGTGGACGACGCGGAGATCGCGCGCCGCCGCGCCGCCTGGGTGGCGCCCGAGCCCAGATACAAGCGCGGCGTGCTGGCAAAGTACGCGAAACTGGTCAGCAGCGCTGCGCAGGGGGCCGTGACGGACTGAATCTTCCCGGTGAGAAAGGGTGAGGCGCTTATCTTCCGCCTCACCCTTTTCTATGGGTGATTGACCGTACAGGCGGCGCGTACACTGCCGGTATCCGGAATATCTGTATCCCCCACGCTGTGCCCCGCTGGGCACCCCGGTCCTGGCCGTCCCCCAGAATCCAGCGGCAAAGTGGCGGGCGCTCACGGCGGGAAAGAAGCTCGGCGACCGCATGTCTGGCCGCGGGGTACAAAGGCGCCGGTGGGCGGCGTGGCGCTGCATGCAGACCACCGTGCAGCTGTACCTGTGCCCCGATGGCAGCTTCGTGCGCGCCGAGAAGCGGAGTGACGGCGGAAGTGCCGGGCATGTGAGCGGCGCGCCGGTACAGGATGGCAGGATTGCCGCTGAGAGCGCCCCCACGAACAGCGCCCTGGGAGGGAGCGTGCCGACAACGCGGCCGTGCGCGTGCCCGACCATCAGCGCTTCACGCAACCCTCGCGCGCGTGCCCGGTGGGCAGGCTTGGCAAATGCGCGCGGTGTACGCCGCCATGGCCGTGCAATTCAAGCCGACCGAGCGTGAACTGTCGGAGACGCTGCCGAGCGGGCGCCAGTCCACGTTCAGGAACCGTGTCCGCCGTTCGCGCCCAAAGCCGCTGATGTCCTCCACGTCCAGCAGCCACGCGCCGTTCAGGCGGCGCAGGGCCTCTCCGCGCAAGCTGAGCTGGACCGCCGGGGGTCTTTGCAGGGCGGGATCTGGGTCCCACTGCAGGCGCACGTCCGAGCGCTTCACGGCCTCTGCCCAGTCTTCCTGGGTGGCACAGCCGGACGCGCCGAAGCTGGGGGCCACCGCTTCCGCCAGCATTGCTTCAAAGCCCTCACGCTTTAGCCGCAGGGCCAGCGTCGCTTCCTGATTTTCCTTGGTCCCCAGCCCGAGCGGTACATCATCCACACGAAGTTGGGCCGATCCAACGTATGCGGGCGAAGCTGTACTTACCGCCGAAGCGCCCATACCGCGCGGCAAAGTGGCCGGTGGCGGAGCGGTACACCTGATGGACCACCACGCTCTCGGCGCCGAACTGGGCGAGGATATGGCGGCCCTCGTCCGGCCGACGGACGGTCTGCTGCGGGAAGAGCGAGGTGCGGAGGTGCATCCCCGGATTCTGGAGGCACGCCCCAGCCAGGCACAGCGCGAAATGGCGGAGACTGCCCCTCGGCCAGGAGGCTTGCCTGACCCGCGCCGAACCTTTGGCCGTCTCCCCGCTGCCCCCACGCTGCCGCTGACTGCGCTTCTTTCCTCCGGGGTCCGCCGGAGCCAGAAGCCTGCTACCGACGCACCCGCCCTCTATTGGGCGGGGTTTTTCTTTGTTTCGGTGGCAACAGAAGAGAGGCCCATGACCGAAATCACCGCAGACCACTGGCGGGCCGGGCACTACCGCGACCGTCACGCCTTCGTCTTCGAAGCGGGCCGCAACCTGGTTACGGGCTGGCCCGGGCCACAGGCAGGCGAGCACATTCTTGACCTGGGCTGCGGCACAGGCGAGCTCAGCGCGCAGACCGCGGAGACCGGCGCGCGGGTGGTGGGCGTGGACGCCTCAGCGGAGATGATCGCGGGGCGCGGGCAAAGCACGGGGGCGTGACCTTCGAGGTGGTCGACGCCCACCACCTCGCCTACGAGCAAGAGTTCGGCGCCGTGTTCAGCAACGCCGCCCTGCACTGGATGAAGCCGCTGCCCCGCGTCTTTTCCAAGGTGGCCCGCGCCCTGCGGCCTGCCGGACGGCTGGCGCTGGAGATGGGCGGCGGGGACAACGTGCTGGAGGTGCGCCGGGCGGTGGAGGGCGCGCTGGCCGAACTGGGACTGCCCGCACTGACGCACCCGTGGGTCTTTCCCGTCGCGCGTGGCTGGAGGGCTTCGGGCAGGGGTGGCTGGCTCCACGCCGGGTGAACGGAGCACCGTGATCTCGCGGGCGGACGAACTGACCCGCCACCACCTCTGGAACACACAGAACTGGGTGGCGGCCCGAAGTGCGGCTGCGGGCGCTGGCGGCGCGAACGGGAGGCCGAGCGGCGGGCAGGTGGCGAGGAGGGGGACAATAGGCGATAGGCAGACCGCCCCATGCCCCTGTGGTGGCGTACCCTGAGGGATGGACCTACACGAGATCGCCATCCGTGGCGGCTGGCGGGCCCTGGTTCCCCCAGGGTTGCGCGGCGCTCAGGAGCGGATGGAGCGCCAGGGGGTGCACTTTTTCTGGACCTGCTCCGGTGAGGGAGCGTCGGCCACCTACGTCTTCAACGCGGGCCGCCAGGACGGCAGCGCGGTCATCGCGTCGTGCGACGGCTCGGAAATGCCGCGTCAGGCGATCAGCGAGGTCATTCTCGAGACCATGACCGCCCTGGGGGCCTTTCCCCAGCAGGCCGCTCCTCAGGGCAGGTCCAGACGGTAGGTCCCAGGCCGGGCCTGACCGCCCCTGCCCTACTTTCCGCCCCTGAAGGAGCACGCACGATGGACAAGATGAGCCGCGCCTCCGTCCGCCAGTTCGCCTCGACGAGGTGCGACATCGACCTGACCCAGAACTGCGCGGGGACGCCCAAGACGTGGGCCTGATGCAGGCCGAGCGGTACCCGAGCGCCGTCGCCGGGGTCATGCAGGGACAGGCGCAGAACTGAGCTGCCGGCCCCTCTGCCCACTTCTGGCCTGTCCCCCCGTTCTCCTGCGGCGCCCGCCGAGCTTTGCCGCAGCGCCCTGGCCGTTTGCCCGTCTCCCGTCTTCGACTTGACTGAGGTGTTCGTACCTACCCAGCGTTGGTATGACGCGCCCGTAAGAAAAGAGGCCTCCATGTCTCCCACTCCACACCCCGCCCTGTCCCCCCTGACCCTGCGCTGGATGCCCGGCACCTCCGACCGCGTTCACTTCGAGAAGGGGGGCCGCACCTTCACAGTCCTTCTGCGTGACGTGCAGCGCAGCGACGCCCACAGCCTCAATCCACTGTACCTGCGGGGCCGCGTCACCCTGGGCGTCACGCGCGTTCACCTCGCGGACCTGATGGGCCCCTTGCGCCAGCACGTCAGTCGGGAAACCACCGGAACGGCTGCCGGCGCGTGGGTAGAAGGGGGTGGGCGGGCCGACGAGGAACCGCAGGACCAGTCCCCAATCTGAAAGCCAGACTGGGAAAGACCACGGGGACGCCCGCCCTGGCCCACTTTCCTCCCCTGGGCTAGACTCCGCCCATGCTTGCCCCCTCCGGTGCCCCGCCGATCACGGTGGCCTTTCTCGCGGGCCTGATCTCGTTCCTGAGTCCGTGCGTGCTGCCGCTGGTGCCCAGCTACCTGGGCGTGATGGGTGGAGCGCGGGCTCCCATGGCGCGGGCGCTGGGCTTCATCCTGGGTTTCGGGCTGGTGTTTATCGCCTTTGGGGCCACCGCGAGCGGGTTGGGCGCGCTGCTCACCACGCACAAGGCGCTGCTGGGCCGCCTCTCAGGCGTGCTGATCGTCTTTTTCGGGCTGGTAATGCTGGGCGTGGTGCGGTTGCCCCTGCTGATGCGCGACACCCGCGCGCTGGCCGACGCGGGTGGGTACGGACCGGTGGCGCTGGGGGCGGCCTTTGCTTTCGGCTGGAGTCCCTGCCTGGGCCCGACGCTGGGCAGCATTCTGGGACTGGCCGCCAGCTCCGCGAGCTTAAAGGCCGGCGTGGGCCTGCTCGCCGTATACACCCTGGGGCTGGCCGTGCCCTTCCTGCTCGCCGCGCTGCTGTGGCACCGCGTCAACCTGAGGCGACTCAACCGCTATGCGGGCGTGTTCGAGAAGGTGGGAGGGGCCATCCTCGTCGCCGTGGGCCTGCTGATGGCGGCGGGGCAGTTCACGCGGTTGGCGTCGCTGTTTTACGAGGTGATGCCGTCGTGGATGAGGGTATAGGCGCGGCGGCGCCCTTCGCCCACGTCCCGCCCTCCATTCACGCCGTTCAGCTGCGTGACTTGTGGCTCAGATTGGGCCGCGAAGTCATCCTGCGGGGCGTGACGCTGGACGTGCCCACCGGGGAGGGCGTGACCCTGCTGGGTGAGAACGGGGCGGGCAAGACCACGCTGCTGCGCCTGCTGTCCTCGGGCTTGCGGCCCACGCGGGGCGAGGGGCGGGTGATGGGCTTTGACCTGCGCGACGGGCGGGCGGTGCGGGACCACGTTCACCTGATGCCTGTGGACGGCGGGCTGTACCCGGACCTGACGGGAGCGGAGAATCTGGAATTCGCCCTGAAGATGCATGGGCAACGCGGCGACGTGGTGAGGGCGCTGCGGCGGGTGGGCCTGGAACGGGCCGCCACGCGCCGTGTCCGGTTCCTGTCGGCGGGAATGCGAAAAAGGCTGGCCCTCGCCCGCGCGCACCTGCTGGCCCGGCCCCTTACGCTGGTGGACGAGCCCTTCGCCAATCTGGACGACGCCGGGCGGGCGCTGACCCTCGATCTGCTGGAGGACCTCACGGCAGGAGGCGTCACGCTGGTGATCGCCGCGCATGAGCCCCACCTTGCGCGGCGGGTGGCTTCCCGGGCGCTGCGGCTGGCGGGGGGACAGGTGAAGGAGGCGTGAGGCTGATGGCGCGCGGCCCACGCCCTGGGGAGGCATGCGCTTTTGCCTGCCGCTTCCGCACATCTACAGCCCACACGCGGCGGACCGCACGCCGCCGGATCCGCACCGCCCGGCGGTGGGGACACCCGTGACCACCGCCCTGACCCTCGCCCTCAAGGACCTGCGCGTCGCCGGACGCACGCGCGACACACTGCTCGCCACCGCCTTTTTCGCAGGGCTGGTGCTGCTGGTGTTGGGGCTGGCGCTGGGGGGCGATACAGCGGCGCGGACTGCGGCGCAGACGGCTGGAGTGGCGTCGGGCGCGGTGTGGACGGCGCTGGCCCTGGCCGCCGCGGTGGGCGCACAGCGCGCCTTCGCCCAGGAACAGGAGGCGGGGGCGCTGGAGCAACTGACGCTGTATCCAGGGCCGCACGGAGCGCTGTACCTGGGCAAATTGCTGGGCGTGTTGGGGCCACTGCTGCTGGTGGCCGCCTTCACGCTTCCGGCGGGGCTGATCCTGTTTGGGGCGGTGGGAACGGGGCGGGCGGTAGCGTGGGGGGCACTGGCGCCGGTCACCCTGCTCGGCGTGGTGGGCTTTGCGGCAAGCACGACGTTTTACGGCTCCATCACGGTCAATCTGCGGGCGCGCGAGGCGCTGCTGCCCGCCCTCGCCTTTCCTATCCTGGTGCCCGTGGTGGTCGCCAGCGTAAAGGCCACGGCCCTGCTGCTGGACGGCGGCTGGTCTCCCGAGGTGGGCACCTGGCTGACCTTCCTGGCCGCCTTCGACGTGGGCACGGTTATCCTGGCGACGCTGCTGTTTCCCTTCGCCGTGGAGGGGTAGCGCAGGGCAGACGGGGCGAGCACGGATGAGGGCAAGGACGCGCCGAGCGTCAGGAGGACCAGCAGCGTCAGGAGCTTTGACGCGGTTTGTTCCTCCTGTGGGGCAGCGGAGAGCGGAGCCGCTGTCCTGGGAATCACGCTGGACCGAACGCCCTTCCCCACGCTTCGCTCCGGCGATGGGGCGGCACCCCCGACTAAAGTTCAAAGACAGCTGCGCTGGGGCGGGCTTACAGTCGGGGCGAGGACCCAACCTTGACCCAGACCCTGCCTGCCCCCCGTCCACGCCGCCCCGGCCTGCTGAGCGATCTGCTGCGCCCCCGCACCTACGCCGAGGGACTGTACCTGCTGCTGTCGTTTCCGCTGGGGCTGGCCTACTTCTGCGCCCTCGCGGTGGGGCTGGCGCTGGGCGCTTCGCTCGTCATCGTGTGGGTGGGGCTGCCGCTGCTGCTGCTCGTGCTGGTGGGTGCCCTGGCCGCCGCCAACTTCGAGCGTCTCCTCGCCGCCCGGCTGCTGGGCGTGCGCCTGCACCGCTTTCCCCGCCCGCGGCCGACCGATGGGTGGTGGCCCTGGGCTGTTCAGCGCCTGGGCGACGTGGGCACCTGGAAGGCGCTGCTGTACCTGCTCGTCAAGTTTCCGTTCGGGCTGGCGTCCTTCACCCTCGTGGTGGTGCTGCTGTCCCTGAGCTTCGGCCTGCTGTCGGTACCCTTTTTTGAGGGGGCCGACGCCCTGGTCTTCGGCCACCGGACCCTTAGCCTGCCGGGCCTCGCGGCGCTCCCGGTGGCGGGAGTGGGCGTGCTCGTCTTTACGGCCGGGGTGGTGCGGGGACTGGCCCACATCTGGAGTCGCCTGGCCGGAGCGCTGCTGGCCGACGCCGAGGACGGCCAGCAGGCCCGGCGGGAGGTGCGGGCCCTGAGCCGCTCGGCGTCTATCATCGCCTTTGCTGGATCGCTGGAAGAAACCCTGGGCACCCTGATCGCCCAGGCGCAGGAGGCCACGGGCGCGGCAGCCTTTGCGGTGTGGCACCTCGAACCCGGCGGGGAGGGTGGCCCAACCTGGAAGCTCGGTGCGGCCCGGGGCTTGCCGCGAGGGTTCACCGCTGGTCTGCGGGACGTGTACCAGCACGCGCCCCCGCTGGGCGACGCACTGCGCTTCGGTCAGGCGCACACCCTGCCGGACGCGCGGCGGGTGTGGCTGGGCGACGAACGCTACGCCCCTGTCCACACCTTTCTGCCCCTGCTGACCTGGGAGGGCGTCACGTCGTTGCCGCTGGTGTACCGGGGCGTGCCCGTGGGACGGCTGGACGTCTTTACCCCTGAACGCGGACCCAGCCGCCGGGAACTGGAATTTCTGGGCGCGCTCGCCGATCAGGCGGCGGTGGCGGTGGAGAATGCCCGGCTGTTCGCCCGGGTGCAGGAACAAGCCAGCCTCGAAGAGCGCCAGCGGCTGGCGCGCGAGCTGCACGACTCGGTGAGCCAGGCGCTGTACGGAGTGACGCTGGGCCTGCGCACCGCCCGCAGCTGGCTGGACCGGGACCCCGCGCGGGCCGCCGAGCCCATGGAGTACGCCCTCTCGCTCGCCGAGGGCGGCACCGCCGAGATGAAGGCGCTGCTGTTCGCCCTGCGCCCCGAGTCGCTGGAACAGGAAGGGCTGGTGGCCGCCCTGGGCAAACAGGCTGACGTCCTGAGCGCCCGCTACCGGTTGAAGGTCCACACCGACCTCGGAAGCGAGCCTTCCGCAGCGCTGAGCGTTAAAGAAGCGCTGTTTCGCATCGCGCAGGAGGCCCTGCACAACACCGTCAAGCACGCCGAAGCCAGCGAGGTCTGGCTCTCGCTGCGGCAGAGCGGCCCGTCGCTGGTCCTGTCGGTGAAGGACGACGGACTGGGCTTCGATCCGCGCGCCTCCTTTCCCGGGCACCTTGGGCTGCACTCCATGCGTGAACGGGCGCAGGGTGTCAGCGGGCAGCTCCGCCTCGAAACGGCCCCCGGGGCGGGCGTAGGACTCACCGTCACGGTGCCCGCCGGGGAACTCGCCCTTACCCGAGCGTCCCTCCAAGGAGAACAGAAATGAAACGCGCTGCCCTCGGCCTGCTGCTGGCACTCGCCGCCCTGACCCTCGCCTACGCCACGTCCCGGCCCGTCGACCCCTCGCGCGCCGCACACGCGCAGACCCTCACCGAGCCGCTGGGGACGTCGCGCGTCGCCAAGCTGGAGATTCATGTGCCCGCCGCCGATGTGCGGGTGGACACGCGGGCGGGAGCCGGGCACCTTTTCGACGCCCAGGCCACCCCTGCGGCGGGCCGTCTGGTCCGTCGGCTGAGGCCCACAGGGCCCCTCGTGTACGAACTGCAGGCGCCGGGGCGCGGACCGGGGGTGCCATGGTGGCTGTCGTGGAATGGTCAGGAGCGCCGCACGCTGGACCTGGCCCTCAATCCGGCCATGCCCACGGAGTTGGCGCTGGTGTCGAACGTGGGCGAGATGAAACTGAACCTGCGCAACGCTGCCTTGCGCCGCCTGAAGCTGCAGGGCCATGCGGGCGACATCGGCGTGATCCTGCCCGCCCGGGGCCAGTACCGCGTCCACATCGCCAGCAAGCTGGGTGAAGTGGCGGTCGTGCTGCCCACCCGCCTCGCGGCTCGGGTGACGGTGCGGCAGCGGCTGGGGGACCTGTCCATGCCCCAGGGCTTTACCCGGCGAGGCGACGTGTACACTTCGGCTGGCTACGCCCAAGCGGCGCAGCGGGTGGACCTTACCATCGAGGCGAACCTCGGCGATGTGGCGGTGAGCGTGGAGGGCGAATGACGGTACGGGTGCTGTTGGTGGACGATCACGACGTGGTGCGTCAGGGGCTGCGGATGTACCTGGGCCTGGACGACGAACTTGAAGTCATCGGCGAGGCCCGCAACGGCCAGCAGGCCGTGACCCTGGTGGCGGCGGACCCGCCCAACGTGGTGATCATGGACCTCCTGATGCCCGTGATGGACGGCGTCACGGCCATCCGAGAGATCAAGCGCCAGCACCCGGAAGTGGAGATCATCGCCCTGACGAGCGCCCTCGACGACAGCAAGGTCATCGGGGCCGTCGAGGCCGGGGCCTGCGGCTACCTGCTCAAGGACGCCTCGTCGAACGTGCTGCTCGAAGCCATCCACGCGGCCGCCCGGGGCGAGGTGCGCCTGCACCCGGAAGCGGCCCGGAGGCTGGTGCGGGAAGTGCGCGCCCCCGCCACCCAGGAGACGCTGACCCCCCGGGAAACGGAGATTCTGAAGCGCATCGCCCGGGGCCACGCCAACAAGGTCATCGCCCGGGACCTGGAGGTCAGCGAACCCACCGTGAAGGCGCACGTGTCAAGCCTGCTGGGCAAGCTGGCCGTCACGTCCCGCACCCAGGCAGCGCTGTTCGCCCTGCGCGAGGGGCTGGTGGGGCTGGAGTAGGTGGGAATCAGGGGAGGGCTAGACGCGTCAGCCGGGGTGAGGAATTGGCCCAATCCCAGGAAATACAAAGGGGTGCAGGGCTGGACCGCGGCGAGGACGGGGCGGCCCCGTCCTCGCGGCAGGTGTTCTCGCCATACGCATCCACGCGCCAAGCGGTCTTGGCGCCGGAGCGCACGAACAGACGGCGCCCCGCCCTACTCTCCCGCCACGAGCAGCACAGCCTGGCCATCGTGATCACCCGTGGTTTCCTCCACCGTGTCGAGCCTTGAGCCCATTTCCACGTACCCGGCGAGTTTGAACGGACCGCCCGCATTCAGCCGATCTGCCAGATTCTCCCGCGCCACCTGAAACGAACGGTACGGATGCCCCGGTTGCGGCAACAGGCGCACACCCTCGCGGCTGAAGGCCCCGGTCCAGGCGTAGCCGCCGGGCACAGGCACCGGGCCGAAGATACGGCCGTGGTTGTTGGGGAGCCAGAAGGGCCCGTCGCTGAACGCTTCGCCCGCTCCGCTGGGAAGCATGGGGTAGAGCTGGCCGCCCACCTCCCCGAAATAGCCGGTGGAGTGCCCACCCCTTGGTCCGTATCCGGCCGCCTTCATGGCGCTGAGCAAGCGGGCGCTCGCCTCCCCAGGGGTCCGGGCGGCCCGGTCCAACAGCACCACGTTCACCGCTTCACGCAGCGTCCGCCCCCCCACCTTTTCCCCCAGCCAGGTGGCGGGCACGAGGGCAGGGG
This sequence comes from Deinococcus hopiensis KR-140, assembly GCF_900176165.1. NCBI lineage: Bacteria > Thermotogati > Deinococcota > Deinococci > Deinococcales > Deinococcaceae > Deinococcus > Deinococcus hopiensis. Next base: position 1,563,455 of record NZ_FWWU01000009.1, read on the forward strand.
TGATCATCCAGCGGCCCACCTCCCCGACGCCGGGCACCGAGACGGGCGCGTCGGCCGGGCGGTAGGTGGCGGGGTCTGGCAACGGGGCAGCGGGAGAGGTGGCCGAGGGTGCGCAGGCAGCGAGGACCGCGGCGGACGCGAGGGCCAGGGCCAGCAGGAGCAGGGCACGGGGGCACTTCATGCCCTACCCTACCCCGCCACACCGGTGATCAGGGGCGGGGACACTCGCACCTGTTCCGCCAGCATCAAAAACGCGATCCTGTGGGCACGAAAGCTTCCTGCTTCTGCGCTGCTCACGGTGACGCGGCGGCGAGCAGGTCAGAATGAGGTTCGAGATGAAACGAGACCGAGTAACGCCGCTGCTGGGGGCCGCCACCCTCCTCGCCCTGCTGACGGCCGTGGTCCTGGGCCTACGCGCTCCACTGGACGTCAACCAGGGCTCGCTCGTGCGGCTGTTTTTCGTCCACGTGCCCAGCGCGTGGCTGAGCTACCTCGCCTACGGCGGCACGGGCCTGTTCGGGCTGCTGTACCTCGTGACCCGCCAGCGCCGCTGGGACCGCCTCGCCATGAGCAGCGGCGAGATTGGCCTGCTGTTCACGGTGGTCACCATTGTGGGCGGGATGCTGTGGGCCAAGCCGACCTGGGGCGTGTACTGGGTGTGGGACGCACGGTTGACCACCACGGCCCTGAGCCTCGTGGTGTACGGCGGTTACCTCCTGATCCGCAGCCTGATTGACGACCCCGAGCGCCGCGCCCGCGTCTCGGCCGTGGTGGGGCTGGTGGGTACCCTGTACGTACCGGTGAACTACATGGCGGTGGAGTGGTGGCGCGGCGTGCACCAGACGCAGACGCTAAAGCTGCTAGGCAAGATCCGCTTCGACGCCGCTCCCATCTACGGCTGGGTGCTGCTGGCCGCCGTGACGGCCTTCACGCTGCTGTACGTCTACCTGTTGCGCGTGCGCGCCATCCTGGCCGCGCGGGAAGAGGCGCGTGAGGAACGCGAACTGATGGCAGACCTGACCGGCATGGAGGTGGCCCGTGGATAAGTACAGCGGCTACGTCTTGGTGGTGTACGTGGTGACGTTCGCGCTGCTGCTGGGCTACCTCGCCTGGATGTGGCTGCGCCTACGGCGCACGTCGGAGGAGGACCGGGAGTGACCGCGCACGCCCCTCTGCCCCGCGCGCGTCGGCGTCGCCGCAACCCGCTTCCCACCGTGCTGGGCGTGCTGGCCCTCGTGGCGCTGACGGCCTATATCGCCTTTTCCAACTTGGGCAAGAGCCTGGAGTATTTCGTGACACCCACCGAATACCAGCAGCAGCAGGCCCAGCTGGAGGGCCGCCCCCTGAGGATCGGTGGGCTGGTGAAGGCCGTGAAGTATGACCCCCAGACGCTGGAACTGAACTTCAACGTGACCGACGGCGGCGCGACCTTTCCCGTGCAGTACAAGGGAGCCGTCAGCGATCTGTTCAAGGAAAACCAGGGCGTCGTGGTGCGGGGGCAGTTTCGGGGACTGACCTTTCACGCTTCCGAACTCATCGTGAAGCACAGCGAGGAATACAAGGTGCCGCAGACGCAGGCCGAACTGAAAGACCTCTTGCAGCGGGAAAAGTAACGGAGCGGGGATGCTCAATCTGATTTCCTTTTCGTCGAGTGCCCTGGGCGCCCTGGGACAACTGGGGCTGCTGGGCGCGGTGGCCTTTACGCTCCTGGGCACCTGGCTGGCCTTCCTCGGCGGCGTGCGGGGAGACGCGCGGGTGACGGAAGCGGCGCGGAGAACGGTGTGGGCGGTCTTTTCCCTCGTCACGCTGGCCGTACTGACGCTGATGGTGGCCCTGCTTCGCGACGACTTTTCCGTACGCTACGTGGCCGAACACTCCATGCGCGTCTCACCCACCTGGGTAAAGGTGACGGGCCTCTGGGCCGCGCTGGAGGGCAGCATCCTGCTGTGGGCGTGGTTGCTCTCCGGCTACGCCTTTATCCTCAGCCTGACGCTGAGGCGCGACGCGCTGCGGCCCTGGGCGCTGGGGGCGATGTTCGCCAGCCTGCTGTTTTTCGTGGGCGTCTGCGCCAGCGTCGCGAGTCCCTTCACGCCGCTCGCCACGCTGCCGGTGGATGGGCGTGGACCCAATCCCGCCCTACAAAACCACTGGATGATGGCCATTCACCCGGTGCTGCTGTACCTGGGCTTCGTCGGCCTGTCGGTGCCCTTCGCCTACGCGGTGGGCGCGCTCGTGACGGGGCGACTGTCCGATCACTGGGTGGTCGTGACCCGGCGCTGGACGCTGATCGCCTGGGCCTTTCTCACCGCGGCCATCGTGGCGGGCGGCTGGTGGAGCTACGAGACCCTGGGTTGGGGCGGGTACTGGGCCTGGGACCCGGTGGAAAACGCCTCCTTCATTCCCTGGCTGCTGACCACAGCCTTTCTGCACTCCATTCAGATTCAGGAGCGGCGGGGCCTGATGCGCGCGTGGAACGTGTGGCTGATCGTGCTGGCGTATGCGTCCACAGTGCTGGGCACGTTCCTGAACCGCTCGGGCATCGTCCAGAGCGTTCACGCCTTCGCGGGTGGACCGGTGGGGCCGGTGTTTCTGGGCTTTCTCGCCTTCCTGCTGATCCTGGGCATCGGGCTGGCGGCGTGGCGCGCGCCCCACCTGCGCGACGAGGCCGAGGCACCCACACCCCTCAGCCGCGAGGGGGCCTTCCTGGCGGGCAACTGGCTGTTTCTGGTGTTCGCGGTGATGGTGCTGGTGGGTACCCTCTTTCCCACCATTGTCGAGGCGGTTCAGGGACGGCGGGACGCCTCGGTGGGGCCGGCCTTCTACAACGCCTTTGCGATTCCGCTGGGGCTGGGCCTGCTGCTCCTGATGGGTGTGGGACCGCTGCTGCCGTGGCGGCGGGCAGAAGGTCAGACGCTGTGGCGGGCGCTGTGGCCGCTGCTGCTCTCGGGCATGGGGGCGGCGCTGGTGGCGTTTGCCGCTGGGCTACGGGGCTGGGGCGTGCTGGGCACGGTGGCGCTGGGCGCGTACAACCTCGCCGGTCTGGGGCTGCTCACCGCCCGCGCTCTACGCGAGCGGCGGGCAGCGGGGCGAGGCGGCAGTTTCCCCGCCCTCGTGGGCGAGCAGCCCCGGCGGTACGGCGCGTACCTCGCCCACAGCGGCCTCGTGGTGATGGCGCTGGGGCTGGCCTTCTCGGGCGCCTACCGGCAGGACGCGCAGGCCACGCTGAACGCCGGGGCTACGCCCACCATCCTGCTGCACGAATCGCTGGCGCTGGAAGCCGTGCGGAGCGAGGCGCGGCCCTACGGCAAATCCACCGTGGCCCGGGTGAGGATCGATGGCCAGCCCTACGAGGCGCGGCTCAACACCTACATTCAGGCGGACGGGGCCACGTTCCCCTCCCCCGCCGTGCGCTACGGGCTGCTGGGCGACACCTACCTCGTGCTCACCGCTTCCGATGGGCAGGGGCGCTGGGCCAGCGTGCGCCTGATCGAGAGCCCGCTGGTGTCGTGGATCTGGTGGGGCACCCTGATCGTGGTGTTGGGCGCAGTCGTCACGCTGCTCCCTCCGCGCCGGGCGGCGGTGCGCGTGCCCAGCATTCAGGCGGCTCCGGCCACCGATTGAGAGAACCGAACATGACCGAGATGCCTTCCTCTTCCCCCACCGCCTCCCCTGCTGCGCTCCCACTGTGGCGGCGGCTCCTGCCTCCACTGATTGCGGCCTCGCTGGTGGGCGTGCTGGGCGCGGCCCTGCTCAGCCCCTCGCGTGGGGCGACGACGGGCGGCCCGCTCATCGGTAAACCCGCGCCCGCCTTTACCCTTCAGAGCCTGGACGGTACGCAGCTCAGCCTCGCCTCGCTGAAGGGCCGCCCCGTCGTGCTGAACTTCTGGGCCTCGTGGTGTGGGCCGTGCCGCGAGGAAGCGCCCCTTTTCCGCGAACTCAGCGGGCGGCAGGGCGCAGGGCTGGCGGTGGTGGGCATCTTGTTCCAGGAGACGAGCGAGAAGAGTGCGCGCGACTTTATCCGCGAGTACGCCCTCGCCTACCCGACGCTGAAAGACCCCGGCATCAATACGGGGGTGAACTACGGAGTGTCGGGCGTCCCGGAGACAGTGTTTATCGACAAGAACGGCACCGTGCAGCATATGGACCGGGGCGGCCTGACGCGTGAGAGGCTGAACGCGGGGCTGACGAAGATCGGGGTGGAGGGGCTTTGAGGCGGCCTTTGGCCTTTGGCCGTTCGCCGTTCGCGCGGTTGCTGTCCGCGGTGGGTGTGACGCTGCTCTGCGGCGCGCTGGCCGCTGCGCCCGTCACGCCGCTTACCCCCGCGCAGGAGGCGCGCGCCGCCGCCATCCAGAAAAACCTGCGCTGCCCGCTGTGCGATACGGGAGAGTCGATCTCGGAATCGGGCAGCGACATCAGCGTCAAGATGCGCTCGTCGGTGCGCGAGCAGGTGGCGGTGGGGCGCACGGACGCAGATATCTACGCCTACTTCGCCCAGCGGTACGGCAACTTCGTGCTGCTGGACCCGCCCAAGCAGGGCCGCAACCTGCTGCTGTGGGGAGCTCCACTCGCGGCGCTGGTGGCCGGAGGAGCGGTGCTGGCGGGCTTGTTGAAAAGAAAACCGGACGCGGGGAATCCAGCGGCACCCACACCCGAAGAACCCTTTGATCCCTTTCTGGCGCAGGTGCAGCGGGACACGCGGCGCGGGGGTCCTGACGTGGGGGGCGGCCCGTGATCCTGAGCGTGGTGCTGCTGGCGCTGGTGGTGCTCGCGTCGCTGGCCCTCGTGCTGGAGCCGCTGCGGGCCTCGGCCCCGGCGGACCCGGACGCGGCGGAACGCACCCGGTTGGAAGCCGAGCAAGACCGGCTGTATGGGGAACTCGCCACGTTGGAGGACGAGGCGCGCCGCCCGGACCTGGAACGCCGCGCGGCCCTGACCCTGCGGGCGCTGGACGCCCTGCCCCCTGCGCCCCGGAGTGGACGGCGCACCCGCCCAATGGCCCTCGCTGGCGCCGTCCTCGCCGCCCTCGTTACGGTGGCCGGGGCGCTGACTTTCGTGCCCCGCTGGCAACTGGCCTCCCTCTCTGCGGGCGAGGCGCAGAAGGTCCGCAACGTCCTCTCGCTGCCCGAGTTGCGCCGCCAAGCGGAGGCGAAGCGCGATCAGACGGCGTATCTGGCGTGGGGAAAGGCGGCCTTTGGTGCCGAACAGTATGACCAGGCGGTGCAGGCCTACGGCAACGCGCTGAAACTCGACGCCCGGCAACCCGAGGCGCTGCGGCGGCTGGGCATCCTGCTGCTGACCCGGCCTGATCAGGGCGGACGCTCCGCCAAGCCCGAAGACGCGCAGCAGGCCTTCCTCCTGATCCGCACCGCCGCGCAACTCGCGCCGAACGAGGCCGAGTCACAGCTGCTGCTGGGCTTCGCGCTGGCCCGCTTCGGGCAGGACAAAGACGCCCTGACGGCCCTGGAACGCTACCGGACCCTCGATCCCCAGGGCCGTGACGCCGACGAGATGATTACCGCCCTTCGCGCCCGCCAAAACGAGGACGATCCGGGGCTGCGGGTGTACGCCGCCAGTTGCGCGAGCTGCCACGGCCCGGAAGGTGCGGGAGGTGCGGTCGGCCCCAGCCTGCGGGCCTCCACCCTGACGCGGGCGGGCCTGCAGAACGTCATTGTGCTTGGGCACGGAGCGATGCCCGCCTTTCCCAATCTGAAGCCCACTGAACTCAAAGCCCTGCTGGACGTGCTGGAGCGCTGGCAGAAGGAAGGGCCGTGAGGCTCAGCCGCCGCGAGGTGCTGGAGCGCTGGTGGACGCTGCCGGTGGCGGGCACGCTGGGCGCATTCGGGTATATGGGCTGGTACGCCTCACGGGTGACGTTCGGCAAGCGCAAGGCCGGAGCACCGGATTTTCAGCCGGGCGAGGCGGTGCGGGTGACCACCACGGGGACTCTGGCGCAGGACTGGGCCGAGGTGCCCTTCACCTATGGGGGACGGCCCTGTGTGGCCCTGCACGTTCCCCGTCCCGTTGCAGGGGGACTGAGCGTGGGGGGGGTCCACTACGCGGCCTACTCGCGCGTCTGCACCCATCTGGGCTGCTTGGTGAACCTCGTGCGGGACCCCGAGGTGCTGGCGTTCGCGTACAACTACCGCCCGCCGCAGAACGACCCGCACCCACAACTGGGCTGTCCGTGCCACTTCAGCGTATTCGATCCGCTGCGGGCGGGAGAAGCCGTGTTCGGCAAGGCGTACAGGCCGCTGCCCCGCGTGCGGCTGGAGGTGCGGGGCGGCGACGTGTACGCCACCGGCATCGAAGCTGCGCCTGCCGCCGGCACATAGCCAGAGCTATGTTGACGGGCATGACGGAGCTGACCCTCACCTGGAGCGATGTGGAGGCCGCCTCCCGCGTCCTGATCGCCACCGCCACGCACCGTGCCAAGCGGGGTGAGCCGCTGTGGACGCCGACGGGCCTCACGCCCGAGCGCCTCTCGCGGCACTACCCAGCGCAGGGCTGGCGGGTGGCGTGGCAGGGCGGGCAGGCGGTGGCCACTTACGTGTTGCTGGACGCGGACACCCTCTTCTGGCCGGATGATCTGCCGGGTGTGGCGCGCTACCTACACAAACTCGGCGTTCACCCGGACGCGCAGGGACAGGGGCTGTCAGCGCGGATGCTGGAGGACGCCGTACAGCAAACCCACCGGAAAAAATGTTCATGGCTGCGGCTGGATACCGCGGCCAACCGCCCCAAACTCCGCGCGCTATACGAGAATGCGGGCTTCCGGAGGGTGGACGAGGTGGAAGTGAAGGGCCTGCGCGTCGTGCGGTACGAGTTGCCCATCATGTCAGGCTAAACGCCGCGCCACCTCTGCCCGCACCGCGGGGGCCACCACCGTCCCGAACAACTCGATAGAGCGCATGATCTGGGCGTGGGGAAAAGTGCCCACGCTCATCTGCATCAGGAAGCGCCGGTGACCGAACAAGGCGTGCTGGGCAAGAATTTTCTCCGTCACCTGTTCGGGATCACCGACGAAGAGGGCCCCCCCGAGGGTCCGTTCCGCCTCGAAGTGGGCCCGGGTGATGGGGGCCCAGCCCCGCTCGCGCCCGATGCGGTTCATGACCACCGCGTGTGGCCCAAACGCCTCGTCGCCCGCCTGCTGGGAGGTGGGGGCAATGTAACCGTGCGAGTTGATCCCCAGGGAGGGGGTCGCCGGACCGTGTCCCGCCGCCTGCGACGCCGTGCGGTACAGCTCGGCGAACGGTCCAAACTGCGCCCACTGCCCCCCGATAATCGCCACCGCCATCGGCAGGCCGAGCGTCCCTGCCCGCCGCGCCGAGGAAGGCGTGCCGCCCACGGCCAGCCAGAGGGGCAGGGGATCTTGCACCGAACGGGGATAAACGCCCTCGCCGCGTAGAGGCGCGCGCGTGCGGCCCTGCCAGCTTACCTGCGTCTGCGCACGCAGCCGCAGCAGCAGGTCCAGCTTCTCGGAAAACAGGGCGTCGTAATCGGCGGGCATTCCGCCCAGGAACAGGGGAAAGGATTCGGCGAAAGACCCTCGCCCCACCATAATCTCGGCCCGGCCGCCCGAAACCAGGTCAAGGGTGGCGAACTGCTGGTACACGCGTACGGGGTCCTCGGTGCCCAGCACGGTTACCGCGCTCGTCAGACGGATCTTTCGCGTGCGGCCCGCCATGGCCGCGAGCACCGTAGGGGGCGAGGACACGAGGTAGTCTGGGCGGTGGTGCTCGCCCACGCCGAACACGTCCAGCCCGACCTGATCGGCGAGTTCGGCTTCCTCCAGCAGGTCCTTCACGCGCTGCTGGGGCGAGACGGTCAAGCCGCTCACCGGGTCCGGCGTCAGGTCCCCGAAGGTGTAGAGGCCCAGCTGGAAGGGGGTGGGAGACGTGGTCATGCTTCTACTGTGCCGTAAGGAGAGGCCGGAGCACAGCCGCATGTTCCCTTATGCTGAGGGACGTGCTGACGAACGTTTGTTTGCCTGCGTTCTACCTTTTCAGGAGGAACACATGAGCGCCGACTTGCCCCGTCCCCGCAGCGTGTTGTTCGCGCCGGGCAACCGCGCAGACCTGATCGCCAAGCTGCCGCGCACAGCGCCCGACGCCGTCGTGATCGATCTGGAAGACGCCGTGCCCGGCACGTCCGGGGCGAAGGCCGCTGCCCGTCCCATCGCACGCGACGCCGCGCGGGACCTGATCGCCGCCGCGCCACACCTGGCGGTGTTCGTGCGGGTGAACGGCGTGCATTCGCCTTTCTTCTCCGGTGACCTCGGCGTGCTGACGCCCGAACTCGCCGGAGTGGTGGTGCCCAAGCTGGAGTCGGCGGCGGACGTGCGGGCTGTGGTGGAGGCGCTGCGGACGCGAGGGCTGGGCCTTCCCCTCCTCGCCGGACTGGAAACGGGCGCGGGGGTGTGGAACGCCCGTGAGATTCTGGCCGAGCCGCCCGTACAGTGGGCCTACTTCGGAGCCGAGGACTACACCACGGACCTCGGTGGGGGGCGCACGCCCGGGAACCTGGAAGTGCTGTACGCCCGCTCACGCGTGGCTCTCGCCGCGCGGCTGACGGGCGTTCACGCGCTGGACATCGTGGTCACGCGCCTGAATGACGCGGAAGGCTTCCGCGAGGACGCCGCGCAGGGCCGTTCCCTCGGCTACGGCGGCAAGCTGTGCATTCACCCGGGCCAGGTGGCGCTGGCCCATGAATTCTTCGGCCCTACCGATGCCGAAGCCGGGCGTGCCCGCCGCTTGCTAAGCGCGGCCCAAGAGGCGGCGGAAGAAGGCCGGGGGGCCTTCGCCTTCGAGGGGCAGATGGTGGACGAACCCATGCTCGCCAAGGCCCGCGCCATTCTGCACGCCAGAGGAGAGACCCTGTGAACGAGGACCTGCTGCGCCCCCAGGGGCGCTATTTTGAAGAACTTCCCACGGGCACCGTCATCCGCCACCGCGTGACGCGCACCGTGACAGAAGCCGACAACGTATTTTTCACGACGCTCACCATGAACCCCCAACCCCTGCACCTCGATCACGAGTACGCGGCGGCCACCGAGTTTGGGCGGCCCCTGGTCAACAGCCTGCTGACGCTGAGCCTCCTCGTGGGCCTGAGCGTCCACGAGTTGACGCTGGGCACGCTGGTGGCGAACCTGGGTCTGAGCGACGTGGTGTTTCCCAAGCCTGTCTTTCACGGCGACACCATTCGGGCGGAGTCGGAGGTCCTCGAAGCCCGCGAAAGCCGCAGCCGCCTGGACGCGGGGATCGTGGTGGTGGAGCACCGCGCCATCAACCAGCGCGGCGAGGTGGTGGCGCAGTGTCAGCGGACGGCGCTGATGCAGAAGCGACCGTCCTCGGTGAGCGGTGAGCCCTAAGTGTCAAGGAGAGGACTTCTCTTTGACTGAGCCCAGCGAGCGAGCTTGAATGGACATGGGGGAGAATGGGGAGCCGGCAGGGATGCCCTTCCACGCGCGGCGCCACGCCATTCGGACAACTGCCCCAGGTTTCAGTCCGCTCCACCCAGACTGGCCTGCTCGTCGATCACCCGGCTCCAGACCACTTGACGGGTGCGCCAGGCGAAGATGCCCACCTTGACGATTTCCTCAGCAGCGCGGGCGAGCAGCACGCCCCAGATGCCCAGGTCCAGACCGAAAGCGAGCAGCCACGCGAGCGGCAATCCCACCAGGAAGGCGGAGGTGGCGTCCCCGATCAGCACGCCCCGCGTGTCGCTGGCGGAGGGCAGCACCCCGCCACCCCGCACCATATTGGCAACTTTGGCCACCTGCACCGCGGCGTTGAGCAAGATGGTGCTCTGCGCCACCGCCCGCACTTCCGCTCCCACCTGCGGGTACAGCAGGGGCAGGAGAAACGCCGAGCAGGCGAACAGCGCTCCGAAGGCCAGGCCCGTCAACACGCCGAAGCGCTCCACCACCCGCGCCCGTTCCCGCGCCAGCCGGGCGTCCCCCTGCCCCACCGCCTGACCGATCAGCGCCGTGGCGGCAGGCACCAGCCCGAAGGAGGACACGACGAAGATGCCTTCCAGGGTATAGCCGATCTGCGCCCCCGCCAGGACGGACGTGCCCAGCCGGGCGAGCAGCAGCGCGTACAGCAGATTGCCGCCGCTCCAGGCGAGTTGCGTGGCGGCGAGAGGCAGGGAGAGGCGCAGCAGCTCAGCGGTCAGTACCCGGCCCTGCGCGCTCAGCCCCAGCCAGGCCGGGCGCACGAAGCGGCGAGGACCGTACAAGAAGCCCAGCAGCAGCGCCACCCGCAGCGCCTGGCCGCCCAGCGCTCCCCAGGCCGCGCCCACCAGGCCCAGCCGCGGAAAGCCCGCCAGGCCGCGCACAAGCGCGTAGCCCAGCGCCACGTTCACGGCGGCGGCGAGGATGGTGGCCGCCATCGGTACGCGGGGCCGTTCCAGCGACCGCAGCACGCTGCCCATCACCACACTCAGCACGATGAGGGGCACCCCCAGCAGCGCCACCTGAAAGAAGGGCCGGGCCGCCTGCTCCAGCTCGGCCGGAGCTCCCAGCAGCGCAAGCAGGGGCCGGGCAAAAGTATGCAGGGTCAGCGTCAGCACCAGCGTCACGGCCCCGGCCAGCAGCAGGGCCGTGCCCGTGGTGCGCGCCACCGCGTCCCGGTCCCCCGCGCCGTACGCCCGCGCCACCAGGATACCCGCGCCCGAACCGAGGGTTCCCAGGGTGAAAATCGCCATCAGCGTGACGTTGTTCGACAGCCCCACGGCGGCGACGGCAGTGGCGCCGAGGGAGGCGACGATAAGTTGGGCCAGAAAGTTGAACAGCAGTTGGACAAACGCTTCCAGGCTGGCGGGTAGGGCCAGCCGCAGCACGTCCCGCAGGTGAGAACTGAACACGGTAAACCTCCGGCGAAGTCGCCAGAACGGGAGCGGGCCAGCGGGAAAGCCCGCCCCCACGGCAAGGGTGAGGGCGGGGAGTGGGAGCAAAACTCAGGTCAGTCCGCCGCCTCGTACCAGTTGCGGTCCCAGCGGTGGGCAGAGAGCTTTTTCACCTGCTCGGCGGGCAGGCCGTGCCCGTCAGCGAGCGCAACGTTACGCTCCACGTTCCGCACGCTGCGCATCCCGACGATCACGGTGCTCACCGCCGGGTGCGACAGCACGAAACGCAGGGCCGTCTCGGGAAGCTGTTCGGTGGTGATGCCCAGGTCCGACCCGATGGCGCGCAGACGCGGTTGCAGCTCCGCCTTGCGGTTGCCGCCGAAGTAGCGGTTGCGCCAGTCGCCTTCGGGGAAGGTGGTCTCGGGCGTAATGCGGCCCGTCAGGCTGCCCTCATCCAGCGCCACGCGCACGATCACACCCACCCCGTTGGCGAGGCAGGCGTCGAGCAGGCGGTCTTGCGGCGACTGGTCAAAGACGTTGTAGATGACCTGCACCGTTTCCACCGCGCCCGCCTCCACAGCCTTGATTGCGTTGTCCGGCTGGTGATCGTTGATGGAGATGCCGAAGTGCCGGACCTTGCCGTCGCGCTTGAGTTGCGCGGCCGCCGCCTGCCAGTCGCCCTGACCCAGCCAGGAGTCGTTCCAGACGTGAAGCTGCTGAACGTCGATGGTGGGCAGACCCAAGCGCTCCAGGCTGGCTTGCGTCATGCGGATTACGTACTCGCCGGGATAGGCCTCGTCGGCGGTGGCTTCGGGGGGGGCAGGCCAGCGCAGGTTCTTGGGACTGATCTTGGTGGCGACCAGGGTACCGGGATGCTCGCGCGCCACCTGCCCGACGAGGCGCTCGCTGTGACCATCGCCGTAGCCCATGGCTGTATCGATAAAGTTGCCGCCCAGCTCGATGTAGCGGCGCAGGGCGGTAAGGCTCTCGTCGTCCTGCGCGCCCTTCCACATGTCGGCCCCGATGCCCCAGGCCCCGTAGCCGATCTCGGTGACGTGAAGGCCGGTACGGCCCAGCGGACGGGTATGCAGCGGAGGGGTCTCTAAGCTCATACGGCCCACCCTACGCCTGTTGCCGGACGGGTGGCATAAAGGCTGACTTTAGGCTTACACACAACAAAAGGCCGGTATTCTGAAAGCGCCTGTGGACCCGGCTTACACTGGAGCTGGCCCGCCTATGCCCTTGCCCCCCATCTCTGAATCTCTGATGCCGGACCAGGCGGCGCCCACTCCCGTGGACCCACGGTCCGGCTACCTGCTCGCCGCGCTGCTCGCCGGGGCGGCGCTGATCCTGCGCCAGGCGCTGACACCGGTGCTTGGAAACGATCTTCCCTATCTGCTCTCGCTGCTGGCCATCACCACCAGCGCCGTGATCGCGGGCGAACGTCCGGCCCTCCTCGCCACGCTGCTCAGCGCCGCGGGCATCAACTTTCTGGTCACCCAGCCCCGTTTCCGCTTCACCCTGGTCCTTTCGCTGTCCGAGTCGGTGGGTCTGCTGCTGTTTTTGCTGGTCGGCATAGGCATCAGCTGGCTGGGAGGCAAGCACCTGGCAACGCTGCAGCAGGCACGCGCCGGAGCACAGGCCCTGCGCGAACGCGAGGCGCAGCTGCGTGCCCTGACCGACAACCTGCCGGGCGCGATGACCTATCAGGCCGAGCGGCTGCCCGGCGGCACGACCCGGTTCCTGTATGTGAGCGGGTCCGTCCAACGCCTGCTGGGCGTCTCGCCGGCGCAGGTCTACTCCGATTCCGGCGAGCTGTACGGTCTGATCCTGCCCGAATACCTGCCTGCCGTGCTGGAAGCCGAGGAACGGGCGGTGCGCCTAGGCACCACCTTTGAGATCGAGGTGCCCATGCGGTTGGCGGACGGCAACCGGCGCTGGATGCACCTGGCCTCCTCCCTGCGCCGGTTGCCAAACGGGCGCGAGCTGTGGGACGGCGTGGCCTTCAACGTGACCGAACGGCGGGAGGCGCAAGAAGCCCTGCAGGCGCTCAACACCGCGCTGGAGGAGCGGGTGGCAGAGCGAACTGAACAGCTCGTGCGCTCGAATCAGGAGCTGGAGCAGTTCGCCTACGTCGCCTCGCATGACCTCAAGGCCCCCCTGCGGACGATCACCAGCTTTCTGCAGCTGCTGGAGCGGCGCTACGGCGATCAGCTTGACGAGCGGGCCACCACCTACATCCAACACGTGGTAGAGGCGGCGGCGCGCATGAACCTCCTGATCGACGATCTGCTGGCGTACGCCCGCCTGGGCCGCGAGCGCAAGGTGGGCCGTGTGGAACCGGAAAAAGTCTTGCAGGACGTGCTGAATAACCTCCACAGCCTGATCGAGGAGCGGGGCGCGCGCGTGGAGGCCGGCCTCCTGCCCCCCGTGCAGACCGACGAGACGCAGCTGCGCCAGGTGCTGCAAAACCTCGTGGGCAACGGACTGAAGTTTCAACCGCCAGACCGGGTGCCCGAGGTCCAGGTCCGCGCCGAGCGCCAGGGCGACCGGGTGCGCTTCGCAGTGCAGGACAACGGCATTGGCATCGAGCCCGAATACCATGAGCGGATTTTCGGCGTCTTTCAGCGCCTCCACACCCGCAGCCAGTACGCGGGCAGCGGTGTGGGCCTCGCGATCGTCAAGCGCATCGTCGAGGAGGACGGGGGACACATCGAGCTGCACTCCATCCCCACGGAGGGCACCACCTTCTTCTTCACCCTGCCCGCTGCAGACGGGCCTACTTCCTGATCTTCCAACTCTCGCTTCTTCTTTGCATTTGAAAAACAATTACGACACTTTCCTTGACATTTACAAAGCCTACGGTCAGAATACGCCCACTGAGGCTGCCATGACCGATCAAGTTGCCCCCCTGATTCCTGCCCGTTCCTGGGCCATCATCGACTCCACTCTGCGGGAGGGCGAGCAGTTCGCACGCGGCAACTTCAAAACGGACGACAAGATCGAGATCGCGCGGGCGCTGGACGCCTTCGGAGCCGAATTCATCGAGGTCACCACGCCCATGGTGGGCGAGCAGACCCAGGCCGATATCCGCCGGCTGACCTCGTTGGGACTCAAGGCCCGCATCCTGACCCACGTGCGCTGCCACATGGACGACGTGCAGCGGGCGGTGGACCTCGGCGTGGACGGCCTGGACCTTTTGTTCGGCACGAGCTCCTTCCTGCGTGAATTTAGCCACGGCAAGAACATCGCCCAGATCATCGACACGGCGTCCGAGGTGATCGGCTGGATCAGGCACAACCGCCCGGACCTGGAAATCCGCTTCAGCGCGGAAGACACCTTCCGCTCGGAGGAAGCGGACCTGATGGCGGTGTACCGCGCGGTGTCGGACCTCGGCGTTCACCGCGTCGGGCTGGCGGATACAGTGGGCGTCGCCACGCCCCGGCAGGTTTACACGCTGGTCCGCGAGGTCCGCAAGGTGATTCACGCCGAGTGCGGCATCGAGTTTCACGGGCACAACGACACGGGGTGCGCGGTGTCCAACGCCTACGAGGCCATCGAGGCGGGGGCCACCCACATCGACACCACGATTCTCGGGATTGGCGAGCGTAACGGCATTACCCCCTTGGGCGGGTTTCTGGCCCGTATGTTCACCTTCGATCCGCAGGGACTCATCGACAAGTACAACCTGGACCTGCTGCCCGAACTCGACGGCATGATCGCGCGGATGGTGGGCCTGCCCGTGCCCTGGAACAACTACCTGACGGGCGAATTCGCCTACAACCACAAGGCGGGCATGCACCTCAAGGCCATCTACCTCAACCCCGGGGCCTACGAGGCCATTCCCCCCGGCGTGTTTGGCGTGGGCCGGCGTATCCAGGCGGTCAGCAAGGTGACCGGTAAGCACGCCATCGCCTACAAGGCGCGCGAACTGGGCCTGCACTACGGTGAGGACGCCCTGCGGCAGGTTACGGACCACATCAAGAACCTGGCCGAACAGGGCGAGCTGGACGACAGCCACCTGGAGCAGGTGCTGCGCGAGTGGGTGCGGGCGTAGGGGAAGCGTTCAGGGGTCGGCGATTGGCCGTCAGCAAATCCAGCCGCGTCAGCCCGGGGCATGCCCCTGTTTCCCGTGCGCCCCACTCCACAGGGTTTGGAAACCGTCGCGGCGCGTCGGGTCCTGGGCCACCGGGAGGCTTGTTTCGCCCGCGCCTGCGCTGCGCGTCTGGACGCACCCAGGCCCTGGTTGCGTCTCGACGCAGACGGGACAGGAGTGGGACAGACGGCGCTGCTGGACGCCCACCTCGGACCGCCGACCTGGACCTGGATGTTTGGCTGCCGCGCCGTCGACGTGACCGAGCGGCGCCTACGGCACCCTGCCCACCCTGAGTGCGGTGAGGAGCGCTTCCGGGTGGAGTTGCACGCGGACGGGCACGTCACCTTCAGTCTCCGGGCATACCCGCACCCGCGGATGGGCACCGTCCAGCCGCGCGCGACCCTCGCCCAGCGGACCGGGACGAATGGGTACCTCCAGAACATTCGCCGCTCTACACTTCTGGCGTGATCCTCTCGCGCACCCAGCTGCTAACCGCCGCCGAACGTTTCGGCACACCCCTGTACGTGTATCACGCCGCTGAGCTGGACGCCGCACTGGCCCGGGTACAGACGGCCTTTGGAGACGCGCGAATCTTCTACGCCATGAAGGCCAACCCCAACCTCACGTTGCTGGCCCGGATGCGGGCGGTGGGCGTGGGCTTCGAGTGCGTGAGCGCCGGAGAACTCGCGCGCGCCGAATACGTGGGCGCAGGCGGCGACGGGGTACTGGTGAATGGACCCGCCAAATCCCCAGAGGAATACGCGGCGGGGGCCCGGCTCGGCGCGACGTTCATCGTGGACCGGGCGGAGGAGGTAAGGCTGCTTCCCCCCGCCTCGCGGGCCCTGGTGCGGGTGAACCCTGCCCTGAACGTCAGCACCCACGATCACCTCGCCACCGGGGCGAAGAGCAGCAAGTTCGGAGTGACGCCGGAGCAGGCCCCAGCAGTGCTGGCCGCCCTGCGCGCCGCCGGACATGATGCGCGCGGGCTACACGTGCATATCGGCAGCGCCATTCGGGACGCCTCGGACTTCAGCGCGGCCTTTGCCCGGCTGGCAGACCTGCGCGTGGAAACGGGGAATTTGGAGGTGCTGGACGTGGGCGGAGGCTGGGGCATAGACGCCGATCTACCCGGTATTGCGCGGGAGGCGTGGGCAGCAGCGGGCGCATTCGGGGCGCGGCTTTGGGTGGAGCCGGGACGCTACCTGGTCGCACGGGCCGGCACACTACTGACGAAAGTCGTGGGAACCAAGCGTACGGGACGTTCCTTCCTGCTTACGGACGCAGGGATGACCGAACTGCTGCGGCCGATGCTGTACGGAGCCGAACATCCGGTGACTGCCCTCTGGGACGGCGAGCAGCAGGAGGCGTGGGACGTGGCTGGACCCGCCTGCGAGAGCGGGGACCTGCTGGCGCGGGACGTGACGCTGCCCGCTCCCGTTCCCGGCGCGCTTCTCGCCATCGGGGAGGCCGGGGCCTACGGAGCGAGCATGAGCAGCACGTACCTCACGCGTTCGCGTCCCGCAGAGGTGCTGTGGACGGGCACGGACTGGCAACTTATCCGCCGACGCGAGACGCCGGAAGAGGTCTGGGCGGCGGAGCTGAGCGTCTCAGAACCTGTCCTGGGCGCGTAGACGTCCCGCTGCCGGGACATTCTCCCTGCCCGAGTTATCATGCGCGCGTGACCGCCCCGCTCTCCACACCGCCCTCCCCCACCCCCGATCCCACCCGCGTCCGCATCCTGACCGAGGCGGCGCGGCTCTTCGTGGCGAGCGGCTACCACGGGGTGAGCATGCGCGAGGTGGCGGCGGCAGTGGGCGTGACCAAGCCCGCCCTGTACCACCATTACGCCGACAAGGAAGCGCTCTTTCTGGCGATGCTCGAGGGCACCCTCGCGGGCCTCGCGCGGCTGGTCGCACACGCGCAGAC
The DNA here is from genome assembly GCF_900176165.1 of Deinococcus hopiensis KR-140. Lineage (NCBI taxonomy): Bacteria > Thermotogati > Deinococcota > Deinococci > Deinococcales > Deinococcaceae > Deinococcus > Deinococcus hopiensis. The sequence continues at coordinate 1,580,322 of NZ_FWWU01000009.1, forward strand.
GCAGTCTGGGGTACGGGCGCAACTACAGACGCTGGTGGGCGATCTGTTGGCCAGTGCTCCCGAGCAGCGCGTGGGCCTGCAACTGGCTGGCGAACTCCGCCACGTCTCAGCGGTCCGCCGCGCCGCCTTCGAGAACGAGTACCGCCGCGTGTGGATGGGGGGCCTCACCCGACTGATCGAGCAGGCCTGCGCCCGGGGCGAGCTGCGCGCCGATCTGCCCCCTGCCCTGCTGACCCGCGCCCTGCTCGCACTGCTGTACCCGCTGGTCACGGGCGCGCCACCTGCCGATCCGCAGGGCACGGCCCGCGCACTGCTGAGCGTGTATCTGGACGGCGCGACGTCGGGGTAACGCCGGCGTCGCCCAAAGGAGAACCACACGTCAGGGCGCAAAGGGAAATTTCCGCGGGTACGGACCTAAGCCACTTCTGCCATTGGGCAGGCCGGGGTGCCTACCACCGGGGCAGAGGCCCGGTGGCGGTAGGCATGTTTTTTCTCCGCAGGAAGACGCTCTCAAGCGGGCCGCTTCTCCGGGTCACCCCTGGCCTACCCCGACGGGGCCTACGCCCTACTGGAGGCGGTCGCTCCCTGCGCGTGCGCCTCCGTTGCGCGGGAAGTCGGCTGAAGGATGACCCGCAGACGTCGCTCGCCTGCCGGAAGACCTTCTGATCCGCTTCGCCGCGTGCAGAAAAAGGCCTTCACTTCCATGTCGCGCCGGAAACCTCGCCTGCCGTGCGTGGAGCCTTCCCGGCGCGGTGGTGGTGCCCGCACCTTTCACGGGCGCCTCGCGGCGGAACACATGAAAGCCGACAGGCCTGGCGGAGGAAGGCCTCACCAGGATGGTGATGCAATGCGGCGGACGTGGCGTACAGCCCCGGACAGCACCCCTTTTTCCGTAGCGCGTTCAGCGCTTCCCCAGCCCCTGCTCGGCGCCATGCAGGAACACGCCCGCCGAAGGGCAGAGGTCTTGCAGCACGCACCGCTCGCACCGGGGCCGCCCCGTGCGGCACGTCTGGCGACCGTGCCGAATGGCCGAGACGTGGAAGGTGGAGCGCACGCCCCACTCGCGCGGCAGCACCTCGTCGAACCAGCGCTCCGCCTTCAGCACGTTCCAGCGCTCCGGAAAGAGCTCGAGCCGCCGGGCAACGCGGTGGATGTGGGTGTCAATGGGAATGGCCGGGCGCGCCAAATCAAACAGCAGCAGCAGCGACGCCGTTTTCATTCCCACGCCGGGGAGGGATTCGAGCAAGGCGCGAACTTCGGCGTCGTTCAGGCTGCGCAGATGATGAAGGCTGAGGCCAGCGTCTGGAGACGGCAACGCTTCTTCCAACCCGTTCAGCACGCCCCAGATGTACGCCGCCTTGATGCGGGCGAGGCCGCCGCCCGCTCCGCGCAGCACGGCTTCAATGCCGTCCGGGCCGTCCGCGAGCGCCGCTTCCCACACCGGGTAAGCTGACCGCAACGCCCCGAACTGCCGCCGCACCGCCTCCCCCGTGTTCTGCTGCGCGAGGATGATGCGGATCAGGTCATCAAGCGGCTCGGCGCTGACCCGGGGCGCGGGGGACGTGGGCAGGTACTCGGCGGCGAGGCGCTCCAGAATCTCGGGCAGGTGGGCGGGCGGCGGGGCTTCCTCCGCAGGGGTAGGGCGCGGCTTGCGTACGGGGAGAGGCACGGCGGGGAGGGAGACGTGCGGCACCGGAGCAGGTTAGCGGGGGCGGGAATAGAGGATTGTGCGGCCTTGCCGCCCTGGCCGTATGTGCCACGTCCAACGCAGCAAGGGTTCTGAAAACGCTTTCAGGTCCATCCTCCATCTCTCCCGCCTGGCAGAGCCTCCTTCCGGCACCTGGGTGACCTTCAGGCGTCAAGGAGCATGGTTCACTCCTCACGGCCCAACCTCCAAACGGTGCAAAAGGATGTTCAATCGAAAAATTCAGCGCACAGGAGCGTATGTGGTGGATTCTCCCAGCGTCCCGCAGGCGTTCTGTCCGGCTGCAGACCCTGTGGCCATCTCTTGACGACGCTTTCATAAAAGATCATAGTGACCAGCGTACGCCCAACAACAGATGGATGGACCACGTCCAGCCGAACCTCTTTGCTCAATGCAGGCAAGGACGTCTTTCTATTGTCTTTGCCTCTCGAAAGAGAGGGTTCCAGGACGTAGAAAAGGTCCGGAGCCTTGCAACCGCTTTCATCAAGCCCCTGAAGGAGAACTCGAATGCCCAGAAGCGTGACGAGCAGGACTTTGGCTTTTCCCCTGATGGCGGCCCTGACCGGCCTGCTGTCCGCCTGTAGCGCCCAGGGCCCGGGCACAGGTCCAGTGGGCTGCACGGCCCAGCCGGTTCCAGCCACGCCGCAGGCCCCGGCAGGCACCTACTCAGGGGAAACGTCAGAAAAGCTCTACGCAAACCTCCTGACGACTTCCGCGCGAAAGCCCTCCCAGGCAGGCGCCCTCAAAATCGTCAGCGTCGGCTGCATGAAGACGCTCGCCGATGCGAAGGGGACCCCCATTCAACTGCGCGGCATGAGTACCCACGGCCTGCAGTGGTTTCCCGAAATCGTCAACGACAATGCCTTCGCAGCCCTGTCCCGGGACTGGGGAGCCAACGCCGTGCGGCTCGCGATGTATGTCGGCGAGGGCGGGTACGCGACCAATCCCGAGGTCAAGCAAAAAGTCATTCAGGGCATCGATTACGCCATAGCCAACGACCTCTACGTGATTGTGGACTGGCACGTCCACTCTCCGGGCAGTCCCACTGCGGAGGTTTACCAGAAAGCCAATCCCACCGCCTTCTTTAAGGAGATCGCGCAGAAATACCCCAACGACAGGCACATCATCTATGAGCTGGCCAACGAACCCAATCCCGGCAACCCGCCCGGTGTACCCAACGATGCGTCCGGCTGGGCCTCGATCAAAGCCTACGCAGAACCGATCATCAAGATGCTGCGCGGCAGCGGCAACCAGAACATCGTCATCGTGGGGACCCCCAACTGGAGTCAGCGTGCGGATCTGGCGGCAGACAACCCCATCAGCGATCCGAACGTCATGTACACCACCCACTTCTACACCGGGACCCACCTGGCGTCGAACGACGTGACGGACCGGGGCAACGTGATGAGCAACGTGCGCTACGCCCTGCAAAAAGGGGTGCCGGTCTTTGTGACCGAGTGGGGCACGAGCGAGGCCAGCGGCAACAACGGTCCTTTCCTTCAGGAGGCGGACACCTGGCTGGATTTCCTGAACCGAAACAACATCAGCTGGATCAACTGGTCACTCACCAACAAGAACGAGACCTCGGCGGCGTTTACCGCCTATGAACTCGGCAGGAGTCAGGCGACGAGCCTCGATCCCGGAACAGATCAGGAGTGGGCACCGCAAGAACTTACCGTTTCCGGCGAATACGTCAGGGCCCGGATTCAGGGAAGCGCCTACCGGCCCTTTGACCGGACCGCCTTCCGGGAAACAGCCTGGAACTTCGACGATGGAACAACCCAGGGCTTCGTCGTCAACGGGGACAGCCCAGTCAAAACCGTGACGCTGAGCAACAGTGGTGGAGCCCTCAGAATCGGCGGTCTGGGCGGCAGCACCGACGTGTCGGCGGGCAATTACTGGGCCAACGTGCGCCTGTCCGCAGACGGCTCGTCCCAACATCCCAGCCTCGCCGGTGCCAAGGCGATGGGCCTGGATGTGCTTGTCCCTGCTCCCACCACGGTGTCCATCGCGGCCATTCCGCAAAGTGCGGCGCACGGCTGGGCCAATCCCAAAAACGCCGTCCAGCTGAAGCCAGACCAATTCGTCCGGCAGGCGGACGGAATGTACAAGGCGACGCTGACCCTCAGCACCGCCGACTCTCCCAACTTCGCGGACATCGCCGCCGATGCCGACGCAAAGGGCAGCACCCTCACCAACCTGATCCTCTTCGTCGGATCGCAAAATGGCGGCGACGTCCTGCTGGACAACATCACCTTTTCGGGCAACCGCACCACCACGGCTCCAACCGTCAACCATGACCCGCTGGGCACAGCCACGCTACCCTCGACCTTCGAGGACGGCACGCGGCAGGGCTGGAACTGGGACGCCACCTCGGGCGTAAAGGGTGCGCTGACCATCGCCAATGCCAACGGTTCCAAGGCCCTGTCCTGGGACGTGATGTATCCCGATGTCAAACCGGCGGACGCCTGGGCCTCCGCACCCCGTCTGGTGCTGGACATCCCCACCCAGACGCGCGGAACCAACAATTTCTTGCTGCTGGACCTCTACCTGAAGCCCGAAGCCGGACGCGCCACGCAGGGCAACCTCTCGGTTAACCTGGCGTTTGGCCCGCCGAGCCTGGGATACTGGGCCCAGGCGCAGCAGTCGGTCAACATCCCACTGGGCGACCTGTCCGGCATGACCAAGACTTCCGACGGCCTGTACCGCGTGCAGGCGAGCTTCGACCTAAACAAATTTGATAAGCCGCTGGCCGCAGACACGGCCCTGGGCAAGATCAACCTGATCGTGGCCGACGTCAACAGCAACTACGCCGGGAAAATGTACCTGGACAACGTCCGCCTGGCGTCCTCCACTTCGGGCAACTGACGCGGGCCGCGGCTCGACTGAAGCGGGGGGCAGGCTGGGCAAAGGGCGGGGAGAGCCGGAGGGAGCTCTCCCCGCCCTACTGGCTCGCCCGCAGCTTCGTCACGTTGCCTGCTCCGTCTTCCACCTGAATTTCGGCGTAAGTGCCTGTGGTTTCGGCGTAGAAGTCGGTGCGGGCACCGGGGGTAATGTTCAGCCGCTTGCCGTCCACAGTGATCTGGGCCACGCGGGTATTGTCGGTGGCGACGCCGGTGACGCGAATGACGCTCCGCTCGCGTTCGAAGCGGGTCACCTTGATGGCCGGCGGCACCGTGTCCACCGCGATGGGCAGCACCAGCGTGGCCGTGTTGCCCGCCGCGTCCCGTGCCCCGAAGGTCAGGTCCCGCCGCGCTCCCGTCAATTCCGTCTGAAACGAGAACTGGGCAATCTTGCGGCTGCCAGGCTGAATGGTGAGCGGCTTGCCGTCCACCGTCAGCGCGACCACCCCCTGGTCGTCGAGCGCGTAGCCCTTCACGGTGATGTTGCGCGCCCGACTGACGCCCCCGCCGTCAGGACTCGTGACCACGATCCGGGGCTTGAAGGTGTCGGCGGTGCGGGCGCAGCTCCCGAGGGCCGGGATAAGCAGGGCGAGGACAAGCACGGAGCGGCGCATGGAGGGAAGTATAAAGCGGTCGGCCCTCAGCGATCAGCGGTCTGCAAAAGCACAGACGCATAAGCATCTGGGGCTGCTCAAGGCTGAGGGCTGACCGCTGACGGCTTCCAGAATGCTTTAATGCCCCCCGTGAGCCTCTCCGCCCGCGTTCCCACCCACAGCCGCGCCGTTCCCGAGGGCACCCGAGACGTGCTGCCCCCCGAGTGGGCCTGGCGTGAACATCTGCGCGCGAGGCTGGCTGCCGAGTTCGCCGCCTGGGGCTACCGGGGAGTGGACGTTCCGGCGCTGGAATTCGCCTCGGAGGGACACCCGCAAAATGCGCGGGCCTTCAAACTTATCGACGCGGGCGGCGAGGTGCTGGCGCTGAGAAGCGAGTTCACCACGGCCATCGGCCGGCTGGTGCGGGTGCGCTTTCCGGCGGGGCCCTTTCCCCTGCGCCTGCAATACGGCGGGCGGCTGTGGCTGAGGATGCTGACGAGCGAGCTCGGAAGGCTGCGCGAGTTCGGCCAGGTGGGCGTGGAGCTGATCGGCGTGGCAACGCCCCAGGCCGACGCGGAACTGCTCGCGCTCGGAACGCGCGCCCTCGCGGCGGTGGGCGTGCAGGCGGTGATGGAGGTGGGCTACCCCGGCTTTGTCGACGCCGTGCTCGAGGACGCCGGCGTGCCGGAAGACGTGCGCGACGCTCTGCACAACGCGATTGACCGCAAGAGCGGAGCGGACGTGGACCTGCTGGCAATCGGGCACGGCCTGGGTCCCGAAGTGACGCGCACGCTGCACTTCCTGACTGATCTGTACGGCGGGCCCGAGGTGCTGGCCCAGGCCGCGGCCCTGGCGCAGGGTGAGCGGGCGCGGGCGGCGGTGGCGCACCTCGAGGCCGTGGCGGCCCTGTCCAGTGGGGAGCTGCTGTTCGATCTCGGGGCCACCCGGCGCTACGACTACTACACGGGCATCACCTTCCGCGCCTACGCCCAGGGGCTGAACCAGCCGGTGCTGGGTGGCGGGCGCTACCACCTGGGAGACCTGCCGGGCGCGGGCTTCGCCATCGGCCTGGAGCGGCTGACCGAGGTGGCGGCGCAGAACCTGCCCCAGGCGCCGGAGGTGGTGCTGGCCCTGGACCCGGCGGGGGCGGAGGCGGCCCGCGCGGCTGGACTCGTGGCGGAACTCGCCTGGACGGGAGACCGCTCGGAGTTGCTCGCCTACTGCCGCGATCGGGGGATCCGGCGCTGGGCCCAGGGCCAGACGCTCACGGAGGTGACGGCATGACGCCCGCTCCGAACCGCTCCCCGGACCACCTCACCCTCGCGCTGCCCAAGGGCCGGATCCTGGAGGAGGCCGTGGAGCTGCTCTCGCGCGCCGGGCTGCCCCTGACGCTGCCGGAAAAATCCCGGGCGCTTCGGCACGAGTTTCCGGGCGTCACGGTGCTGGAACTGCGCAACCAGGACGTGCCGGTGTACGTGGACCTGGGTGTGGCCGACGCGGGGATCGTCGGCAAGGACGTGCTGGTCGAGTCGGGCCGCACGGTGTACGAGCCGGTGGACCTGCATTTCGCCGCCTGCCGCCTCTCGCTGATCCGCGAGGTGGGAGCCACCTCCCCCATTGCCCGCGTCGCCACCAAGTACCCGCGCTCGGCCCGCGCGTACCTCTCGGCGCAGGGGATTCCCGCCGAGGTGGTCAAGCTCTCCGGCAACATCGAACTCGCCGCACTGACGGGACTGGCGGACGCAGTGGTGGACCTGGTGCAGACGGGAAGCACCCTCAAGGCCAACAACCTGGAGGAACTCGACGTGCTGTACCGCTCGTCGGCCCGTTTGGTAATCAACCGCGCGGCGCTGAAGCTGCGGCGGGATCGGCTGCGGCCCCTGATCACGCGGCTGCGGGAACTGGTGACGCCGGAGGGAGCAGAGGCGGGCGGCGCGGCGGTAAGGTAGGGGTGTGCCTGACCTGCCCCAACTCGCCGCGCGGCTGACGCTGCTCTCCCAGATGCTAACCCAGCGGCGCGCCGCCCTGGAAGCCATGAACGCCGCTGCCCGCGCCGGGGGCACGGACGCCGAACTGCACCACCTGATCACCGACGCGATGGCGGTGCGCGCCATGCTGACCACCATTAACGAGCAGGCCGAACTGCTCGAAGAAATGCTCACGGCAACGCTGCCCCTGCTGGAAGACAACACCGCCGCCCTGGAAGGGTGGGTGAAGGCGCGGGGGGGGTGAGGGGGTTCGGCCGCGCCCGCAGATGGGCATGGCCGTAGAGCCCTGTTGGGGGATGGGGGCCATATTCCCCGTCACCGTCATCGGAACCCGGTCACGCTTTTCCAAATCAGAGGCGGCTCTCTCGCCGCCTCTTCCATTACCTCTGCCCCATATCCTCTCCACCCAGCGCGTCTGCCATACGCTCCAGCGCCTCAATCAACAGCGGACGGCTGGTGGCGAAGTTCAGGCGGACAAAGCCCTGGTACTCGGGTTTGAGTTCCGCATGCGCGAAAACAGGGCCGTCATGGACGGCGATCCGGGCCTCTTCAAGCAGGAACTTCTGGATGTCTTCGGCGCGGGGATGGGCGCGCAGGTCGAGCCAGGCGAGGTAGGTGGCCTCAGGCGTGGTGAAGCGGACCCAGGGAAGGCGGGCCAGCAGGAAGGCCGCGAGCACGTCGCGGTTGCCGCGCAGGTACTTCAGCGTTCCCTCCAGCCAGGGGCCTCCGTCGCGCAGGGCAGCCTTCCACATCGTCACGCTGAGGGCCGAGGGGTGGCCCATCAGGCCGCCCGCCGCGCCCCTGACGCGCTTCACGAGGTCCGCATCATGTCCCACCATCGCGCCGATGCCCAGGCCCGCCGTGTTGTACGCCTTGCAGGGGCCGGTGAGGGTAACGGTGCGGTCCCGTACGCGTGGATCGGCAGCAAACGCCTCGAAGGGAGCATCGGTGAACCGCAGGTCCGCGTGCAATTCGTCCGACACCACGTACAGGTCGTGGGAGCGCGCGAAGTCGCGCAGGCGGCGGAGCTCCTCCGCGTCCCACACCCGCCCGGTGGGATTGTGCGGGTGACACAGCATCAGCAGGCGCGTTCCCTGAGCGGCAGCTTCGAGCCCCTCCCAGTCGATTTCCCACCGCGTTTCGCCTTCCAGCAGCGGGGCGGCGGCCACCCGGCGGCCCAGATCGGTGATCCCAAGGTGAAAGGGGTGGTAGATCGGCGTCATGGTGAGCACCGGCTCGCCCGGCTGCGTCAGGGCGTGGATGGCGGCGTACAGACCGGGCACCACACCGGGCAAAAAGACCATGCCGCCTTCCGGCACGTCGGTCAGGCCCTGGGTGGCGAGGTGTTGTCCCAACAGCTCGGTCAGCGCTGTGTCGCCCAGCAGTTGGTGGTACCCCAGGCCGCGCGTCAGCCGATCCTGAAGCGCCGTGAGGATGGGCGGAGCCACGGGATAATCCATGTCGGCCACCCACAGGGGGATGACGCCTTCGGGGTAGAGCGTCCACTTCAGGCTGTCGGCGTGCCGGAGTGCCGCCGGGTCGAGATGAGCGTGAGGATCGGCGACGCTGGCGTCGGGCATGAGTTCAGGCAGGGGCGCGTCGGTCATGGGGCGAGCATACGCCGGGGCAGACGGGAGTGTCGCGGTCTGCTCTATTTTCCCGACAACCGCGCGCCGCGCCAGACGAATCAGACCCAGACGGCAGAACCCACCCAGCTTGCGGCTGACGAGTTCGGGGACCGTGCCCAGCAGCGCGGTGGGGTTCGCTGTTGGTCAGAAGGGCGCGTGCGGCCCTGGGGCATCTTCCAGCAGGTAGGCCGCCAGCCCCTCGCCCCGTTCTCCGAAGACGAGCGATTCCATCCGGGTCAGCGACTCCACCTGCCGCCGGGCCAACGAGGCGATCACCGCCTGCGTCGGGGCCGAACTGCCGAAGACCCGCTCACGCACCCCCTCGGCGGGCAGGGCGAGCAGCTCGGTGGGCGTTTGCAGCGACACGGCGCTCGCCTGGGCCACGGCCTGACTCTGAACCCACGCCAAACAGGGGCCTGCCGCGCCGGAATGTGCGGAACGCCCCCCCGGCAGCCAGGGGGACAAGCTCGTGCGGGGGCACGTTCCGGAAGGTGGGCGAGAAACCCAGAAGCTGCTGCGCCCGCTCCGCCACAAGGTTTATGGTGGCGCGGAGAGTGGGAGGGAAGGCGCTCGGCCGCCTGTCCTCCTCAGAAACGTTCACCGGGCAGGGCTTCGCTCGTCGTCCGGTCCACCGGTGGCGCGCAGGGCAGGCGTGGGCCAGGCCACAGGCCGAAAAATACCGGGCTCTTGAGGCTAAACGCCGCCTGACCGGTGGGCACGTCCTTCTTGGCAAACATCGCGACCACCGGGCATGTGGCCACGCACGCGCCGCAGTGGACGCACTCATCCGGCTGAATCAGGGGCTGGTCTCCAGCACGGTGGATGCGGTCCACCGTGCAGACCTCGGCGCAGGCACGGTCCTTGGCGCGGATGCAGGGCTGGGTGATGACGTGGGCCAGGCCCGTATGGTGCGCGGAGGCGGGTCAGGCAGCCATGGCCTGGGTTAAGGCCGTAGACTGCGCTCCATGCTGGCGATCATGGGCGCGATGGACGAGGAAATCGAGTTGCTCCTGGCGGAGTTGCAGGAGCGTGAAACGCTGGAACGGCCCGGCGTCACCCTGTACCGGGGCGTGCTGGAGGGCGTGCCGGTGTTGCTCACCAAGGGCGGCATCGGTAAGGTCAATGCCGCGATGACGGCCACGCACCTGCTTCACGCGGGCGCGACGCGCGTGATCTTTACCGGTGTGGCGGGCGGCGTTCACCCGAATCTCAGGGTGGGCGACATCGTCGTGAGCACCGACCTCGTGCAGCACGACGTGGACGTGACGGCCCTGAATTACGCGCCCGGCACCATTCCGGGTGAGACGCCCTGCTGGGCGGCCGACGAGCACCTGCGCGCGGTGGCGCTGGAAGCGGCGCGCGAGGTGGAAGGCGTGCAGACCGTGGAAGGCCGGGTGGCGAGCGGAGACCAGTTCATTGCGTCGAGTGAGGGAGTGCAGCGGCTGTGGACCGAGTTCAGCGCGTCTTGCGCCGAGATGGAGGGCGCGGCGGTGGCCCAGGTCTGTGCCAAAGCGGGCGTGCCCTTCGTGGTGATCCGCTCGGTAAGCGACACGGCCGACCACAGCGCCAACGTGGACTACCGGACCTTTATGCCCCTGGTGGCGCGCCACGCCAAACAGGTGGTTCGCGGCATGTTGACCCGTCTGGGAGCCTCCGCAGGCGCGTGAGTACACCCGCCCCCCTCCCTTCTCCGGTGCGCCTCGCGCTGGGGCTGGGGGTGCTGACGGCTTTTGCGGCGTTGGGTACGGCGCTGGCCTCGGGCCTGCACCTGCCGCTGCCCGGTTCCGTGCTGGGCATGGTCTTGCTGTGGGCGGCCCTCTCGCTGCGCCTCGTGCGGCTGGAATGGGTGGAAGGCGCGGGGGACGGCCTGCTCGCCCTGCTGGGCCTGCTGTTCGTGCCCGCCACCGTCGGCGCCGTGGACTACCTCTCGGCGGGGGCCGCGTGGGGCCTGTGGCTGCTGGTGATGCTGTCCGGACTCCTGCTGGGCGCAGGGACGGCGGGCGGCATCGCGGCCCAGCTGGTGCGGGACCGGGCATGATCTGGCTGGCCCTCACGCTGCTCGCCTTCACGCTGGGCGTGGCGGCACAGTTGCGCCTCAGGCATCCGGCGGTCAATCCCACCCTGATCGCCACCGTGCTCGTCGCGGGCGCGTTGCTGCTTACCCGCACCCCGTACCTGCACTATGCGGCGCAGGTGCAGCCCCTGTCATTCCTGCTCGGTCCGGCGGTGGTGGCGCTGGCCGTGCCGCTGTACCGGTTGCGGTCCCTGCTGGCGCGGGAGTGGCGGGCGCTCGTGGTGGGCGGGGTGGTGGGCACTTTGGTAGGCGTAGGCGTCGATACCCTGCTGCCCCACCTGCTCGGATTGGACGTGGCTGCCCGGCGCTCCCTGATGACCGCATCCGCCACCAGCCCCGTCGCCCTGCAACTCGCCGGGGTCACGGGCGCACCCCCGGCGCTCGCCGCCACGCTCGCGGTGCTCTCGGGGCTCCTGGGGGCGCTGGTGCTGCCGCCCACGCTGACCCAGCTGGGCATCCGCCACCCACTGGCGCGCGGTACCGCCATGGGCAGTGTCGCCCACGGCATCGGTACCGCGCGCGCCCGGGAGGAAGGCGAGGCGACCGGGGCCGCCAGCAGCGTCGGCATGGGCCTGGCCGCGCTGGTGGTGACGGCGGTGGTGGCGCTGCTGAGGTAACGGAGCGGCCAGCGGGTTTCCGCGCGTTCAGACCTTCCTCGCCACCACCGTTCGCGCCCCCACCACGCGGTCCCCCACGCTGACTTGCGGCACGAGGACAGCCGACAGGGTCAGGAGCACCGCGCCTCCGCTGGCCTCCAGATAGGCGAGTTTCTGCCCGGCGTTCAGCGCGTCACCCTCGCCCGCATAGGTAATCGCGCCCAGCCCCTTGCCTCCGGCCAGCAGGGTCACGCCGACGTGGCCCTGCGCGGTGGTCAGCACGGTGGTGTGCCGCTCGTTGCCCTCCAGGTTCGGCTGGCCGAGGGGATCGGCGGGCAGGCCCCCGAGGAGGGCGACTTTCTGCAGCGGGTTCAGCAGCGGGCCGCCGCCCGGGCCACCCGTCAAACGCACGTCGCCCACAGTTCCCTCTGCGGGAGCATAGACATAACGGGCATCCAACGGGCCGAGGAGGATGCCCAGCAACCAACCGTCCTCCAGATCCTGTTCGGTGAAAGCGCGGAGGTCCAGCGGCGCGTCCCCCACCACCTTCCCTTCCTCGACGCGCCGGACGAACGCCACTACGCCGTCGGCCGGGCTCAGCACTTCACCCCAGCCGGGTTGGGTCAAGCGAACCGGATCACGGCCCCGCAGGGTCTGGCGCAGCAACCAGGCGGCGACTCCGAGGGCAGCGAGGGACAGAACGCGCCGAGAGGGGTGCATGGCCTGAGTGTAGGCGACGGCTCAGCGTCCGGATGAGACGAGAATCTGCACGCTCCGCAGCACATCCGCCTCAGCGTCCTTCACGGGAACTTCGCCGCCCGCTCCGCTCGTCGCCGTGCGCGTCAGCGTTGCCAGGATATCCTGCCCCTCCAGCACCTTGCCGAACGCCGTGTACTGCCCAGTCAGGAAGTCAGCGGGGGCCAGCGTGATGAAAAACTGGCTGCCCTGTGAGAAATAGCTCTGTGAGCGGGCCATCCCCAGCACGCCGGGCGTATTGAAAGTTAGATTTGGGTCCAGCTCCACGAAAAACTGGTATCCGGGCCCGCCCGTACCCCACTTCGTCTTCTGCTCCGCGTCGGCGCTGAGGGGATCGCCTCCCTGCGCCATGAAGCCCCCGATGACGCGGTGAAAGCGTGTGCCATCGTAAAAGTGGTTGAGCGCCAGAAATACGAAGCTGTTCACGGCCTTGGGGGCCTGCCGCGCGTTCAGTTCGACGGTCACATCGCCCTTGCTCGTGTGGAGTACAGCGCGGTAGCTGTGCGCTGGATTGACCACCCACTGCGGCTCGGTGAAGGTACGAACCGGCTTGTCGCTGAGGAAGGGCAATGGCACGAAGGCCGGGGCGGGCGTTGCGGCAGGCACCGCGCTCTGCGCCAGCGCGGCGGAAGCGAGCAGCAGGGCGGAAAGGGTCAGGAGGCGCATAGGCACAGGGTAGCGCGCTCACACCCCTGGCGCCTGGCGAAGGGAAACGGGCCGCCCCCTACTCCAGCGCCAGGCTCGTCGTGTACTTCTCCTGCTTCACCGCGATGGTGCTCGCGGTGTTGCGTACCCCAGGAATAGCGGCCAGCACGTCCACCAGAAAGCGCTGGTAGGCGTCGAGGTCCGCCACGCATACCTTGAGCTGGTAGTCGGTGTCGCCCAGACACAGGTAGCATTCGAGCACCTCGGGCCGTCCGCGCATCTGCTCGGCGAAGGTCTCGAAGCCCTGCTTGGTCTGCTTGTCCAGCGTCACCCGCACGAACACCATCAGGTCCCGCCCCACCTGCTTGGGGTCGAGCAGCGCGACGTACCGGCTGATGATCCCTTCCTCCTCCAGCCGCCGCACCCGCCGCAAGGTGGGCGCAGGCGTCAGGCCGATCTCGTCGGCAAGTTCAGTGTTGGGCATGCGGGCGTCGGTCTGCAGCACCCGCAGGATATGACGGTCCGTATCGTCGAGTTCCGGCTTTGACATGAACAGGAGGAGAATACCACCTTTTAAGCAATGGTGTTGCGCCGAGCAGTGTGTAAGCAGCGACTCTGGCAATCGCATTTGCCTGCAGTCCTGCTACTATTGCGCCACATCAACAACGTCTGGCTGGCGCAAGAGGCGCGCGGCGCAGCAGGAGTGTGACATGAACATTGGACTCCCGAAGGAAATCAAGGTCAAGGAAAACCGCGTGGCGTTGACGCCTGGGGGCGTGGCGACGCTGGTGCGGCGCGGACACACGGTGATGGTAGAACGCGGTGCGGGGGTAGGCAGCGGCATCCCGGACACCGAGTATGAGGCCGCCGGGGCGACGCTGGGCAGCGCCGCCGAGGCCTGGGCCGCCGAGATGGTGGTGAAGGTCAAGGAACCCATCGCGGCCGAATACGGCTACCTGCGTGACGATCTGCTCCTCTTTACCTACCTGCACCTCGCGGCGGACCGGCCCCTCACGGACGCGCTGCTGGCCGCGGGCACGACGGGCGTGGCCTACGAGACGGTGCAGCTCGAAGACGGCAGCTTGCCTCTGCTGACGCCCATGTCCGAGGTTGCCGGCCGCCTCAGCGTGCAGGCGGGCGCATACCATCTGCAAAAGCCGGTGGGCGGACGCGGCGTGCTGCTCGGCGGGGTACCTGGCGTGCAGGCGGGGCACGTGGTCATCATCGGTGGTGGCGTGGTAGGCACAAACGCGGCAAAGATGGCAATGGGCCTGGGGGCCAAGGTGACGGTACTCGACGTGTCACACCGCCGCCTGACCTACCTCGACGACGTGTTCTTCGGCAAACTCACCACCATGATGAGCAGCGAGGCCAACATCCGCGCCCTGCTGCCCGAGGCGGACCTGCTCGTCGGCGGCGTGCTGATTCCGGGCGCCAAAGCCCCGCACCTCGTCACGCGCGACATGCTGCCCCTGATGCAGGAGGGCAGCGTCATCGTGGACGTGGCCGTGGACCAGGGCGGCTGCGTGGAAACCATTCACGCCACCACCCACGACGATCCCACGTATGTGGTGGACGGCGTGGTCCACTACGGCGTGGCGAACATGCCCGGTGCAGTGCCCCGCACGAGCACCTTCGCACTCACCAACGCCACCTTCCCCTACGTGACGCTGCTCGCCGATGGGGGCCGAGCGGCCCTCAACCGCAACCGCGCCCTGATGCTGGGCCTGAACACCCACGCGGGCAAGCTGACCTACCGGGGCGTGGCCGAAGCGTTTGACCTGGAGCACACGGAAGCAGCTGGCGTGCTGGCGTAGGCGCAACAGGAGGAGAGCGGCGGATACCGTACAGATCTGCCGCTCTCCTTTTCGCTGGCGGCCAAGCGCGGACAGATCCCCTTAGCGGAGGTTATTCGCCCGCGCCCAGTTGAGAATCGCCTGGTTGGCGGCGGTGGCCTTTTCAAAGATCGCGGCGTGGGCTGCGCCGGGAATCAGGACCAGCTTGCTGCCGGCGATATTTTGCTGCATCTTCACGCTGAATTCCGGCGGGTACACCGTGTCTTCTCCACCCTCGAGGATCAGCGTGGGCACCGTGATCGTCTTGAGCGTCGGAATGGAATCGGGCCGCGTCGCCAGCACGTTCGCTCCCGCCACGTCCGCCGCCACCGAGGCCTGCTGGACGATTCCCGTCAGCATCTTTGCGTCCCCCGGACGGTTCATCCGCGTCGCGCCGGTCAGCATGTCCTTGAGCAGTTCGGGCGCGAGCGACTGCGGGCCGTAGGTGCTGGCCTTTTGCGCCATTCCCTTCCAGATGTGCTGCTCGACGATCCCCGCCGGATTGGCAATGGTGTCGATCAGGATCAGGCCCAGAAAGCGCTGGGGCGCCGTGCGGTACATCTCGAAGGCAATCGGTCCGCCCATGCTCATGCCGCCGATGATGGCCCTGGGCACGTTCAACTTATCCATCACGGCGAGGGCGTCACTGGCGTAGGTCTGCAGGCTGCCGGGATCGGCCGCCGGGGCGGTGCTCTGCCCGTAGCCCCGGTGGTCGATGGTGATGACGCGGTAACCGGCCGCGGCCAGGGCGTCGCGGTTGCGCGAAAACAACTCCCCACTCAGGGGATAGCCGTGCAGCAACAGCATGGGTGTGCCCTGACCGACGCTCACGTAGTGGATGCTCGCCCCATTGACGTCGAGGTTGCCTTCCTGACGCCCGGACATTCCCCCGGCGTGGGCCGTGCTGAGCAGCGTTGAGGAGAGGACGACGAGGAGAAGGGGCAGGCGGGGGATGACAGGCATAGGAGACCCTCTTTCTGAATCCGCTCACGAACGGGACGAAACTTCGGTGTGAACTGGTTTCTTTCGAAGTGTAGGCACAGGGGTGGGCCCCCAGATGGGGCCACCTTTGGCCCTCCGTTGCGGGGAAGGTGGGCCATTCTAAAAAATGCTGCAGAAGATACAGAAGGCTTCCTGCCCGGCGCTCCGCCCCCGGAAGCCGCCCTTTCCCGCGGTCTGGCGCCCGCCGCGAGCGTACGCTGGGGCCATGATGTCCCGCCCGTCCCGCTCCCTGCCGCTCACGCCGGATCCGGGCAGGCCGCGCCCGAAGCGCGATCCCCGGCAACTGCCCCGCCTGCTGGCCTTCGCGCGCCCCTACCGGCTGCTGTTCATCCTGGGCCTGTGCGCCACCCTGATCTCCAGCGGCCTGAACCTGATCTTTCCCCGGCTGTTCGGCCGCCTCATCGACGCCTCGTTTCTCAGGGTGGGCAGCACCGACACCGGCCCACTGGACCGGATTGTCCTGACGCTGCTGGGCATCTTCGCCCTGTCGTCCGTGTTCGGCGCGGCGCAGGCGTACCTGCTGGCGCGGGTGGGAGCCGGGGTGGTGGCAGACCTGCGGCGGGCGCTGTTCGGCCATCTGCTGACGCTCTCGCCGCGCTTTTTTGCCGATCACAAAACGGGGGATCTCACCAGCCGCCTGACTGCGGACGTGGGCACTGTGCAGGCGATCACAAGCACGGCGCTGGCGCAACTCGCCGCCCTGAGCGTCAACATCGTCGGATCCACGGCCCTGCTGGTGCTGACGAGCGCACGCCTGAGCCTGCTCACCCTGGCCGTGATTCCGCTGGTGATCGGCACCGCCGTGCTCATCGGCCGCCAGATTCGCCGGGTGAGCCGCGAGGTGCAAGACCGGGTGGCCGAAGCCAATGCCAGCGCCGAGGAGGCCATCAGCGGCGTGCGGGTGGTGCAGGGCTTTACCGCCGAGGGGGTAGAGCAGGTCCGCTACGGCCGCGGGGTGCAGGCGAGTTTTCTGGCAGCCCTGAAACGCGCCCGCCTCCAGGCCCTGATGAGCGGCACGATGGGATTCCTGACCTTCGGCTCGCTGGCGCTGGTGCTGTGGTCCGGCGGGCGACAGGTGATGTCCGGGCAACTCACGCCGGGCAACCTCGTCACGTTTCTGATCTACGCGCTGCAGGTAGGCGGGGCGGTGGCAGGGCTGACTGGCGTGTTCAGCCAGTTTCAGGAGGCGCTGGGCGCGTCAGGCCGCATTTTTGAACTGCTGGACGAGCGCAGTGATCTACCCGAACCCGCCTCGCCCCGGCCCCTCGCCCATGCCGAGGGCCGCGTCGCCTTCCGGCAGGTGGCCTTTGGGTACGGCGAGACGCCCACCCTGCAGGGCATGAGTTTCGATGTTCCTGCTGGGCAGATCGTCGCCCTTGTCGGCCCCAGCGGCGCGGGCAAGACCACCCTGGCCAACCTCATTCCCCGCTTCTGGGACGTGACGGGCGGCAGCGTACAGGTAGACGGCCACGACGTGCGCGGCTACGAGCTGAAGGACCTGCGCGCCCAGATCGGGCTGGTGCCGCAGGAGACACTGCTGTTTTCCGGCTCCATCGAGGAGAACATCCGCTATGGCCGCCCGGACGCAACAGCGGCGGAGGTGGAGGCGGCGGCACGGGCAGCCAACGCCGACAGCTTTATCCGCGCCTTTCCGGGAGGTTACGGTACCGTGGTGGGCGAACGGGGCGTGAAGCTGAGTGGCGGGCAGCGCCAGCGCATCGCCATTGCCCGGGCGCTGCTCAAAGACCCCCGCATCCTGATTCTGGACGAGGCGACGAGCGCGCTCGACAACGAATCCGAGGCGCTGGTCCAGGGCGCCCTGGAAACGCTGATGCAAGGGCGCACGACGTTCGTGATCGCCCACCGCTTATCGACCATCCGCAACGCCCACCGGATCCTGGTGATGAACGCCGGAGAAATTGTGGAAGACGGCCCGCACGAGGAGCTGATGACCCGGGGCGGTCTGTACCGGGACCTGTACGAACTCCAGTTCCGCCGGGAGCAGGAGGAGCGGGCCGAGCTGGTGTAGGGAGCGGCGCGGACACGCACCAAAAAAGCAGGCCCGCACGAATGCAAGCCTGCCCACAGAAGTTCAGAATTGTGGGGAAGGAGGCGCCTTCAGGCCACTGGGGGCGATATACAGCAGGGTGACGGCGGCCCAGGGGCCAAGGGGCGTCCCGGTAGGACGAACGTATACGCCCTTGACGCTCTGGCACAGCGCGGACGAAACGGAGAAAGGCGCGCGGTTCACTTCACTCAGGGCAGCTTCCCAGGTGCTGGTGTTGTAGTTCGTCAGCAGCGCCATCACCCCGCCTCCTGCCTGTAGGGCGGCGTCGGTGAGGGAATAGACGGCGCCGAACGAGACGTTTTGCCGCTCTCCAGTGGTGAGGTTGACTTTGATCAGGCCCGCATCGAACGACTTCACCCTGAGGCTGTTGCTGTCGGCCGCATCCACACCGATCACCTCTGTGGAATAGGCGTTGACCGCGCCGGACTCCAGGAGTACTCTCCTCGTTCCGTTCGGCGCAACCCGGCACAGCGTCTGGTCGTCCTTGCTGTAGACATTGCCAGCGCTATCCAATGTTTGCGGGTTGAAGGTCAGCTCGGGCACCGACGTAAGGGCGCCTGTGGCGGCGATCACGCGGTACGACGGGTTCGGAAGCGTTAAAGAACAGGGTCTGACCGTCTGGACTGGCGATCAGCTTACCGGAATTCATATAGGGCAAGCCCGCCTTCACCTCCGTGAGGGCGCCTGCCGCGCGAACACCTGCCCAGTCTGTGCGCCGTTCGCACGAATGTGGGTCATGGCGTAGGAGAAGGAGTAACTGAAGTCGGTGGAGCCTTCCACCTCGTAGAGGGCCGCCACCCCTCCGTCTGACAGCGCGTAGCTGCCAGGAGCCGAACCGTCCGCGAGCACCTCACGCTGCGCCTCCTGTCCCCCCTGCAGGCGGATCAGTGCCCAGGCGTTCGCGTCCGTTTTGCCCAGCACCCAGGTGCCCTGGGTGCTGTTCGTGACCTGCTGCGCCCGGGAGAGCTTGAGCGCCGTGCGTTCCGGCACCACGGTGAAGCACCAGCGGGACGCGCCGCCGATGCTGGGGCCGGTGAGCTGCGCCTCGTAGGTGCCCAGCGCCACCGCCGACGCGCTGAGCCGGATGTTCGCGGTGGCGATCGCCCCGGGCGTCAGCGTTACGGTTTCCGCCGGCCATCCGCCGCCGTCTCGCCCAGCAGCACTTCCGTGGAGAAGCCGACCTGCTCGTCACGTCCCCAGCGGGTCAGCAGGACCTTGCTGAATTTCCAGTCGGGCAGCTGACCCGACAACCGCCCCGCGTCCGCAGAGGTCCCGAGCGAGGAGGCGTTGCCGTCCACCCCGCCCATGAACACCAGGTTGAAGCTGTAGGGCTGCGGGCGCTTGTTCTGCGGGTCGATGCCGGGCAGATCCACGGCGAAGGTGACGTTCGTGCTCCCGCCCGGAGCCACCGTGGGCGCAACCGGCCAGCCTGAATGCAGCACGGTGGCGGTCAGGCCCGCAGGAGGCGTGACGCTCAGACGACTGGCATCGAGGTCCACCGAGAAGGGATCGGCGGCAGGGTCCACACAGACCTGCTGGGTGGCGCTGTCCAGGACCTTGCCCTGGCTCAGGACCAGCTTGCCTGCCTGAGCCGGGACGTCAGAGCCGCCGAAGTACTGCACGGCGCGGAAGGGGGTGCCGGCGGCCGTGGGGCCCTGCGCGTTGTTCTCCGCGTTGCCGTCGATATCGCTGGTCGTGACGGGCGCGAACACCAGGTTGTGCAGGGTCTGTCCGGAAGAGTTGGTGGCCTGGATGTGACGGGTGCTCACGCCGCCTTGCGTGGTCACGAAGGTGACCGTGGAGAGGGGCTGGGTATTCAGACCGAGGGCGGGAGCATTTTCCAGCGTCTGCACTCCCAGACCGCTGCCGAGACGCTGGGAGGTGACGCTGAGCTTGTCGCTGCTCACCCCCTGAAAACGCAGTTCATACAGGCTGGCGGCTGGAGGTGTTGGTCCTGCCGTGGGCGCGCCCTGCTGGCCACACGCTGCCAGAGGGCCAGAGTAAGGGGAAGGGCTGATTTCAAGAAGACTTCAAAGGGATGTGAAGGAGTTGCCCTTTGGGAAACAACACAGGGACGTCATTTTCCAATCTGGCGTTTAGGACGCCCTCCTCTCCCTGAAATGTTTGAGAAAGCAGGTCCTCGGGCCACCGTAAGGTGTCTTTCTGTAAAAGGGCCAGAGCGTGGCACGAGTTGGGGCACGCTCTACCCTCCCCGCGCCTCCACCTCGGCCTGCTTCTCACCCCAGGCGGTCATCTTCGCCTCCAGCTGCAATTCCAGGTCATGTACGGCCTGGCCCAGCCCCGCGAAGTCGGCGTCAGCCGGAGCGCTGCTCAGGGCGGCCTGAGCGTGCAGCAGTTCGTCTTCCAGCCGCGTGATCTCGGCCTCGATCGCTTCCACCTCGCGCTTGAGGTGCCACAGGCCCTTGCCCTTTGGCGCGGTGGGTCTCGCAGGTTCAGCGGGAGTGGGGGTTTCCTGAGCCTGAACTTCGGCCAGCGTGCGGTGCTTGGCCTTGTAGTCCGCCCAGCCGGGGTATTCGTAGAACCGCCCGTCCTCCAGCAGCCAGATGCGGTCTGCCAGTCCCTCGATAAAGGCGCGGTCGTGGCTCACCATGATCAGGGTGCCGGTATAGCCCGTCAACGCGTCTTCCAGCGCCTCCACCATCTCCATGTCCAGGTGGTTGGTCGGCTCGTCCATCACGAGGAGGTTGTGGTCCTCCTGCGCCAGCTTGAGGAGCGCCAGCCGTGCCCGCTCGCCGCCGGAGAGGATGCGCGCCTGCTTGTCGTGCTGATCGAAGGGGAACATGAAGGTGCCGAGCAGGTTGTGGGCCTCATGGTCCTTCTGCACGTACTCACGCGCCACGTCGTAGAGGGTCTGGGAGGGATCCACACCGCGCAGGGCCTGATCGTAGTAGCCAACGCTCACGCGGGCCCCAGTCAGCACCCGCGTTTTGGGGTCATCGCTCGGCAGCAGCCCCAGCAGGGCGCGCAGCAGGGTGGTCTTCCCCGCCCCGTTGCGCCCGATGATCGCCACCCGGTCACCCCGGCGCAACTGCACGTTGATGTCGCGGAAGAGGGTCCGCCCGCCCATTGCCTTGGTGACGTGGCGGGCGTCCAGCACCACGTCGCCGCTCTCCGGCGCGTGAAAGGTGATGCGGGTGGTGCGTTCCTCAGCGGGTGGGGCGGCGGTGGCGCGGGCCTGCATGCGGTCTACCCGGGCCTGCATCGCCTTGGCCCGCCGGGCGAGCTTGCTCATGCCCAACCCCCAGATCTTCATGCGGTCCGCGCTGGCCTGCAGGGTGGCGATCTGTTTGGCGTCCTGCGCGAATTGCGCGGCCTGGCGCTCCTGCTCGGCCTCCAGCGTCTCGCGGAAGGTGGTGTAGCTGCCCTTGTAGACCTGGAGGGTCCCGCCGCGCAGGTAGGCCGTCTCGTTCGTCACGGTGTCCAGAAAGGCCCGGTCGTGGCTGATCACCAGCACCGCGCCGGGGTAACGCGCCAGGAAGGTTTCCAGCCACTCCACCATTACGATATCGAGGTGGTTCGTCGGCTCGTCGAGGAGCAGCACGTCCGGGTTTTCCACCAGCAGGGCGGCCAGGCCCAGCCGGGTCCGCTCGCCGCCTGACAAGCCGGAGACGGGGTCCTGTTCGCGCCCCCGGAAGCCGAAAGCCAGCGTCACGGCCTCCTTGCGGCTGCGCCGCTCGAAGCCGCCGCGGCGGACGTAGTGCTCCAGCACTTCCTCGTGGTGCATCACGCTCTCGGGCGTGCCGCTGTTCATGGCCTCGGCGGCGGCGGCAAGTTCAGCCTCCAGGGCGTCGAGGTCATGGAAGGCCGCGTCGAGCACGCTGTCCACGGTTGCGCCCTCGGGGAAGGTGGGGTCCTGTTTCAGGGCGCGGGCGCGGACGCCGGGAGCGCGGCGCACCATGCCGCCGTCAGGAATGAGTTCGCCCGTCAGCAGTTTGAGCAGCGTGCTTTTGCCCGCGCCGTTGCGGCCCACAAGGCCCACGCGGTCGCCGGGTTGTACGGCGAAGGTGATCTCTGACAGGACGGTGAGGGGTCCGTACTCTTTGGTGGCGTCCTGAACGGCGACAAGCACGCCCCGCAGTATAGGGTTTGGATGCGGTGGAGCGGGAATAGGCGGAATGGTGTAGGAGTGGCAGGGGGACTTGCTCCGGTTTGCTCCACCCCCAGCTCCCTACCCGGCTGGGCAGGGGGAGCAGCGCTGCGCCAGGCAAGACCGTGGGGAGCGTAAATAGGCCCAGCTCCCCCGCTCATTTAAACGCTGGGCTGCCTGTCCCGCCGAGTTGGGAGAGGCCCGTGCGCTGCGCGCCCGACGGCCCACGGGGGCCGTCGGGCAGTGGCGGGGAAAGGCGTCTGGAGGAGGGGGCCCACCCCCCTCCCCCACAAGGAGGGAGGGAGGTGGGCCCTGGTTGTTGACCCTCTTCCCCCGTGGAACTCGCTGAGCTGCGCAGCAGGGAGGGGCCTGGCGAAGGCGGCCACCGAGCCACCCTGTCCCCTTCACACAAAAAAGCCGCCAGCACTCCGCCGACGGCTCAAAACTCAAAGCTGCTCGCCCCTCCCCTACCGCCCCGCCAGCCGCTCCCAGATCAGCGGATTCGCCACCCACCCGTACCACAGATTGGGCAGGATACCCAGCACGGTGACGCCGACCACACCGAGCGCCACGGTGAAGTTGGTGGGGCCGCGCTCGCCGTGGGCGTATTCGCGGGCGGGGGTGCGGTCCGGCATGAACATCAGCATGCCGGGGCGCAGGTAATACACCAGCGCCGCCACGCTGGCGAGGGCCGCCAGGACCGAGAGCCACACGTACCCGTTCTGAAAGGCCGCCTGAAACGCGAGGTACTTGCCGAAGAACCCCGCGAAGGGCGGCAGGCCGGCCAGCGAGGCCAGGCACACGGCGAGGGCCACCGCGTAGGCGGGGTGGCGGTAGTACAGGCCGCGCAGATCGCTGATCTCCATGCCTGCCTCGCTCCGCTGGAGGGCGGCAATAATGGCGAGGGCCGCCGCCGTCATCAGCGTATAGATCAGCAGGTAGTAGGCCAGTGCCGCGCCGCCCATCGCCTGGGTGCCCAGCAGCGTCATGGCGAGAAAGCCCGTGTGCGCCACCGCCGAGTAGGCCATCATCCGCTTGAAGTTGCGCTGGAAGAGGGCCGCCGCGTTGCCGATGATCAGGGTGGCGGCCGTCAGGACCTGAAGGGTAGAGGCCCAGCCGGGGGCACTATGAAGCGCGCCGCCGAACACGCGCAGCATTCCGGCGAAAGCGGCCACCTTCACCACGGTGCTCAGAAACAGGCTGACGCTGGTGGGCGCGCCGCTGTACACGTCCGGCGTCCACTGGTGGAAGGGCGCGAGCGCCACCTTGAACGCGAAGCCTGCGAGCAGCATCAATGCCCCCGCGACGAGAATGGCGACGTTGGTGGGCGTCAGGGCCGCCGCCTTGGCCGCGATGCCGAGGTAATTCAGGCTGCCCGTTGCGCCGTATACCAGCGCGATGCCGTAGATCAGGATGGCGCTGCCCGCCGCACCCAGCAGGAAGTACTTCAGGCCAGACTCTTCCGAGCGGCGCGAATCCTGCAGGGTGGCGAGGACGTAGCTGCTCAGGCTCATGATTTCCAAACCGATCAGCATGGTCATCAGGTCGCCGGAAAAGGCGATCAGCAGCGTGCCCGTCACCGCGTACATCAGCATGGCGTCAAACTCCGGGAAGCTGACGCGGGCGCGGTAGGCCGTGTCCAGGCTGACCAGTAGCGTCATGGCCGAGCCGACGAGGATCGTGATGCCCAGCAGGATGGCCGGGTTGTCGGCCTGAAGCGCCCCACCGAAGGCGGTGGCTCCCGTGTTCCAGAGGGCCATCATGGCAGCCCCACTGAGAACCAGGGTGACGAGGTTGATGACCGTGAGGGCGCGGCGGTGCAGGTAAAACCCCAGGACCGTGCTGGCGATCGCTCCGGTCAGCACCATCAGGATGGGCAGCATGGGGGCGAAGGGAACGTCGGGTAACTGCATTTACTGGCCCCCCAGGGTGGACAGGACGCTCCGCACGGCGGGCTGGATCAGCCGCAGCGCCGGGGAGGAATACACGCCGAAGAAGATGGCGACGGCCAGCGGCAGGCCCAGCACCAGCCACTCGGTGGAGCGCAGGTCTGCCACCCGCACCCCGCCGAAGGGACGGCCTTGCCAGAAGGTGGTCTGAAACCCGGTGAGGGCGTAGGCGGCGGCGGCAATGACGGAGAGGCCCGCCACAAAGGTCAGCCAGGGCTGCACCTGGTACGCGCCCAGCATGATGGAGAACTCCCCGATAAATCCGGCGAGGCCAGGCACCGCGATGGAGGCGAACCACAACGCCATCGTCATGCCGCCGAGCGCGCCTGCCTGGGTCATCACACCGCCAACGCGGGTGTCGAGGCTGCCGACGCGCTCCTGAAGCATCCCGACGGCCAGGAACAGCGCGCCCGTATACACGTTCTGAAACGCCAGCAGGTACATCGCCCCGATGGTGGCCGTCTCATTCAGAGAAAAGACGCCCAGCGCGACGAGGCCCATGTGCGAGAGGCCAGCGTAGGCGAGCAGCCGCTTCCAGTCGGTCTGACGAAAGGCAATCCAGGCGGCGTACAGCGCGGTAAAGGCGGCCAGACCCATCAGGATGGGGCGCAGTTCCTCCGAGGCGTTCGGGAACAGCGGCAGGCCGAACTGAAACAGCCCGTACCCGCCCACCTTATACAGCGTGCCCATCACGTCGGGCACCCCGCTCTCGTGGTTCTGCTCGTGGAAGTCGGGGAGCCACGCGTGCAGCGGCCACAAGGGCAGCTTGACGGCCATCGCGGCGAGGAAGCCGATGTAGAGCCAGGTCTGCGTGGAGCCAGTCACGAGGTGCTGGCGCAGGTCTGCAAGCGCGAAGGTGGGGCTGCCGCCGTAGTATTTCACCCCGATAATGGCGAGCAGCATCAAGAGGCTGCCAAACAACGTGTAAGCCGCAAACTGGGTCAGGGCGCGCATCCGGCTGGGGCGTCCGTAGATCGCCAGCATCAGCAGCGAGGGCAGCAGGGCGTCCTCGAAAAACACGTAGAACAGCACCAGGTCCTGCGCAGCGAAAATGCCCAGCAGGCCCGTTTCCATCGCCAGCACCAGCGAGAGCATGGTGCCGGGGTTCTCCACCCGCCGTGAGGCGTACAGCACGGCGACGAAGGACATAAAGGCGGTGATAAGCGCCAGCGTGAGGCTCACGCCGTTCAGCGCCACCGAATAGGTTACGCCCAGCGCGGGAATCCACGGCACCGAGAACAGATCCGCCCCGCCGCCCCTCCAGATCAGCAACCCCAGCCCCAGCGTGAGGGCCGCGAACAGCCCGGCCACCTCCTCACGCCACTTCCGGGGCACCGCCATCAGGATCAGAGATCCCAGCAGGGGGAGGAAAATCATCAGGTGAATCACGCGCCGCCTCCAATCGTCTTCAGCGCCCAGTAGCCCAGGATCAGGGCCGTGCCCAGCAGCATGGAGACTGCGTAGGCGCGCACAAAGCCGCTCTGCCAGCGGGTAAAGAGCCCGCCCGGCGCGGCGCTGTTGCGGGCGACGGCACCGAGACTGCCCTCTACGCTGCGGTCTACCATGTCCAGACCGTAAGAAATGCCCCGACTGGGCGCACTGAACAGGCCGTTATAGATGGTGTCGAGGTAGAGCGCCTGGGTGCTGAGCAGACCCAGAGGCCCATTCGCCAGCGAGCGGGCGCGGTGTTCGAGGAAGGCCCAGACCAATCCGCCAACGCCTGCGAGCACTGCAAATGCCGTCAGCAGCAGTTCGGTAGAGACGGCGATTTCATGACCGTGCAGCGGAATGGCCCGGCCCAAGTAGGTATCGAAGGCGTGGCCGCCACCAAGGAAGGCGGGGATATTCAGCAGACCGCCCAGCGTTGCCAGCGCAGCGAGGATGCCCAGCGGCACCTTCATGGTGGTGTCGGCGTCGTGCGGATGGTGGACATGGCCCCGGTACTCGCCCTGCCACACCAGGAAGTACCAGCGGCCCATGTAAAAGGCGGTCAGGAAAGCCACCCCCAAGCCAATCACGTACAGCGCGGGGTTGGACCCGAAGGCGGCGGCCAGAATGGCGTCTTTGGAGAAGAAACCACTCCAGATCGGAATCCCCGAAATGGCCAGCACGCCCATCAGCGAAACGATGTGGGTAAAGGGCATAAACTTCCGCATTCCGCCCATCGCCCGCACGTCCTGTTCCTCGTGGAGCGCGTGGATGACAGCTCCCGCCGCCAGGAACAGCAGCGCCTTGAAAAAGGCGTGCGTCAGCAGGTGGAACACGCCCGCCGAGTAGGCGTGCAGGCCCACCGCCATAAACATGTAGCCGAGCTGCGAGACCGTGGAGTACGCCAGAATTTTCTTGATGTCGTGCTGGTTGAGCGCCGACAGGGCACCGTACAGCGCCGTCAGGCCGCCCACCCACGCCACCCAAGTGGAGGCCCCGGGCGCGAGGTCATACAGGAAATGGCTGCGCGAGATCAGGTACACGCCCGCCGTGACCATCGTGGCGGCGTGGATCAGCGCCGAAACGGGCGTCGGACCGGCCATAGCGTCGGGCAGCCAGGTGGTCAGCGGCAGTTGACCGCTCTTGCCCACCGCGCCGACGAGCAGGAACAGGCACGTGAGTTCGATGGCCGCCTGCGCCACACGCACGCTTTCGGCCCGCTCCGCCAGCTCGGGAATTACCAAGGTCCCGTAGAGCTTGTAGATCAGGAACATCCCGAACATGAAGCCCAGGTCCCCGATGCGGTTCATGATGAACGCCTTGCGGGCGGCGTTGGAGTTCGCCACGCCCTCGCGGTCCGAGGCCTCCCGCAGTTCGCGGTCCGACGCTTCGGAGTTGCGTCCGCTAAACCAGAAGCCGATCAGGAGGTACGACGCCATGCCCACGCCTTCCCAGCCCACGAACATCAGCGGATAGGAATCGGCCAGCACGAGGATCAGCATCATGGCGACGAAGAAGTTCAGGAACGCGAAAAAACGCGTGAACTGCTTGTCGTGCCCCATGTACGAGAGCGAGTAGACGTGAATCAAAAAGCCAATGCCCGTGATGATCAGGGACATCAGGGCGCTGAGTTGATCGAGATAGAAGCCAACGGCGAGGTTCGCGTTCAGCGCCATGTTGGGCAACCAAGACCACAGGACCTCGTGGTCTGGGGCGTCCGTCTGCCCCAGGTAGCGCATCACGGCCACGACAAAGCTCGCCAGTACGGCGGCGCAGCCCAGCAGGCCGCCCGACTTGCCGGGAAAGAGGCGGGGCAGGCA
Organism: Deinococcus hopiensis KR-140; assembly: GCF_900176165.1. NCBI lineage: Bacteria > Thermotogati > Deinococcota > Deinococci > Deinococcales > Deinococcaceae > Deinococcus > Deinococcus hopiensis. The sequence goes on from NZ_FWWU01000009.1 coordinate 1,607,420, forward strand.
GATCAGCAGCGCGAAGCCCAGCAGGGGAAACAGGGGAAGGAGGTACAGTGGCAAGCTTCCCACTCAGCCTTTCAGGACCGCGAGATCGTCCACATTGGTGGTCTCGCGCTTGCGGAAGATTGCTACGATGATGGCGAGGCCGATGGCGACTTCGGCGGCGGCGAGCGTCATCACGATAAACACGGCGGTCTGCGCGGTGAGGTCGCCCCACGCACGGGCAAAGGCCACCAGCGCGAGGTTCGCAGCATTGAGCATCAGCTCCACGCTGAGAAAGACCATGATCGCCGTGCGGCGTGTCAGCACCCCGATCATACCGATGGCGAACAGCAGGCCCGACAGGGCAACGTAGTAGGCGGTGGGCGCCATCAGGCGGGCCCCTTCTCGGTCAGGGCGGCTTCTGTACGGACCTGCGTCAGCGCGGGTGTCTCCTGTCGTTGGGGCAACGCGCGCCGGGTAGGACGGATCGGCAGCCCCTCCTCTTCCTCGGTGGGCACACCATCAGGCTGGGGCGTGGGCCGATTCACCAACGCGACGGCCCCCACGATGGCGACGAGGAGCAGGATGCTGACGGCCTCGAACGGCAGCAGGAACCGGGTGAGCAGCACCTCGCCCACAGGTCCGGCGCTGCCGCCCTGCAACTTCGCCGCATTCTGGGCGAGCGGCGCAGGGTCCCGGTAAGTCAGCGCCAGCACGGCAAAGGCCCCCGCCAGCAGCACCCCGCCGATGCCCGCCAGCTCCCGCACAAAGGGCACCGGGTCCCGGCCGGTCACGGGCGCATTGGCATTGAGCAGCATGATCACGAACAGAAACAGCACCATCACCGCGCCCGCGTACACGATTACCTGCGCCGCGGCGAGAAACGAAGCGTTCAGACTGGCAAACAGCCCCGCCACACTGAGCAGTGTTCCCACGAGGCCGAGCGCTGCATGAACGGCATTCTTGGCGGCCACCGTGACGACGGCACCGACGAGGGCCAGAGCGCCCAGGAGGATAAAGGCGATCATGGGCGCACCTGGGGTATGGAAAGTGAGACGTTTTTGCTCCCTCTCCACGTGTGGGAGAGGACCGGGGTGAGGGGGCGTGTGGCCACCACCTCTGCCCTATCAATGCCCTTTGCTCTGCGCATCTTCATCTCGGGTACTCCACCCCCTCCAGTTCCTTGCGCGGCCCACCCTGTACGCGGAAGCCCACGCGTACGGGCTGGCCCTTACGGATGGCCTCGCGGCGCTGCGGCACCGAGCCGTCTACGCCCACGAGCATGTCTTCCTTGCCGTACACGAGGTCCCGGTAGCGGTAGTCGGCCAGCTCAAACTCGTTGCCCAGGACCACCGCGCCCGTCGGGCAAGCTTCCTCGCACATGCCGCAAAAGATGCAGCGCAGCATGTTGATCTCGTAGACCTTCGCGTAGCGCTCGCCGGGGCTGGTGGGATGGGCGGGATCGTTTTCCGCCGCCTCCACGTAAATAGCGTAAGCGGGGCAGGCGGCGGCGCACAGCGAGCAGCCGATGCACTTTTCCAGGCCGGTGCCGGGATGGCGGGTCAGCACGTGCCGTCCCCGGAAACGGGGTTGCAGCGTGGCCCGCTGTTCGGGGTAGCTGACCGTCACGGGCTTCTGAAACAGCTTGCCCAGCGTGACGCCCATGCCCTTGGCGATTTCAAGAACGCCCATACATGCCTCCAGAGTTGCCGGTCGCCAGTTCCCCGTGGCCAGTGTTTTTGCTGGCCGCTGGTGGGTGACCGCTGGCGACGCCCTTCACCCATAAATTCCAGACCCGAACCACCTGCATCAGTCGCCCCCCACTGGCCGTGCGGGAGACGGCCGCTCGATGGGACGCTTTACGGAAGACGTGCTCCACAGCCCCCGCACCCGGTCCCCCAGCACCAGCAGCAGCACCAACCCGATCAGGCTCAGCACAGCCAGCGGCCACAGGCCCAGACTGCCCCGGAAGGCGAGGTAGGCGGCCGTCATCACTGTATTGATCAGTGCAGCGGGCAGCACCAGCTTCCAGCCGAAGCGCATGAGTTGGTCATAGCGCAACCGGGGCAGGGTGGCCCGCACCCAGATGAACAGGAACAGGAACAGCGCGATCTTGACCACCAGCCAGATGATCGGCCAGCCTGAGATGCCGGGAATAAAGCGGTCCAGAAACACCGGGCCCCGGTAGCCACCGAAAAACAGCGTGGACATGACGGCGGAGGCGGTGATCATGTTCACGTACTCGGCCATCTGGAAGAGTGCCCACTTGATCGCGGAATACTCGGTCAGGTAGCCCGCGACGAGCTCCTGCTCGGCTTCCGGCAAGTCAAAGGGTGTGCGGTTGGTTTCGGCGAAGGACGAGATCAGAAACAGCGCGAAGCCCAGCGACTGGAAGAGGATCATCCAGCCCGCGAGCGATTGCCACTCCACGATGACGCGGAAATTGGTGCTGCCTACCAGCATGAGGAGCCCCAGCAGGCTCAGGCCCATGCCCAGTTCGTAGGAGATCATCTGCGCGCTGGACCGCAGTCCGCCCAGAATCGGGTACTTGGACCCCGACGCCCAGCCGCCCAGAAAGATGCCGTACACGCCCATGGACGTGATCGCCAGCAGCGCCAGCACGCCCGCATCAAAGTTGTAGACCCAGGGGTCCGCCCCAAACAGACTTCCGGCGGGCCCGGCGGGAATACCTCCGAACGCCGAGAGCGCCATGCCGATGGCCACGATGGGCGCGAGCGTGTACACCAGCCTGTCCGCCAGCGTGACGTTGACGTCTTCCTTGAAGATGCTCTTGATTGCGTCGGCGAGGGGTTGCAGCAATCCCATCGGTCCAACGCGGTTCGGCCCCAGGCGAATCTGCATGCGGGCCAGCAACCGCCGCTCCACCAGCGTCATGTAGGCAAAGGTGGTCAGCAGCGCGAAAGCCACCAGCACGGCTTTCAGCAGGGTGATGAGGAGTTGGATCAGCCAGTCGGGCATCAATCATCCCCCCCGGGCTGCACCGTTCCGGGATGCATCGGCAACTCCCACATCCCGTTCCGCTCGGCGCGGCTGGGAACACCACTCCCCCGGCGCTCGGGGATGGGCTGCATCCTGGGTTTCCAGAGCTGGGGCACGTAGGGCGCGGTGACGGGCGCGGTGGCGGTGGGGCCGAGGGGCAGAATCTGGCCTTCCGGTGGCAACTGGCTCACGTCCACGTTCAGCCGCTGGCGCAACAGGGCCTGGGCCGACTTGAGGCCGCGAACAGACGCGCGCAGGCCCAGCGCTCCAGCCAGGGCGGTCAGGGTTTGAATCAGGTCCGTGCCCTCGCCCGCGCTGAGGGCGGCCTGCTGCAGGGGCAGGAGGCGGCCTTCGAGATTGACGGTGGTGCCGCGCTTCTCATAGTTCGTGACAGCGGGCAGCACCACGTCCGCCAGCTGCGCCGTTCTGGTCAGGTGCGTGTCGTGGACGATGGTAAAGCCGGGCGCGCGGATGCCAGGATCGAGGCGCGACAGCAACGCGGCCCGCGCCTGCCCCAGCCGCCCGTAGTCCAGCCCACCCGCGCGCGGCACCAGTTGCAGGTGCGCCAGGCCAGCGCTGTTGGGAGCGGCGGAGAGGGCCAGAACTTTGGCTCCCGTACGGGTCAGCAGCGTATTCAGGCGGTTGGTGAAGCTGCCGTCCGCGCTGCCCAGCACATCTGCACCGAGGATGAGCACTGGGCGCTCTGCCTTTTCCAGCAAGGCGAGGGCCGCCCGCAGCTCCTGGGTGTCGGGCTGCATCAACCGGGCAAGGGCGTTGTGGCCGTTCGACGCCGCCCGGATGCCGGCCTGCCCGGAGAGGCGCGATTCCCCACCGATGACGGCGAGGCGCTCGGGGCGACGGGTAGGCCGCTCCACGAGGCGCAGGTCCGCGATGGCCGTGCCGTGGTTGAACTCATTGGGGAGGACGCCTCCACGCAGCATTTCCAACACGCGCAGTTCGACGACCGGGGCTTCCTCGCCCAGGTCCGCGCCCAGCACCACCACCGCGTCGGCACTCGCCACGTCCGTCAGGGTGGCCGTAGAGGGCACGTTCACGCCGAAGCGCGGCCAGTGGTCCACCGATGCGGTGGCGATCTGAGACGCGAAAGCTTCGAGCGCCGCGCCTTCCTCCAGGGTGGAATCGGCGTTCAGGAACAAGGCCAGGTCGGCCCCATTCATGCCACTGAGGTTCGTGCGGATCGTGTCCAGCGCCTCGTCCCAGGTGGCGGGGCGCAGTTCGCCGTTCACGCGAATGTGGGGCGTGACGAGGCGGTCTTCGGAGGCAAACACGTGACCGAAGCGGCCTGCGTCGCACAGCCACATCTCGTTCACTTCGCGGTTCTCGCCCGCCACCACACGCTCCAGACGCCCGTTGCGCGCATCCACCACGATGGCGCAACCCACCGGGCACAGGGTGCAGGTGGTGGGGGTGTGGTCGTACTCCCAGTTGCGGCCCCGGAAGCGGGCCACGTTGTCAAGCAGCGCCCCCACTGGGCAGATATCGGCGATGTTGCCCTGGAAACCCACGGGCAGCCCACCCTCTTCCGTGTCGATAAAGGTGTGGCCACCGCGCTCGATAAAGTCCAGCACCTCCTGGCCCGGCACTTCCTCGAAGTAGCGCACGCAGCGCTTGCAATGGATGCACCGCTCCTGATCGAGAATGATGAAGTCCGAGAGCGGGTAGTGCTTGTCGGCGTGGCGGCGGTCAAAGCCGAAGCGGCTCGCGCCGTAGCCGTACTCGAAGGCGCGGTCCTGAAGCTCGCACGCGCCGCCCTTGTCGCAGGTGGGGCAGTCGAGGGGGTGATTGAGCAGCGTAAATTCCATCATGCCCGACTGCGCTTTTGCCACCACCTCGGACGTTTTGGCCGTCTTGATGTGCATGCCTTCGGTGGCCTGCATGGTGCAAGCGGCCATCGGCTTGGGAAACCAGAAGATTTTGGGCGTGGCGGCTTCGCCCTCGCCTTCCATCACGAAGGTGCCGTCGGGGTTCTTGCGGGGAGAGCCGGACTCTACCAGACACATCCGGCACGCCCCCACGGGCGACAGGTACGGGTGCGCGCAGAAGTACGGCACGTCGCGCCCGGCGTGGAATACGGCGTCTATCGCGCTCGTCCCCGCCGGGAGATCGAGTTCGGTACCGTCGACAACGACTTTCATGGTTGCTCCTTAAGGTGAGCGCCGAGGGCACAGCGCGAAGAGCACAGCGCGGTTGCCGCCCCTGCGTTTCTTGCCCCCTGCGTGCGCCCTGCTCTGTGCATCCTCATCCGTCCAACCACCTTCTGCGCGTCGGGTACATCGGCTGCCCCGTCCCCGCGAGCTGGTCATATTCCTCGCGGAAGAGCTTGATGGAACTGAGAACCGGACCCAGGCAGGCGTCGGCCAGCGCGCAGAAGCTGCGCCCGCCAATGTTGTCGGACATGTCGAGAATCAGTTGCACGTCGCCGGGCTGGCCGTGCCCACGCACCAGCTTCTCGTACATCCGGACCATCCAACCGCTGATGCCCTCACGGCAGGGGGTACATTTGCCGCAGGACTCGTGGGCATAGAAGCGGACGAGGTTCCAGGTGGTATTCACAATGCAGTCGGCTTTTGGAACCAGCGTTACGCCGCCCGTGCCCAGCATGGAGCCCGCCGCGCCCACGCTCTCATAGTCCATGGGGGTGTCGAGAATCTTGTCGGTCCAGGGCATCATCGGGCAGGAGGAGCCTCCGGGAATGATCGCCTTGATCTCCTCCAGTGGGCCACCTGCCCAATCGAAAACCAGTTCGCGGAAGGTGGTGCCCAGCGGCAACTCGTACACGCCGGGCCGGGCCACCGGGCCGCTGATCTGGAAGAGCTTCATGCCCTTGGACTTTTCGGTCCCCATACCCGCGTGCCAGTCCGCGCCGTATTTCAGGATCTGGGTGGCGGCGCAAAACGTCTCCACGTTGTTGATGGTGGTGGGCAGGCCGTATAGCCCGGCGGCGGCGGGAAAGGGCGGCTTCAGGCGTGGGTTGGCGCGCAGGCCCTCAAGCGAGTTCATCAGCGCGGTTTCCTCGCCGCAGATGTACGCTCCGGCGCCCCGGTGAACCTGGAGATCAAAGTCAAAGCCGCTGCCCAGAATATTCCTGCCCAGCAGGCCTGCCGTCCGCGCCTCTTGAATGGCCGCCCACATCCGCTCGGCAGCGTGGACATACTCGCCGCGAATGTAGATGTAGCCCAGCGAGGCGCGCATGGCGTACCCACCGATAAGCATGCCCTCAATGAGCTGATGCGGGTCCTCGGACAGCAGGTAACGGTCCTTGAAGCTGCCCGGCTCGGACTCGTCGGCGTTGCAGATAATGTAGTGCTGCTTGCCGTCCTTGAGGGGCATGAACGACCACTTGAGGCCCGTCGCGAAGCCTGCGCCGCCGCGTCCACGCAGGCCGCTCTTCTTCACCTCGTCGATCACGGGGTCGGGACCCATCGCAAAGGCGCGCTGCACACCCTGATAGCCGCCGTGCATCAGGTAATAGTTCAGCGTCCAGCTCTGGTCCTGCCCGACATGCGCGTACAGCGTGGGCGCGAAGCGGGCGTCCTTGCCGCTGGTGATGGGTTTGGGAGCGGGTTCGGCGACGGTCACGCTTCTCCTCCAGCTTTGGCCCCATTGGGGACGGGGCGGGCAAGAACGGTCAGCTCGGAGATGCTCGCGCCCACCCGCTCGCCGTTCGCCAGCATCTGCCGTCCGTCTTCACGCACTGTAACGGGCACAGGGTTATCCGGGGCGGGAGGCATATCCGAACGCAGCGCGGCGAGGAGGCGGTCACACTTACGGCGCGTCACGTGCTCGTAGTAGCCGTCGTCGTTGATCTGGACCACGGGCGCGGTGCCGCACGAGCCGAGACACTCCACCTTTTGCACGCTGAAGCGCCCGTCAGGACTGACTTCGCCTGGCTGCACGTCCAACTCCGAGACGAAGTGGTCCCACAGTTCGTCGCTGCCCGCCAGCGCACACATCAGCGTCGAGCAGACCTGAAGGTGATAGCGCCCTGTGGGCACCGTGTGGTAGGTGGAATAAAAGCTCATCACGCTGCGGACTTCGGTGGCCGTCGTGCCGCAAAGATGAGCGATCTCGGCCATCCGCGCCTCGGACACGAAGCCTTCGGCGTCCTGCACCTCGCGCAGCAGCGGCATCAGCGCCGAGCGGCGGCCCTGGGGGCTGTCCGGGTAGCGCGAAAAGATGTCCGCGACGAGGGGTTGTTTGTCTGCAAAGTAGGTCAAAGTGGCATTGCTCCTTGCACAGCAGAGTGGCCAGTGGCCAGTCGCCAGTCACCAGGAAAAGAAGTTGCTGGCGACTGGCGACTGGCCACTGGCTGCTTCATCGGTCCACGTCCCCCAGCACCGGGTCAATCGTCGCCAGGATCGTGATGAGGTCCGCGAACTGACCACCCACGCAGGCGTATTCCAGCGCCTGCAGGTTCACGAAGCTGGGGGCGCGAATCTTGACGCGGTAGGGCATGGAGCCGCCGTCGCTGACGATGTAGTAGCCCACCTCGCCGCGCGCCGACTCGGTGGGCACGTACACCTCGCCCATGGGGGGGTGAAAGCCTTCGGTCACGAGTTTGAAGTGGTGGATGACCGCTTCCATACTCGTTTCGAGTTCCTGACGGGGCGGCAACGAGATCTTGCGGTTGGGGTCCTTGACCGGGCCGGGCGCAAGGCGCTTGAGGGCCTGCCGCACGATCTTCGCGCTCTCGCGAAACTCCATCAGCCGCAGCTGAAAGCGGGCGAGGCAGTCGCCGTCCTGGCTGACGGGAACATTAAAGTCGTACTGTTCGTATCCGCAGTATGGATTGGCCTTGCGGTGATCGAGCGCCACGCCGGACGCACGCAAGTTCGGCCCAGTCAAACCCAGGTCAATCGCCACGTCTCTTGGGATAACGCCTACGCCCTTCGCCCGGTCCACAAAAATCGGGTTGGCTGCGAACAGCGTCTCGTACTCGTCCACGCCCTTCTCGAAGGCGTCGAGAAAGGCGGCCACCTGTTCGGCCCAGCCTTCGGGGATATCGCGCGACAGCCCACCCACCCGGAAGTAGCCCTGATTCATGCGGTAGCCGGTGGCCGCCTCGAACAGGTCCACAAGCGCTTCCTTCTCGCGGAAGGCGTAGAAAAAGGGCGTCAGCGCCCCGAGGTCCAGCAGGCCCGTGCCCACGAAGACGAGGTGCGAGTGGATCCGTCCGAGCTCGTGCAGAATCACACGGACCACATTCGCCCGCTCGGGCACCTCAGCCTGGAGAAGCTTTTCCACGCTCAGGACGTAGGCCAGTTCGTGTCCGAAGCAGTGCAGGTAGTCGGTACGCGGCGCGTAAGTCACGCCCTGCTGGTAGGTGCGGTGCTCGAACGTTTTCTCGAAGCCGGTGTGCAGGTAGCCCATGTGTGGCGTCACCCGCGTGACGTACTCGCCGTCCATGTCCACCACCAGCCGCAAGACGCCGTGCGTGGACGGGTGCTGCGGCCCCACGTTCAGGCTCATGATCTGCGTGTGGAGGAGTGCGCCCCCAGTCTGGGTGGTCGGTTCGGCGGTCATTTCGGTCCCCCTTCCGGCATCACGGGCGGCTCGCGGTCCCCGCCCTGCCCCCGGCGGAACTCGCCGCGCCAGCCGGTCAGCCCCCGACTCTGGCCGGTCAGCCCGGCGCGGAAGGTGGCGGGATCAATAAAGCGGCCCTCGCGGAACATGGTGGGCGTTTCGCCAAGGGGGAAATCCTTGCGGAGGGGATGGCCCTCGAGGTCTTCGGGCGTCAGCACCTTGCGGAGGTCCGGGTGCCCGAGGAACTCGACGCCAATCAGGTCATAGACCTCGCGCTCCAGGTAGTTCGCGGCCTTCCACACGGGAAAGAGGCTATCGAGCGGTTGGCCGTCGTCCAGCCACACCCGCAGGAACAGGCGGCGGTGGTCTTCCGGGTGGTAGACGTTGTGCAAGACAGCGAAGCGGGCAGGCTTGCGCTCGGGGTAAGCGAGGTAATCCACGCCCACCGAGTCCATCAGCATGAACCCGCGCGCTTTGAGGGACTGGGCCACGGTACGCAGCGCCTCGGCGGGCACAACCGCGGTGGATTCGGCGGCGTGGTCCGGGGTTAGGCCAAGTTCTGCCATCAGGGCCGAAGCGGCCGCCCAGAGCTGCGCGTCTCTGTGCTCGGCGGTCATCGGGTCCACGCCTCCACCATCGGGAGTTGGTGTCCCAACTCGTCGAACGCCTCGCCGCGCACCTTCTTCTGAAGCTGCATGACCGCGTAGATCAGCGCTTCGGGCCGGGGTGGGCAACCGGGCACGTAGATGTCCACGGGCACCACATGGTCCACGTTCTGCACGATGGCGTAGTTGTTGAACATGCCGCCCGACGAGGCGCAGGCCCCCATGGAGATCACCCACTTGGGGTCCGGCATCTGGTCGTAGACGCGGCGCATGACCGGAGCCATCTTCTTGGACAACCGCCCCGCCACGATCATCACGTCCGCCTGCCGGGGCGAGGCGCGAAACACCTCGGAGCCAAAGCGCGCGAGGTCGTTGCGCCCGTCCGTGCTGCTCATCATCTCGATGGCGCAGCACGCCAGGCCGAAGGTGGCGGGCCAAAGGCTGTTGCTGCGGCCCCACGCCACCAGCTTCTCGAGGCTGGAAAACAAGACGCCTTCAGACTCCAGCTCCTGCCAGTCGCGGTCGAAGAGTTCTTTCAGGGCCATGGGCGCACCTCCATTTCATGGCTTTGCAAGTCCGGGTACAGCAGGGAACAGAGGGCAAAGGCCAGAGGCCACGTGGGCCGCGCGCGCGCCGCTCTTTGCGCCCTGCGCCCCGCTTCTCTCAGTTCCACTCCAGCACCCCTTTTTTCAGGATGTAGAAGTAACCCACCAGCAGCAGCGCCACGAAGGTGATCGCCTCGAAAAAGGCGAAGGGGATCAGCTTCTGGTAGGCCACCGCAAGCGGGTAGAAAAAGGCCGTCTCGATGTCAAACACGATGAACAGCATGGCGACGAGGTAGAAGTGGACTGGAAAGCGCTGACCCGTCCCCACGCCGCCGCCTTCGGGATCGTTGCCGCTCTCGTAGGCCATGAGCTTGATACGCGTGGCTTTCTTCGGCCCCAGGATGGCGGAAACGACGACGGCCAGCACCCCGATCCCCAGGGCCACCAGCAGCATGATGACGAAATTCGCGTACTCGATGGGAGTCTCCCTTCTGCCCCACCACCCTTTTCCGCCTACTCGTGAAAAAACGCACGAGTAACTTGAAAAAAGAGAAGGGGCCTGACGAACTGCACCTGCATCCGACTTTTGATACGCCCAAGTTCTATCACGGAACCCTGCCTGGCACGAATGCAAACGTCACGCTGCGCAGCCGTGACGGGAGGTTTGCACGGCGCGGATTTCGCCGTGTCAACGGGCGAAGCAGCATATAGACAAGCCGAACCGAGGGCCTGGCGCCTCACTTCCGTAAGGTTTGGGGCAAATCGGGTCAGAAATGCTGTGCTGGAGCGGGCGTACTTGGCCCTTGCCACCCGTCTTTGGAGCTGGGAATAGAAGCCCAGAGGAGGGCGTCGCAAAGTCTCCGAGGCCACGCCCAACGCCAGCACCTCCCCGAGCATCAGCAGCAGTGCGCCCCCAGTGAGGCGGCACGTACTGGCTCCCGCCTCTCCGCGGGGCCCAGCAGGAGACGGAAGGCCACACCCTTGAGGGCGTCTGACGGCGCTCTTTTGTTCTCAGCTCAGCAGCTCGGCGAAATCATCCTCTTCGTTGTCGTGGGCCAGCGGGAGGGTGAAGGTGAAGGTGGCCCCGTGACCGCGCTCGGATTCCACTGAAATACGTCCACCGTGTTCTTCTACGGCCATCTTGCAAAAGGCCAGCCCCATGCCGGTGTCGAAACGGCCATGCAGGGTCAGGCGCGACTGCTCGAAGGCGGCGAACAGGTTGGGAATGTCCTCGGCGGGAATGCCCTCGCCGTCGTCCACCACCGTGGCGCGGGTCTCGTTCTCGGCCTGCCAGACCCTGACCTGGATGGTGCCGCCCACCACCGTGTGCTTCATGGCGTTGCTGATGAGGTTGGCAAAGACCCGGCGCAAAATCTCTGGGTCCGCCCGCGTGGGGCTGAGGTTGGGCGCCACCTGCACCCGCAGCATGCGGTCGCGCAGGCCGCTACCGATGTCACCGCATGCCTGGGTAATGATCTCTTCGAACATGGGGGTGAACACCAGTTCGGGCCGCAGGTTCATTTTGCCCGCCTGAATCTTTCGCACGTCCAGCATGTTTACGGTCAGGTGCAGCAGGTGCCCCGTCTCGTCGCGGGCCACCTTGACCAGGTCGCGCAGGTCCGGCAGCAGGCGCTCATCCTCCTCTACCACCTCCAGCAGGCCCATCACGGCGGCGATGGGGTTTTTCAGGTCGTGGACGAGCATATGCACAAGCTGGTCGCGCACCCGTTCCTCGTGCTCCCAGTCGTCCAGGCGGCGCTGGAGCTGAGAGACGCGGTGTTCGAGGTCATGGTGTTCCCCCGCCCGGCGCAGCAGCGCCCGCACCTGCAGCGCGAGGGCGTCCACGGGCGTGGTGTCGCCAATCAGGGCGTCGGCTCCGGCGGCCAGCAGCGCGCCCAGCCCCTTGCGGCCCACCGCCAGCCAGTGCGTCCCGGCCAGTTCGGCCCGCTGGCGGAGCAGGGGCAGCACCTCGGCCAGCGGAATCCCCGGCAGGTCTGTGTACAGCAGCGCAGCGGCGGGCGGATGCACGTGGGCTTCCCGCAGCAGCGTTTCGGCGTCGGCGATGGCGTAGACGTCGGCCTCGGGCAGGGCAGGCCGCAGGGCCTCGGCCCGCGCCCGGTCATGGGACACGACGAACACGACGGCAGCGTTGGCTCTGGACATGAGATTGTGCGGAGTCTACCGCGCCCGCAGTGAAACCGGAGGACAGGGCTCACGGCAAGGCGCAGGGCACGCTTCTTCCAAGTGGAAGAGGCGTGCCCTGCGCCTTGCCCGAAGTTTCTGTCTTCAGCCCTTGACGCTGCCCGCCAGCAGACCGCGCACAAAGTAGCGGCCCAGCAGGATGTACACCAGCAGGGTGGGCAGGGCGGCCAGAATTGCGCCCGCCATCGGCAGGTTCCAGCTCACCGCCTGACCACCCGCAAGTTGCGACAGGGCGTAGGTCACCGGCTGCGAAGAGGTGTTTGTCAGCGTGGCCGCGAACAGGAACTCGTTCCAGACCTGCGTGAACTCCCAGATAATTACCACCACGAAGGCGGGGATACTCAGGGGCAAGATCACCATGCGGTAGATGCTCCAGAAGCCCGCACCGTCGATGGTTGACGCCTCAATGAGGGCATCGGGCACCTCCGCGTAGTAGTTGCGGAAGATCAGCGTGGTGATGGGCAGGCCGTAGACCACGTGTGCCAGGATCAGACCCCAGATGCTGCCGTACAACCCCAGCGACTTGACGAACTGAAACAGCGGAATCAGGACCGCCTGGTACGGAATGAACATCCCGAACAGCATCAGCGCGAATAGGGTATTGGCCCCCCGGAACTTCCATTTGGCGAGGGCGTAGCCGTTCAGCGAACCCAGCAGCGCAGCCAGAATGGTGGCCGTGATCGCCAGAAACAGGCTGTTGCCAATGTTGCCGCCGATCTTGGCCCACGCGTCGGCGAAGCTCGCCCAGTTCAGCAGCTTGGGCCACTGCCAGGAGCTGGCGAGGTTGATCGCCTCGGGCGACTTGAGGGCCGTGACGACCAAGAGGTAGATGGGCAGCAGGAAAAACAGCGCGGCGACGATCAGCAGCAGGTACAGCCCGGCGCGGCTGAGGCTGGCTTTGCGGGAAGCGGCGGTTCGCGGCGCAGTGTGGGTAGGCAGGGTGGTGGTCATGCGTGGCCCTCCTCGGTGCGGAACGCGCTCACCAGATACGGCACAATCACGAACGCCACCAGAATCAGCAGGATGGTGCCGATGGCTGCGCCCAGCGCGAACTGGTTTTGCCGGAACGAGGTGAGGTACATGTTCAGCGCGGGCACGCTGGTGTAGCTGTTGTCGGGGCCTGTCATCGCGTATACCAAATCGAAGATCTTGAGGCTGATGTGCCCCAGGATGATCATGGCAGATAGGGTGATGGGCGCGAGCAGCGGGAACACCACGTAGCGGTACATACCGATCTCGTTCGCGCCGTCCACCCGGCCAGCCTCACGCAGCTCTTCAGGAATACCGCGCAGGCCGGCGAGGTAGAGCGCCATGGTGTAGCCGCTCATCTGCCACACCGCGGACAAGACGATGCCGATCAGGGCAAGGTTAAAGCCGTGCAGCTCGGGGGCAGGCAGCAGTTTGAGGTTTGGGCCGACGAAGAGGGCCCAGGCGAGCAGCAGCGCGGCGCAGGCAGCGGCCACGAGCGTGCGCGTGCGGTTGCCGCTGCGCGCGGCGCGGATGGCAATCACCGCGAGCACCAGCGCCACCACCGCGGCGGTCAGCAGGGGCAGCTTGTTCCAGTCGACCTTCCAGATGGAATTCGTGCTGCTCAACCACTCGAATCCACCATTATCTCGGCCGAACAGGCGGTTGATCCCCCCCTGCGGCTGCAACATCCAGCGCCAGATGGTGCCCGTCACGATGAAGCTCAGGCTCATGGGAAACAGGAAGATGGTGCGCCACAGGCCCTCACCCTTGGGGTTGCGGTCCAAAATCAGCGCGAGGCCCAACCCCAGGCCCAAGCAGCCCAGGATGAAGAATACAGTGAAAAAGATGGTGTTCACGAGTTCCTGCCGGAAACGGCCCTGCAGGAAGCCGGTAAACAGGTCGGCGTAATTGGCGAAACCCACCCAGCGGATGATGGGATGCTCAGCCAGGGCCTGCGCGGGATCATTGCCCCAGTCGGTCAGACTGACGTAGACGGTACGCCCGATAAAGCCGTAGATAAAGACGGCGAGGAGCAGGATGCTGGGCAGCAGGACGGTGATGGACCACAGGCGGTCACGGGAAAGGCCCTTCAAGTGGGGCACCTCCTTTCAGGAGTGTGGACCGTAGAACGTGGAGAAGGCCTCCACGGTCCACGATCCACGCACTACGGTCTGGGTTAAGGGTTTAGTTGCCGACGCCCGCGCGGTCCGCGAGTTGCTGGGCCGCCGCGGCGGCACCCTGGGCATTGCGGCTGGCGACAAATTGGTCAATCACTGCTCCGAAGGCGCTGGTGAAGCTCTCGGGAGCCACAGCGCCGTGAACCATGGAGCCCACGATCTTGTTGCTCTTCCAGTCGCGCGCGGCGCTTCTGGAGTAGGTGTTGTACTTGCTGAGGTCCGAGTCGGTGCGGGCGGCGATGGAGCCCTTGAGGGGGTTGAAGGCGTCCTGACCCTGCTTGCTGCCCAGCAGCTTGAGCCAGTTCAGCGCCTCGCCGCGGTCCTTGGCTCCCTTGGGCAGGCCGAAGGAGTCGGCGAGCATCACGAAGGTGCCCGTGGTACCGGGGGTGGCGGCCCAGCCGAAACCCGTGTTGGGAGCCAGCTTCTTGGTGGTGGTGAAGTATCCGGCGGCCCAGTCGCCCATGATGTTAAAGGCGCTGGTACCGTCCGCGATGCGGTCGGACGCCTGCTGCCAGCTCAGACCCGAAGCGTCCTTGTTGGCGCAGTCCATGACCTTGCCAAAGGTGGCGAAGCCGTTGACCACACGCGGGTCGGTGAACTTCATCTTGCCGGACCACAGGTTGTTCCAACCCTGCGCGCCCAGCGTGCCGATCATCACGTTTTCCCACAGGTGCTGCTGGGTCCAGTTCTCGCCCACGACGAGCGGGGCCTGCACACCCTTGGCCTTCAGCGCCGAGCAGGTGGTCAGGAACTGCGTCCAGTTCTTGGGCGCGGAGACGCCCCACTTCTTGAGCTGGGCGGGGTTGTACCACATCACGTTGGAGCGGTGGACGTTGACGGGCACGCTCCAGATGCCGCCCTTGCTGGAGATCAGCTCCACGACGTCCTTGGGGAACACCTTGGTCCAGCCCTCGGACTTGAACAGGGAGGAGAGGTCCTCCATGCGGTTGGCGACCACCCAGGTGCCGATCAGTTCCTGACCCGCGTGGGCCTGGAAGGAATCGGGGGGCGTGCCGCCGAGCATGCGGGTCTTGAGCACGGCCTTGGCGTTGGTGCCGGCGCCGCCCGAGACGGTGGCGTTGTCCACGGCCACGCTGGGGTACTTCTGCTTGTACAGCTTGACCAGGGCTTCGAGGGCGGGGCCTTCATCACCGGACCACCAGGAAAAGATCTCCAGCTTGCCGGCAGCAGCGGCGGTGGTGGTGATGGCGAGGGCGGCGGCGATCATCAGGGCTTTTTTCATGACATTCCTCCGAAGGAAAAGGGAAGGTGAGGGGCGGACTCGGACGGCCCAGCAGCGGGGGGAGTGGGGGGTGGAGCGCGAACCGAGGCGGCGACGCGGTAGAGGTGCCGCAGCCCGGCCGGTGTAAACAGGTGATCGAGCAGCATGGCCCCCGCGCCCAGCACGCTTGCGTCCGCGCCCAGTGTACTCAGATCGATGCGGGCCCGGTCCGCATTGATCCGCATGGTGCGGCTCAGGGCGGTGTCGCGGATGGCCTGCAAGAAGACCTCTCCCGCCTGCGAAAGCCGCCCACCGATAATGACGGCGCTGGGGTTGAAGAGGTTCAGTGCGGTGCTGATGGCCACCCCGACGTGGTGCCCAGCCTCAGCCCACAGGGTACGGGCAAGGGGGTCGGTCCCCGCCGCCGCGATCAGGTCCGCCAGGGTCAGGGGCTGGGGCAGCCGGGTAGGCGCGCCCGCCGCGCGCCGGGCCTCGGCACTGTCGAGCAAGACCTGGGCCGCCGCGTAGCTTTCCAGGCTGCCGGGGTTGCCGCTGCGGCCCACGGGGCCAGACTCATTGATGCTGATATGGCCGATCTCACCCGCACCCCCGCGCACACCCCGGTGTAGCCGGCCACCCAGCAGCACACCCGCTCCAATACCGTGGGCAGCCTTGACGTAGATCAGGTCCGGCACGCCCCGGTGGGCACCGAAGCGGGCCTCAGCCAGCGCACCCAGGTTGGCGTCGTTGTCCACGCGGGTGGGTAGGCCGAGCGCCGCTTCCAGCCCCGCCATAACGTTCTCGCCGTCCCAGCCGGGCATATTGGGCGGTTGCACAACCAGTCCGGTCGCGTAGTCCACAGGGCCAGGCACCCCGGCCCCCACCCCGGCCACCTGCTCCCGGGGCACGCCGGCCTCGGCGAGCACCTCCTGGGCCAGGCCGGTGAGGCGCGCGTAGGTGATGGCCGGCCCGCACAGAATGTCGTGCGGCGTCGTCCGACTGGCGATGGTCGTGCAGTGCAGGTCCAGCAGGTCCACACGCATGTGGCTGGCCCCCAGGTCCACAGCAAGCAGGTACACCGCCCGACCATTCAGGGCGAGTAAGGTGGCCCGGCGGCCGACCTGTCCCCCGCCCCGCTGCCCGACCTCCTGCACCAGCCGGGCGTCCATCAGTTCAGTCACGATGGAGCTGATCGCGCTGCGCGACAGGCCCAGTTCCCGCGCCAGGTCCACCCTTGCCCGGTTTCCCTGCCACAGCCGCGCCAGCAGCAACAGGGTGTGCCGCGCGCGAATGGCCGCAAGGTCCAGGGTATCGGGAAGGGTGGCAGAATAGGTCAAGAGAACTCCAAGGGGAAAGCAAAAACGGCGAGGGCGCCGCAGCAGCGCAGAACCGCAGACGGGTTGTTGATGCGTTCATCTTGCCTCAATCCAATTTTGTTTGTCAAATGAACAAATCAACTGGGTGAGAAAAGATCTCCTCGGTCTCTGGGGGAAAACCGCCTTGGGAGAGAAAGGGGCCCTTCGCGGAGACGGAAAAAACGGCTTCGTCTGGGATCTCTTCCCCGTTCCAACGCTCCCGTTCCAGGAGACCAGCCCGGAGCGTCCAATCGGCCTCTTTCCTCATTTTTCGCAAATTTAAGAGTCTGGCGCAAGGAAAGCGCCGGCAAAACGGGCCGCTCCCGTTTCAGTAGGCCAGACCACCCCGCTTGAACTGGAAGCCAGACTTGGTAAACACCACCATGACCGTGCGTCCCTCGGCCTTGAAGCTCAATTCGGAGTTCTGGTAGACGTTTGCGGTGCTGACGCAGGTGGCCTGCAGCTTGTACGACTTGCCCTTGGCAAAACGGGGCGTGGGAATGCCCTTCTGCCCCACCGGATTGACCTTGCCATCGGGCATCACCGCCACCTCGGCAAAGGGTTGACCCTCCTCAAACACCTGAACGCGAACGCTGATGCAGGGCGAGGCGGCGTCGTTGATGGCAAGCAGGCCGTCCATGCGGGGCACCTCCGCTCCCGCAACGCCACTTAAGGCGCTGAGGACCAGCGCGGTACAGAAGGTCGCCGCCCGTTGCGGCAGGAGCATGTGGGTCATTTGCCTCAGCGTAAGCGGACGGTCTGTACAGCTTCCTTACAACGCCGCGCCGGTCACTGAACAGAAGGGGAGGGGGGCAAATTGCCCCTTGCGCCCCCGGCTATTCCCCCGCTCCGGAGAGGTCTGCCTGCCCAGCGCCATCAGGGCGCAGCAGTGGAAACAGCAGCACGTCGCGGATGGAATCGCTGTCCGTAAGGAGCATGGCGAGGCGGTCCATGCCCATGCCCATCCCGGCGGCGGGCGGCATACCGTACTCCAGCGCGAGCAGGAAGTCCTCGTCCTGCTCGTGGGCCTCGTCGTCGCCCGCGTCGCGCCGCGCGGTCTGGGCCTCGAAGCGGGCGCGCTGGTCCAGGGCATCGTTGAGTTCGGAGTAGATGGGCGCGAGCTCAAAGCCCGCGACGTACAGGTCCGCGCGCTCGCTGAGCCCCTCGCGGCTGCGGTGGGCCTTGACCAGCGGGCTGATCGCCAGGGGGATGTCGGTGAGGAAGGTGGGGTTGACCAGCCCCGGCTCCACGTACTCGCCGCCCAGCTTGTCGAGCAGCTTGTAGTCAGGCACCTTGCGGAACTCGGGGTGCCGCTCATCGGCCCAGGCACGCAGCCTGGGCAGATCGGTGGGCTCGAAGTCGAGTCCCGCCGCCGCCTTCAGTGCCGCCACGAAGTCCACGCGGGCAAAGGGCAGCGAGAAGTCGATCTCGCGGCCACCGTAGGTCAGCTTCGGCTCGCCCTTGAGGGCCACGACGAGGCCGTGCAGCATCTCCTCGACCAGCCGCATCATGTCCCCGTAGTCTCCGTAGGCGAAATACGCCTCCAGCATGGTGAATTCAGGGTTGTGGGTGCGGTCGATGCCCTCGTTGCGGTAGTTGCGTCCGATCTCATACACCCGCTCGAAGCCGCCCACCAGGAGGCGCTTGAGGTAGAGCTCAAGGCTGATTCGCAAGCTGAACTCGTGCCCCAATGCGTTGTGGAAGGTCTTGAAGGGCTTGGCCTCCGTTCCGCCGGGCACCACCTGAAGCGTCGGCCCCTCCACCTCCATAAAGCCGCGCTCGTCCAGGTAGCGGCGGATGTACCCGATGGCGCGGGCGCGGGTGCGGAACGCCTCGCGGCGTTCGGGATTAATCATCAGGTCCAGGTAACGGCGGCGGGCGCGCAGTTCCTCGTCCTGCAGACCGTGGAATTTGCCGGGCAGGGGGTGCAGGCTCTTGACGAGGGGCTGCCAGGACCGAACGCGCAGCGTCAGTTGTCCCGTCTTGGTGACGAAGGGAAAGCCGGTCACGCCGATGATGTCGCCGAGGTCCAGCTTCTTTGTGGCACCGAAATTCTCGGTGTCCTGCTTGGAGAAGTGGAGCTGAATCCGCCCGTCCTCGTCACCCAGGTCCGCGAAGGCCGCCTTGCCCATGTGGCGCATCAGGGTGACGCGTCCGGCGAGGGTATAGGTCTCTTCCGGCCACTCCTGCCCGGGTTCCAGGCCTTCGGCGTGGGCGGCCAGGACGTCGCGCGCGTGGTGCGACTGAGGATAGCTGTACGGGTGGGCCTCGAACCCGGCCTCGCCCAGCGCCTGGAGGTTATTTAGGCGGCTGACGGTCTGCTCGTGCAGGCCCACACGCGCGGGCGGTGTCTGGCCGGATTCGGGGTTGAGGGCGTCGCTGGACATGGGGGGAAGTATAGGGGGGAGCCGAAGGCAGAGCGCAGGGGACCAAGGCCACTGTGGCCGCCCTGCGCCCTGCCCTCTTCCCCTAGAACTCCACGCCCTGCACCCGGTACTTCACCTGCCGCCCGTTGTCGAGCGTCACGGCAAAGGCTTCACCCGCCTTGCGGCCCATCAGTTCCTTGCCCACGGGGCTGTCCTCGCTGATGCGGGGGAGCGAGCCCCCCAGTACGGCCGCCTCGGGGGCGCTCACGACCTGCACGCGCATATCCTTGCCGGTGGTCTCGTTCGTCAGGGTCACGATGGCCCCCAGCTCCACCCGGCCGTCGTGCTCGTGTTCCTCAATCAGCACGGCGCGGGCGAGGGTGTCTTCGAGTTCCTCGATGCGGGCCTCAATGCCCTGCTTTTCGCGCTTGGCGTCTTCCAGGCCCGTGTCCTCGTTGTCGGCGCTGGTTTCCATCTGCTCGCGCAGGATGCGCGTGGCCTCCGCCAGGCGGGCCTGCTCGTGTTCCAGGGCGCGCTCCAGCCGGGCGTAGCCCTCGCGCGTGAGTTTGACCTGCCGGATCGCCTGTACCACTGCTGAACCTCCGTTGTGCGGAACGTGGGGGGAATGAGAGAAAGAGCAGCTTTTCTGAGAATCGGAGGCATTCTGCCACACCGGGGCCGGACGGGCAACGGATGTTGAGGCGCCTGGGTTCAGAGCGGCCCCTACGGCCTGCCATTTCACCGCTTACCGCAGCGAGATGGGCGAAGGGCCGCCCTGGGCCTGTGGCCACGCCTGGCAAACCGGCGCTCTCCCGCTGTGTTAACGAGATAGACGGAACCCCACTCAGGACGTGCGGCGCGTCAGGCGAGCGGTCAGCCCCACGAGCGTGGTCAGCGCCAGCCCCAGCGCTCCCAGCGCGAGGGGCACCGAGCCTGGCCCCACCCGCGCGTACAGCAGGCCCAGGCCAGCGGGAGCGAGGATGCCGCCCACCGAGCCCGTGACCAGCAACACCGGCACCAGCCGCGCCGAGAGGCTACCGCTCAGCCAGGTCAGCGTGGTGCCGAAGATGGGCCCAAGGCCCAAACCGGTCAGGATGTAGGCGGCCGGGGCCAGGGCCGGCAGGGTGGCCGCGAAGGCGCAGAGGGTGACGAGCGCGGCGGAAGCCAGCACCAGCCGGGGCGGCGAGACGCGTCCGCCCCACAGGCCAGTCAGTACCCGTCCCCCCGTCAGTCCCAGCCAGTAGCCGCTGAGAATCAGCGAGGGCGACGCGAAATGCAGGCTTTCCAGATGCCGCGCGAGCCACGCGCCGGATCCCACCTCCAGGCCGACATAGGAGGCGATGAGCAGGCCGAACAGCACGAGGATCCAGCCGGGACGCTCCGGCGCGGTGGTCTCCCCCGGTGGACGCAAGGCAGGTACCCCCCAGGCCCGGACCGCGAGGACCGTTCCCAGCCCCAACAGGGCCACCGTCAGAAACGGCCACGCCAGCGACTGCCGCCCGAGGGCCAGCACCAGCAGCGGTGACAGGATGCTGCCCACCCCGAACACCGCGTTCACCAGATTCACAGGGCGCGTGCCGATGCTGGCATAGGCGGCATTGAGGGCGGCGCTCACGCCGCCCACGCCCAGCCCGGCCAGCAGCGCGCAGGCCACCACCGCTGGCCAGACTGGGGCGAGGGCCACGCCCGTGACGCCCACCGCCAGCAGCAGGGTGCTGAACATCACCACCGCCGCCGTGGAGGTGCGGTGCAGGGCCAGGCCAGCCAGGGGCGGTGCGGACGCCGAGCCCAGGAAGTGCGCGCTCGCCACCCAGCCCACCTCGCCCGCGCCGACGCCGTAGCGCGCCTCGAACAGGGGAAACGCCGCACCGTACATCGCCTGCAAAACGCCCAGGGTGAAGAACGCCACCGCACCGGGGACGAGCAGGCGGGCCGTGAGGGGTGACGCGGAGGAAGGAGCGGTCATCGGGCGGGGAGCGTAGCATAGCGCCGCCCCCTCCCCTGCCCGGGTAGGCTGGACTGGCCGGTGGCGACGCCAACCCCGTCAGCGCGGCAGGGCGGTCAGGCTGAAGAGCCGTCGGCTGTCCTGGCCTCCGGAGGTCCATGGACAGCCGACCGAGGGACCCAGCAGCACCGGCAGACCCGCACCCGGAACAGCACATCGCCCAGCAGTGAGGTTCCGCCGCCCTGCCCGTTGCGGGCGACCCGTCCGCGCAACCCGCCTCTTCCCAGGGCGGCATCGGCGTTCGCAGCGCGGTAGGTCAGCGCCGCGCCCGACTCCTGCACGCGCCCCAGGCCCCGCCCCCGCACGGCCACTTTCCCAGCGACCAAACGCCCGAAGTGCGGGGCGTCCAGCGTGAGGTTTGGCGCGAGGGCCGTCCTGGCCCCCAGGACCACGCCGACGTTTCCCTGCGCCTGGCCCTGTCCGGAAAAGGTGTAGAGCCGCGCCGTACTGCCGACGCTCCCGTTGATCTTGCCGAGGGTCCGGCCAGCGCCCGCCGCCCACCCCGGTTCTGTGGGTAGGGGACCATCACCCCACCCTGGGCCGCCACACCCACGTTGTTCAGCACCCGCACGCAGTTCCCCGCCACCATCGGGGCGTACCCAGCACCCAGGCGGCCAGAGCGTTGTTCAATACATCCGCCGCGAGGGTGATACCGCTCAAGCGGGTGCTCAGGCCATATTGCCAGTGGTTCGGAGGCCGACCCAACCGGGCGGCAGGCGAACGTCGGAGCGCAACGGCAGCCGGAAGGCGCGCAGGCCGAAGTTGGCGGCCCGATCGAAGGCGGCGACCCACCTGGTGCTCCCCAGGCGGGAGATGTGGCCGGGCGGCAGGCCCCATGGGCCGGACGGGGCCTCCTGGACGGAAGCGGTCACGGCGAGGCCTGACCCTCAGGTCCTCACGTTCACGATGGTCACGCCATGGCCGCCCTGGTTGGCCTCGGCATCGTGGAAGGACTCGACGCGCTTGTCGGTCTTGAGGTAGTCGCGCAGCAACCGGCGCAGCACGCCCTGCCCCTTGCCGTGAACCACCCGCAGGGGCGTTTCCTTCAGGGCCTGGGCCTCGGTGATGGCCGAGCGCAACTCCTCCACCGCTTCCTCCACGCCGAGGCCGCGCAGTTGGAGTTCCTTGTCAAAACGGCTGGGCGCGGTACCGCCAAAGGTGCGCGGGGCTTTTTGCTTGGGCTCCTGCTGAAGGCGCACGTCGCGGCGTTTGACGCCCACCTTCATCACGCCGAGCTGCACCACGAGGTCGTCGCCGCGCAGCTCCAGCACCTGCCCCTTCGCGCCGTAGGCGGGCACGTCCACCGTGCTGCCCACCCGGATGGGATCGCCGCGTTCCTCGCGGGCGGGTGGTGGCGCGGGCCGGGCACGCTGGGCAGCCGTGCGCAACTCACGCAGTTCCTGCATCACGCGCGGACGGGCGCTGTCCTCCTGGGCGCGGGCGCGCAGGGTACGCACGCGCTCCACGGCGTCGGCGTACAGCGTCTCGGCCTTCTGGGCGGCTTCGGCGAGCATCTCGTTGCGCCGCAGGTCCAGCGTCTCGCGCTCCTGACGCACGCGGGCGAGTTCGCCCTCGGCCTCTCGCCGGGCGGCCGTGGCAGTCCCAATCTGCGTCGCGAGCTCGGCGCGTTCGCGTTCCAGGCCCTCCAACATCCGCTCCATCAGGCCTGCGTCGGGGCCCAGCAGCGTCTCGGCGCGGGTCAGGACGTCTCTGGGCAGTCCCATGCGCCGCGCGATGGCGAGCGCATACGAGCGCCCCGGCTGTCCCACCTGCAGGTGGTAGGTGGGCGCGAGCGTGCCGAGATCGAAGCCCATCGAGGCGTTCTTGAGGCCCGGCGTTTCCAGCGCGAACAGCTTGAGGGGCGAAAGGTGCGAGGTGATGATGCCCCGGGCGTCTTGCGTGAGCAGCGTCTCGATCAGCGACTGCGCGAGCGCCGCGCCCTCGTCGGGATCGGTGCCGGAGCCCAACTCGTCGATCAGGACCAGCGTGTCCGGCGAGGCGTGCCTCAGCACAAAGCGCAGGTGCTTGAGGTGCGAGGCGAAGGTGGACAGGCTGGCCTCGATGCTCTGCTCGTCGCCAATGTCCACCAGCACGTCGCGCACCACGGGCAGCCGCGCCGAGGCCGCGGACACGTACAGCCCGCACTGGTGCATGAGAACGGCGAGCCCAAGGGTCTTGAGGGTGGCCGTCTTCCCGCCCATGTTCGGGCCGGTAATGAGGAGGAGTTTGGTTTCACCTAGGGCAATGTCGTTGGGGACGGGGTTCTCGATCAGAGGGTGGCGCGCTTCCCTCAAGTCGTAGGTGTGGTCCTCAGCAGGCTCTGGCCTATTCAGCCGCCAGTCACGGGCGAGGCGGGCCTTGGCAGCGATGAGGTCCAGTTCACCGATGGTGGAGAGCGTCATGGGCACGGCGGCGTCCGAGGCGAGCAGGCCCGAGAGTTCGGTGAGGATGCGCCGCACCTCAGCTTCCTCGTCCAAAATCAGGCGCGTCAGCTCGTTGTTGAGCTGCGTCACGGCCGCCGGTTCCACAAAGTACGTCTGCCCGGTGGCCGAAGCGTCCACGATGATGCCCTGCACCTGCCCGACGCGGTTGGCGAGCACGGGCAACACGTAGCGGTCCCGGCGGATGGTGACGATGTGCTCCTGCAGCACCTCCGCCCACTTTTCCAGCGTGGCGGCCAGCCGCTCGCGGATGCGGCCCCTCAGCGGCTCGATGCGCTTGCGCAGGTCGCGCAGGCGGTGGGACGCCTCGTCGCGCACGCCGCCGTCACGGTCCAGCGAACCCAGCACCCGGCGCACGAGTTCGCTGTGGTCACCCAGGCCGAGGGCCACCTCTTTCAGTGGCCCCCGGGAATTGGCGTTGATGGCGCGGCGCACGGTCATCGCGCCGTCAAGGGAATACGCGGCGTTCAGGAGGTCCTGCCCGGACAGCACGCGGCCTTCCCCGGCCCGCGCGTGCAGGTCCCGGATGTCCTGGATGCCGCCGAGGGACAGCGAGACGCCGAAGAGGGCGTCTTCCACCTCGTCGAGTTCACGGGCGATGCGGTCCCCATCATCGGAAGGCATCAGCGCCTCGGCCCGCTCCACGCCTACCGACGTGGCGCTGCGCTGCGCGAGGGCGTCGCGGATGCGGGGAAAGTCGAGGGCAGTCAGGGCACGGGCATCGAACGGCATTTCGGGTATGAGGATAACAACGCTTCCCCGGGGTGAACGTGCGCCGGTTGGCTTAGAAAGTGTTGGCCCAGAAGGGATTGGCCGGGTGATGTCGATGAAGATGGGGGTGGGCTGTGGGAAGGGCGCTGCCCCTGCTACCCTGCCCGGCGTGAAGTTCACCGTCCTCTCTACGAGCCTCGATCCCGAAAGCCGCAGCCGCTGGATGGCGGGGCTGGCCACGTCGCAACTTCAGGCGGCGGGCCACACGGTCACGGCGCTCGATCTGCGCGACACGCTCCTGCCGCCCTTCGACAACGACACCTGCTACGCCCACCCCAACGCAGGGCTGTACCACCGCGCGGTCGCCGGGGCGGACGGCATTTTCCTGGCCGTACCCGTCTACAACTGGGGCATCGGGGCAGGCGCGAAGAATCTGGTAGAACTGACCGGCAGCACGGACCCCGAACGCGGCCTGCACGGCGCGTGGTTCGATCAGCCCGTCACCTTTCTGGTGTCAGGCGGGCTGAACCACGGCTACCTCAGCCACGGGGCCTTTGCCTTCGGGCTCATGGTGGATTTCCGCTGTGTGGTCAACCCGCACTTCGCGTATGCCACCTCCGCCGAGTGGACGGCGGACGGCGTGCCGGGCGAGTGGCTGGCCGAACGCCTGACGCGGACGGTCGACCGGGCTGTCGACCTGTCCCAGCGGCTCAAGGGCCGGCCCTACCGCTCGGTGTGGGAGGTATGAGCGCCCGAGCCCCCCTGCTCCCGCCCACCGAGAAGCCGCGCGTGCTGGTGGAACACCCCGACTTCTACGTCATCCACAAACCCGCCCTGTGGCTGACCCACCCCGTGCGGGCGCGGGTAGATGTACCCGACATCCTGACCTATATGCGCGCCGAGACGGGTGAACTGGACCTCGCGCCACCCCACCGCCTGGACCGCGAGACGAGCGGCACGCAGCTGCTGACGCGCGATTCTGACGCCGCCCGGCGCTTTTTTATCCTGTTCAAGGCGCACCTCGTGGGCAAGACGTACCTCGCCCTCGTCCACGGCGCTCCCAGGTGGGAGCGCCGAACCCTGGACGCGCCGCTGGGGGACCTGGGGCTGGGAGGAGCCAACAACGTCGTGATCCGGCAGGCCGTGGTTCCGGACGGCCGGCCGGCCGTTACCGACTTCCGGGTGGTGGAGCGGCGGGGCGGCTTCACGCTGCTGGAGGCGTATCCGCGCTCGGGACGGCTGCACCAGATTCGCGCACACCTGTCGCACCTCGGACTGCCCATGGTGGGCGACAAGATTTATGGCCGGGACCCGTCGGCGTTTCTGGATTTTATGGAAACGGGCCAGACGCCCCAACTCACCGCGCGGCTGCTGCTGCCCCGGCAGGCGCTGCACGCCGCCCGAATCGCCTTTCCCTGGGCGGGAGCGCAGTTTGCGGCGGAGGCTCCGCTCGCGGCGGATCTGAAAGGGTTCTGGAACAGCTTGACCTGAAGTCCGTCCTGAACTGGACAGTCGCCCCTTGCGCTTCCCCCTAACCCGACTAAACTCATCTGGTATCTGGGGGAGCGCGATGGACGAACGAACCATGAACGAACTGCAACCCGGCGAGGCCGCCCACGTGGTGATGCTCGACGCCCGTCATCCGCTGCGGCGGCGGCTGCTGGAACTGGGCTTCGTGCGAGGAGCGCGCGTGTCGGTGGTGCGCCGAGCGCCGATGGGGGACCCGGTGGAAGTGCGCGTGAATGGCACCGCCCTCGCCCTCCGCGCCGAGGACCTGCGCGGCATCCGGGTGCGGGCGTGACGACGTCACCGCCCGCACAACCTCGCCTTCCCGAGGTACACCATGTGCCTGACGAGGCGTCCTGCGCCGCCACCGTGGAAAAGCTGCGCGCCGCCCGCGAGCCGCGGGTGGTGGTGGTGGGCAACCCCAACGTGGGCAAGACCACGCTGATCAACGCCGTGGCGGGCACCCGCCTCAAGGTGGGCAACTGGTCCGGCGTGACGGTGGAAAAGCGCGAGGCGAGGCTCAGCCACGCGGGACGCCCGGTGTACCTGCTCGACCTCCCCGGCGCGTACTCGCTCAGCCCGCACACACCCGAGGAACTGATCACACGCACGGCCCTGCTGGACGAAGCCCCCGACGCCGTGATCAACGTGCTGGACGCGGGTAACCTGGAGCGCAACCTGTACCTCACGCTGCAGCTGCTGGACTTCCGGGTGCCGGTAGCGGTGGCGCTCAACCTCGTGGATGAGGCGCGCGATAAGGGGCTGACGGTGGACGCGGCGGCCCTGTCCCGCGCGCTTGGCGTGCCCGTGGTGGAAACGGTGGCGAGCCGGAGCCAGGGCACGGGCAAGCTGCTGGACGGCGCGCTCTCGCAGGCCACGCTGGGCATGGGTGTTCGCTACCCGCAGACCATTGAGGCGGCCGCGACGGACCTGACCGCACGCATGGCCGAGATGCCCACCCTGCCGCCCCACGCCCACCGTTACCTCGCGCTCGCGCTACTGGAGGGAGACCCCAGCGTGCGCGGACGGCTGGCGGCGACGGGACACGCGGCCCTGCTTGACGCCGCCGACGCGCACCTGCTGGCGCTGGAGGCCGAAGGGATAGACCCCCTGATCGAGATCGCCGAGGCGAGGTATGCCCGCGCCGGGGACCTCGCCCGGGTGGCCGTGCCGCAGGCGGAGGCGCGGAGAACCTTGAGCGAACGCCTGGACCGCCTCGCGCTGCATCCCCTGCTGGGCATTCCCCTCTTTCTGGGGCTGGTGCTGCTGGTGTTCCGGCTGACCTTCTCGGTGGCCTCGCCCTTCGTGGACCTGATCGGCGGGCCATTGCAGGACACGGTGCGCGGCTGGGCGGCAGCCGCCCTGACATGGTTTCCAGTGGGACGGGACCTGGTGGTGGGCGCAGTCATACCCGGCGTGGGCACGGTGCTGAGCTTCCTGCCCACCCTGCTCGTGCTGTACCTCGCCATGAGCTTTCTGGAAGACAGCGGTTACATGGCCCGCGCCGCCTTCTTGATGGACCGGGCCATGCGTTCCATCGGGCTGGACGGACGCGCCTTTATCCCGCTCATCCTGGGTTTCGGGTGCAATGTGCCCGCTGTGTACGCCACCCGCACCCTGGAGCGGCGCAGTGACCGCATCCTGGTGAGCGCCATCCTGCCTTTTATGAGTTGCTCAGCGCGTTTGCCGGTGTATGTGGTGTTCGCGGCGGCGCTGTTTCCACGCTACGGCAGCTGGCTGGTGTGGGCGCTGTACGTGCTGGGCATGGCGGTGGCCTTCGGCTTCGCGCTGCTTCTCAGGCGCACAGTGCTTCCGGCGGAGGAGGGCGGCGTGCTGCTGGAGCTGCCACCCTACCGTTTCCCTTCCGGCAAGGTGCTGTGGAAACACGCCTGGCGGCGCACAGCCAGCTTTGCCAGGCGGGCGCGGACCACCGTGCTGACCACCGTGGCCGGGGTGTGGCTGCTGCTCGCGCTGCCCGCCGTGGCGGGGGGCCACTTCGCCACCGTCGCGCCGCAGGACAGCATGTTCGGGCGGATCAGCCAGGCCGTGTCGCCCGTCTTCGCACCGCTGGGCTTCGGCAACTGGCAGGCGACGGGCGCGCTCGTGCCGGGCTTCGTCGCCAAGGAAGTCGTCGTGGGCACGCTGGGGCAAATCTACCTGGGCGAGCAGCAGGCCCCCCCTGCGCCCCTCGGGCTGCTGGAAGGGACCGGTCAGGCGCTGAGCGCGACGTGGAACGCCCTCAAGTCCAGCGTATCGGCCCTGCCCACCGTGCTGGCCCTCCCCCACCTGGGCACAGACACGCGCGCCGACACCAAGACGCCGCTCGCCGCTGCGCTGGCGCGGGCCTTTATGCCCGCCGGGGCGCTGGCCTACCTGGTGTTTGTGCTGCTCTATACGCCCTGCATCGCCACGGTGGGCGCACTTGCCCAGGAGCATGGACAGCGCTTCGCCTGGGGCACGGTGGCCTACCAGTTGCTCACCGCCTGGCTGGCCGCCTTCGTGGTCTACCAGCTCGCCACGAGGCTGCTATGACCGCACCGCTCGCGGCCATTCTCGGCGCCGTGGCCGGAGAGCCCCGCACCCCCACCGAACTCGCCCGCGCGCTGGGCAGCAGCGAGGCCGCGCTGACCGGAATGCTGCGGACCCTCCAGGCCGGAGGTTACGTGCAAGCCGCCCTGCCCCAGCAGGGCGGCTGCGCCTGCGGCCCCTGTTCGCTCAAAAGCATGTGCCGCAACGCGGGGAGCGGGGCCGCCCCACTCCACCTGCTGCGCCTGACACCGAGGGGCGAGGCGTACCTCAAACGCATGGGCTGAACCGGCCCAAGGAACAGGGGCAGACCCGCTCAAGGCGCTGCCCCTGTTCTTGCTGGCGGCTGGACACGCCTGGGTGACGGCGCGCTACACCACAATTCGCCGGTACGTCCCGTCCTCCCCCACGGCGGGAAGCTGCCCGTACATCAGCTCCTGCTCGACCACCCGCGCCACATCCTCACCGAGCTGCACGGCGTCGCGCTCCTCGGTCTCCAGAGGTTTGGCGACCACGTCAAAGCCGCGCAGGGCGTCCACGTCCTGATGACGCACCTCCACCCGCAGGGTGCCGCCGTCCACCTGCGGCGTAACGGTCAGGCCCTCGGGGTGTTCATACTTGAATGCGGCGCGAAAGGCGAGCAGGCTGTCGTCCAGGTTGAGGGGTGCCGTCATGCAGGTCAGCCTGCCACGGTCAGAAGGTGCCGAACTGCTGTCCGGACCACACCGGAGCAGGGTCTAAAAGGGGGGTAAAGGCCGCGGCCTATACTCACCCCACATGACCCTGCTTCCTCCCGGTGCCGCCGCTCCCGCCGCCCCTCCGGTCCCGAGCCCGTGGGTGCTGTCCGCCTTCTGGTTCGGCACCGCCTTTCACTGGCTGCTTCTGCTCACGATCCTCATGCCCGCCAACATCATTCATTTTGTGGGCGAGGAGCAAAAGGGGACCTTTCTGGGCGTCATGACGGCCCTCGGTGCGGTGATGGCCCTGGTCGTGCCGCCACTCGTGGGCGCGCACAGCGACCGCACAGGGCAGCGCCTGCCCTATTTGCGGCTGGGCGTGGGGGTCAACCTCGCTGGGCTGGTGGTGATGGGCGTGGCCGCCGCAGCCCTACCGGGCATGGCAGGCTTCTGGATCTACCTGCTGGGCTTCTTGCTCGTGCAGTTCGGCAACAATTACGCCACCGCACCCTACTCAGCGCTGATTCCGCAGCTCGTGCCGCCGGCGCGGCGCGGGCGTTACAGCGGCGTCATGGGGATGTTGCAGGCGGTGGCCCAGCTGCTGGGGGCCGTGACGGGCGTGGCGATTGGCCAGCTGCATCTCCCACAGGCCCTGGCCTTCGGGCTCATCGCCCTGGTGCTGCTGGTTCCCGCCCTCATCACCGTGCGCGGTGTGGCGGAGGCGCAGGGGGGCGCGCCCCGGGCGGAGGCACCCCACACCAGCTTACCCTGGACCTCGCTCTTTTCTCACGCGCCGTTTCTGTGGGTGTTTGTCACGCGGGTGCTGTTTGCGCTTGGGCAGTACAGCGTGCAGCCGTTTTTGCAGTACTACACCGGGGACGTGCTGGGCCAGCGCAACACGGTACTGAGCAGCTCTGTCATGCTGGCTTGCATCATCGTAGCGAGCATCGTCTCGGCCATCGCCGGTGGGCTGGTGAGCGACCGCGTGGGCCGCAAGCCCGTGATCTACGCGGCGGGGAGCACGATGGCCGTCATGGCGCTGCTGCTGCTCGCCGCTCCCTCGTATCCGGCCGCGCTCGCGCTTGCCGTGGGGTTCGGCCTGGGATACGGGGCGTTCACGTCGGTGGACTGGGCGCTGGGCAGCGACGCAATGCCCAGCGCAGGCAGCTACGCACGTGACATGGGCATCTGGCACGTCGCCTTTGTGGCACCGCAGTTTATCGGCGCACCGCAGGGCCAGTTGCTGGACTGGGGCAACCGGCAGGGCGAGAACTTCGGCTACACGCTGGTCTTCGGCATCGCGGCGCTGTTTTTCCTGGCGGGCGTGGTGCTCGTCCGCAAAGTGCCTGAGACGGCCCACAGCCGCGCTGCCTGACGCTCACGCGGCCTGAAGGGAACCTTGAGACGGTGCCCGGTCTGCCAGAGTGTGGCCCGCCTCACGTGCATCCTCGCCCCATGGACACCAACCACACCCCCATGAGCCGCGAGGAAACCCTCAAGACGATCACCACGCTGACCAAGGGCATCAAGTTCGCCATGCTGACGGTGGTGACCGACAGCGGCCACCTCAAGTCGCACCCCATGACCACGCAGGACAGCGAGTTCGACGGCGACGTGTGGTTCCTGGGCGGCAAGGACACCGAGCAGGTGCGGAACATGCAGGCGCGCCCTGAGGTCAACGTCAGTTACGCGGACCACGGCAAGCACAATTACATCAGCATTGCCGGAACCGCGCAGATGGTGGAAGACCCCGCCAAACTCGACGAGCTGTGGAGCGACGGCTACAAGGCCTACTTTCCCGGCGGCAAGGCAGACCCCAACATCCAGCTCATCAAGATCGAGGCGCACGGAGCCGAATACTGGGGCAGCGACGGCAAGCTCAAGAACCTGTTCAGCCAGGCCCGCGCGGCCGTGACGGGCAAGCCCGCCACAGACCTGGGCACCAACGAGACCGTGAAGCTCTGAAGTGAGCTGAACGCCTCCCCCATCGTTTACGAGGTGGTTCGCTCCAGGCACAGCTGCGCAGCAAAGCGGGCAGGAGGAAAACGGGCTCCGGGCGTGGCCGCACCGTGGGGTTCCGGTCTGTCAAGGAAGCAGACGGAACCCGTCTGGTTCGCCTCCTCCTTTGGCAACACCCGAGCATCGGTCAAAACGCCGACTTCTTTTTGACCGAGCAGAGCGGGCGCACTTGAATGCGCAGTGGAGAGGATGGAGCCGTGAGGAGCGCCCTTCCACTTGCGGGGCAATTCAGACAAGTGCTCCAGGCGGCACCAAGGCAAAGAAGGGCACCAATACCTCCGCCATCAGCCCCAGCGACTCGTCTTCCCTGCGCCCGGCTCTGGTGCCGCCCCAGGCTTCTCGTTCCCGCCGTGGAGCGCCCAGTCCCCGTGCTGCCCAGCAGGCGAACAGGAGCAGCGCCCGCTGCAGTCCGGCTACACGATGGTCCGGCCGTACACCCTTCGAACCCCGAAGCGCCGCCGCTCCCTTCCCGGCCCGCTCTGCAAATGCCCGCCCGACGGCTGGCAGCGCTGTCGCCGAGCCGGCCCACGGTGTCATACCCGCCACATTGGGCTTCCCGGCCCCGGTGGGAATGGGGGTGCGGCCGATGCGGTCCAAACAGGTGCGCTGGGCCCTGCGCCTGTCCCCAGGTTCCTGCACTTCAGGCAGGGAAGCGGTGAGCAAGCCGGCGGGCATTTCTGCAGAAGACTGTCGTGAGCGGCCCAGTCAGGCGGGTGTAGACGCTTCCCTGCCGCAGGCTCGCCGCTTCTTGCGCTTCCGCCGGACCCAGGTGCCCCTCGGCGTACGCGTTGGGACTGGGCGGCGCGTGCGGCTGTGGTCAGCGCCTGCGCCGCCCCACGGCCCGGGGCGCGGAACAAGGCCGCCGATCATCTTTCCCGCCACGTGCGGGTCAGGGGCCCAGTGGGGTGGCCTCCAGCGCCGCCCCGTCCTCGACCTGCGCGGTCCAGGCGTCTGTCAATCCACCCAGGAGTTCGGCTATACGCTCTGGCGATCAGCCGTTCTGTCTCCTCCTGCCCGCTTCGGTGATTCCACGCCCCTCCGTCACCGTTTTTCCTGTTTGCTCCGCTTGTGTTCACCCGTTGTGAAAGAACGGATGAACCCGAATCCTCATTCGGTCATCCTCGGCACAACCGTAGAGGCGGGCCAGGACAAACCCAGCCCTGGGGAGCGAAACAGCCGGGACGCGGGGGAACACGGAAAGAGGGTAGCCCACCCCCGCGGCGAGCCACCCCCTCCCGCTTCGCAGATCAGTCGAGCTGAATGTCGATCATGGGCGGCTTCCCCCCGCCGACCGCCTGCTCCTGCTGGTCCGGCTCCGGCTTCTGCTCCTGGACAGGCGCGCCGGGCGGTCGCTTGACGCTCCACTCGACGGCAGGCGCTGCCCCGGAGGGCTGGGCCGTGACCTGAAATTTGAGGGGCGGCCGGGCAGCGGGGGTGGGCTGGGCCGCAACAGGCGCAGCGGGCGGGGTGCCCCCCTGCTGCGCCGCGCGGCGGGCAGCGATAAGGATAGCGTCCACCTCGTCGGGCGTCAGCAGGCCCTTGTTCTGCAGGGTGCTCAGAATCGCCAGGGCGAGCTTGCGAACGTATTCGGCGTCGGTGGGAGGATGGATGGCGGGTGGAGGCCCGTCTGGCCGCGTCATGCCTGCCACCCTAGCGCGAAGTGAGGTGAAGCGCCACGGGGACTTTCGTCAGGAAGGCGTTGACGGCGGGGCAGGCCCGGCCCCCGGAGCGGGACAGCTGCCGGGGAAGAGAAGCGGCCCCGGGTGGTATCTTGTGGGCTGTCTGTTCAGGGGGCCTGCGGCCACACCCACACGGCGAAGCACACCGCCTCCCTCCCCCGCGAGAGGGGTGATATGGAGCGGCGCGAGGCACGAGTCACACGAGGAGGAAGAGGGAATGTACCGAGGAAGAGAAGGGCAGTGGGCCTTCTTGCTTCACCGTCTGTCGGGGCTGGCCATTCTGGCCTACCTGCTGATTCACGTTATCAGCATCAGCCTGTTCGTCTTTGGAGAGAAGGCCTATATGGCGGTTCACCGCACCTATGAGCTGCCGATTTTCAGCCTGGGCCTGATTGCCATCACGGCGGGAGTGGTGTACCACTCCTTCAACGGCCTGCGCATCATCATGATGGACTTTACCGGGCGTGGCGTGGCTTACCAGCGCCAGATGTGGTACGTCGTGATGGGCCTGACCGTGGCAGCCACGGCCGGCACCGCGTTCGTGGTCATTCGCCGCATGTTGGGAGGCGAGGGATGATCCGCGCCCGCACCCTCACGGATGCCCGGCAGCAGTCGCACTCCAACGCCGAGCTGAACTGGTGGATCTTCATGCGCGTCAGCGGGTTGATCCTGGTGTTCCTGATTCTGGGCCACATCTACATGACCTTCATTCAGGTCAGCGAGGCCGACGCCACCTACACGGCGGTCGTCAACAAGCTGCAAAACCCGGCCTGGAAGTTCTACGACTGGCTGATCCTGGGTCTGTCGCTGCTGCACGGCATGAACGGCGCGCGCTACTCCATCGAGGACTATGTGCGCTCGCGCCCCAACCGCGCCTGGGTCAAAGGCATCTTCTACACCGTCTGCGCCGTGATTTTTACGCTCGGCACCGTCGGGCTGTTTTCCATTTAAAAGGACGGGTCTAGCTCAAATGCACCATCGTTATGACGTACTGGTGGTCGGCGCGGGCGGCGCGGGCCTGATGGCCGCCCTGTACGCGGCCAAGGGCAACGTGTCTGTCGCCTGCATCTCCAAACTCTACCCCACCCGCTCGCACACGGGGGCCGCCCAGGGAGGCATCGGCGCGGCGCTCGGCAACGTCGCCGAGGACCACTGGGAATGGCATATGTTCGACACCATCAAGGGTGGCGATTACCTGACCGACCAGGACGCAGCGGAGATTTTCGCCAAGGACATCATCGAGGCCGTGTACGAGCTCGAGCACATGGGCCTCCCCTTCTCGCGCACGCCGGAAGGCAAGATCGCCCAGCGCAAGTTCGGCGGTCACACGCGCGAGTTCGGCAAGGCGGCCGTGGAGCGCAGCTGCTACGCGCAGGACCGCACCGGACACATGATTCTGCAAACGCTCTACCAGCAGAACGTGAAGGCCGGAACCACCTTCTACAACGAGTTTCACGTCACGGACCTGATCATCGAGAATGGGCGCTGCTGCGGCGTGGTGGCCTATCACCTGGCCTCGGGCGAGATCCACACCTTCCACGCCAAGGCCGTCATCCTGGCAGCAGGCGGGTACGGACGCATCTTCAAGATCACCTCGAACGCGCTGACGCTGACGGGCGACCTGATGAGCATCTACTACCGCAAGGGCCTGCCACTGGAGGACATGGAGTTTTACCAGTTCCACCCCACTGGCCTCGCCAAGCTGGGAATCCTGGTCACCGAAGGCATTCGGGGTGAGGGCGGCATCCTGCGCAACAACTCCGGGGAGCGCTTCATGGAGCGGTATGCGCCGACGATCAAGGACCTCGCGCCGCGCGATATCGTCTCGCGCTCCATCATCACCGAGATCCGCGAGGGCCGGGGTGTGGGCCGCGATGGGGACGCCGTACACATTGACCTCACGCACCTGCCGCGCGAAGTGATCGAGGTCAAACTGGCCGAGATCACGGACCTGGCCAGGACCTACCTGGGCCAGGACCCGGTGAAGGACCT
This sequence comes from Deinococcus hopiensis KR-140, assembly GCF_900176165.1. Taxonomy (NCBI): domain Bacteria; kingdom Thermotogati; phylum Deinococcota; class Deinococci; order Deinococcales; family Deinococcaceae; genus Deinococcus; species Deinococcus hopiensis. The sequence goes on from NZ_FWWU01000009.1 coordinate 1,641,938, forward strand.
CGTGGCGATTCAGCCCACGGCGCACTACGCCATGGGCGGGATTCCCACCGATATCAACGGCCTGTGCCTCGCCGACGGCGCGGGCACCAGCGTAGAAGGGCTCTACGCGGCGGGCGAGCAGGCGTGCGTGTCGCTGCACGGCGCCAACCGCCTGGGCACCAACTCGCTGGGCGATCTGGTGGTCTTCGGCCGCCGCGCCGGAATCGCCGCCGCTGCGTACGCCCGGCAGGTGGCGTATCCCGACATGCCCGCGCGCCCCGAGGCCGATTCGCTGGAGTTGTTCGCGAACCTGAAAGACGCCAGCGGCAAGGAAAACGCCGCCGTGATCCGTAAGGAGCTGCAGGAGTCGATGATGAACAACGTCGGCATCTTTCGCAACGGTCCGGACATGGAAAAACAGGTTGAGATCATCAAGGACCTCAAGGAACGCTACGCCAAGGTCGGCGTGTCTGACCCCAGCGTGCGCTACAACAGTGAGCTGATGGAGGCGATGGAACTCGGCTTTATGCTCGACTGTGCCGAGGCCATGACCGCCAGCGCCTTGAACCGCAAGGAGTCGCGCGGCGCGCACGACCGCGAGGACCACGCCGAGCGCGACGACGCGAACTGGCTCAAGCACACCATGGCCTACAAGAACCTGAACCGCCCCGGCGACGTGGTCATCGGCTACAAGGACGTGGTCCTCAAGGGCTACACCCACGCCTTCGAGCCCAAGCCGCGCGTGTACTGAGCGGAGCGTGAGGGAAAGGCGTTTCGCTCACGCCCCGCCTTCCCCCGCTCCAGAGGAAAAGACATGGCTGAACAGCACATCACCCAGAACCTGTCCACCGATCCGCCCATACGGGTCAACGTCAAGATCTTGCGCTTCAACCCCGAGCAGGACAAGAAGGCCCACTGGCAGACCTTCGCTCTGGACGCCCAGCCCTCAGACCGCGTGCTGGACGTGCTCAACCAGGTGAAATGGTACTTGGACCCCACGCTCACCTTCCGCCGTTCGTGCGGCCACGGCATCTGCGGCAGCGACGCCATGCTGATCGGCGGTCGCAATCGCCTGGCCTGCAAGACGTTGCTGCGCGACGTGGTGAAAAACGGCGGCACGCTGACGGTGGAACCCATTCGCGGCCTGAAGGTGGAAAAGGACCTGCTCGTCGACATGGAGCCCTTTTTCGACTCCTACAAGGCGATCATGCCCTACTTCATCAACGAGGACCCCGAGCCCGCGGGCGAGCGGCTCCAATCGCCTGAGCTGGCCGACCGCATGCAGCACTCCAGCAACTGCATCCTGTGCGCGTGCTGCACGACCTCCTGCCCGATCTTTTGGGTCAACGGCTCGTACCTGGGCCCGGCGGCCATCGTGCAGGCGCACCGCTTCATCTTCGACAGCCGCGACCAGGCCACCAACCAGCGCCTGAACATCATGAACCAGAACACCGGCGTGTGGCGCTGCCGCACCGCCTACAACTGTACGGAAGCCTGCCCGCGCGACATCCCGATTACCACGATTATCGAGGAAGTCAAGCGCGCGGTGCTGTACCAGCAGTCGTAGAGCGCAGCGAGCTTTCGGCAATGGGCCGTCAGGGGCGGAGGCGCCGCAACCTCCGCCCTGACTTTTATGTCGGGGGTTCCAGCCAGCGCACGGGCTTGCCCCGCCCCGGGCGTACTCGGTTGCAAAGCGAGTGGAGCCGCCCACGTTGATCGCGCGCACCGCGCCGGCCAAATCGGTCTTGCGGCGGCGTTCGGCGAGGCGGCCCGCTCGGCGCCGGGCAGGTGCGTCAGGACGTCCTCATCGCGCTGGCGGAGGCTGCCCACGCGCAGGACAATGCGTCCGGCGTTTTGCAGTGCAGCCCGCAGCGCCGAACGCCTCGAGAAAGCGTACCCCGCCGCACAGGCAGACGCTGGTGGGGCGTACCGGCTCCTGCCTCAGAACTGCATGACGTAGCGCGCGCCGTTGCTGCCCATACAGTCGCCGACGCCGTGTTCGGTGGGGTCCACCTGCAGCGTGCAGGTCAGCGTCGCCGGGTCATCCCCCTCGGTGCGGACGATCAGGTTGCCCGCCCGGGTGCGGGGGGAGGTGTCGCGCGGAGTACCGGCACGGGTTTCTAGTCCCAACGCAGGGCCGGTGGGCGCCCCGCTGGAAAACCCGATCCCCACGCTGAAGTTGAGCCGGGACGGGGCCGTCACCGCCGTGTCCACCAGGGCCGCGCGCCCCACATAACTGCGCCCACCTACCTGTACGGTCACGTTGTTCTTCCCCAGGGTATCGCCCGCACGGGCGCGGAGCGCTCCCGGTCCAAAAGTGACGCTGCCCTCCTCACCCGTGGAGGTGTTGACCACCCGGCCGACCGTGGAAGCGGTCAGGGTGGGCGCGCAGGAAGACAGCAGGGCCGCCACCCCCAGGGCGCAGCCGGCCACCCCACGTCCCAGGGGTTTGCTGTTCTGAACACGCTGCTCGGCACGTCTGCTCATGCCTGCAGTCTAGAGCGTGCGCTGATCGGCAGAGGACGACTCTGGATAACACCCCTTCACGCCGGACTCAGCGCCGATCAGTGGACGGGCGCGCTCGGCGTGACCGGCGTGCCGCTGCTCTGGACCACTTCGTGGACTTCCAAGACGTTGGGGCCGCTGAACGCCTCGCGGGGCAGCGCGCCACTGCGGGCGTGGCCCTGGCGAAAGGCGTCGGAAGAGGTCCACGCCCCGAACGCCTCGCGGCTTTCCCAGAAGGTCAGGACGACGAAGGGTGCGCCGGGCTCGGTGGGGCGCAGCACGTGGTTGGCAATAAAGCCCGGCATCCCGTCCACGAGCCGGGAGCGCTCACGAAAGCGGGCCTCGAACTGTTCAGCGTACTCGGGAGCAACGAAGATGCGGTTGGCGACGGTGATCATGTGGGGCCTCCTGGGCGTCAGCGGGCAGCGAAGTCGTGAACGAACTGCTCCTGGTCGGCGGTTTCGATGGCTCCGGGACGGGCGGTGCGTACCCGCTCCACGGCCTGTTCGGGGGGCATTCCGGCCTGGGTCAGCAGGCAGGCGGCGGTGAGCCCTGCGCGTCCGAGACCGCCCCGGCAATGCACCACCACGCCGCGTCCGTCGAGCAGGTGGTCCATCAACTCGTCTACGAAAGCCCCAAAGGCCGGGGCATTGGGCGGCACACCGCGGTCCGGGATGGGCAAGGGGACGGTGCTCAGTCCATGTTCCTCGGCCTGCGCGAGGTACTCGGGAATGCCCAGCAACTCGAACTCGTGGGCCTCGATCAGCGGCGCGAGGACCGTGACGCCCTCCCGCGCAAGGCGGTCGAGGTCTGCCGACAGGTCGCGGTCATGCACGACGCCGCACTGCAATACGCTTGGGCCCTTCTTGCCGGGCGCGAAGGTCAGGCCTAATCGGCCCGGCCACAGCGCTGTGTCCACCCAGTCCACACGGATGGGATGCGTTTCGCTCGTCACGGGCGATCATCCCTCCCGCAACCAGCGCGCGGCGTCGAGCGCGTGATACGTGATGATCGCGTCCGCCCCGGCCCGGCGCATCCCGGTCAGGGTTTCGAGCACGGTGCGGCGCTCGTCCATGTATCCGGCCTGGGCCGCGGCCTTCACGAGCGCGTACTCCCCGCTGACGTTGTACGCCACCAGGGGCAGGTCGAAATTCTCGCGCAGCAGGCGCACGACATCAAGGTACGCGAGCGCGGGCTTGACCATCAGGTAGTCGGCCCCCTGCTCTACGTCCAGCCGGGCCTCGCGCAGGGCCTCGCGCACCCCGCCCGCCGGGTCCATCTGGTATGAGGCACGGTTGCCCACGCTGGGCGTGCTGCCCGCCGCGTCGCGGAAGGGGCCGTAATAGGCGCTCGCGTATTTGACGGCGTAGCTCATCACGGGCACGTGGGAAAAGCCCGCCGCGTCCAGCGCCGCACGGATGGCCGCCACCTGCCCGTCCATCATGGCCGAGGGAGCCACAACGTCGGCCCCAGCGCGGGCCTGCGACACCGCCGTCCGGGCGAGCAGGTCGAGGCTGGCGTCGTTGTCCACCGTCCAGTCCCCGTCTGCCGTCTGGCACAGTGGGCCGCAGTGACCGTGATCGGTGTACTCACACAAGCAGGTATCGGCGATGACGGTCATCTCGGGAAGTGCCGCCTTGATCGCCGCCGCCGCGCGCTGAATCACGCCGTCCTCGGCATAGGCTCCGCTGCCCCCGGGGTCTTTCTCGTCCGGAATCCCGAAGAGGATCACGCTGACGATGCCGAGGCGCTCCGCAAGCCGGGCCTGCTCCACCGCACCGGCGACGGAGTGGCGGCTGACGCCCGGCATGGTGGCGATGGGCGCCTCCGCCGCCTGCTCGTGGACAAAGATGGGGTGGATGAAGTGCTGCGGGGCCAGCGTGACCTCGCGCGTGAGGGCGCGCAGGCCCGCGGTGCGGCGCAGGCGGCGGGGACGGTCGAGCATGGGCGCAGGCTAGCGCAGAGGGCCCTGGCGGAATGCGGGCCGACGGCTGCCCTGACCCGGGATGCGGGACCACGGCTGGGCTTCGCGCATGCGGGCTTCTCGGAAATCAAGCCTGAAGCTCTCACCAAGGTGCCGTGGGCGGGGCAGCCCCTACCATGACCGTTGATTCTCTGGCCCTTTCCCGGCGGTTCTCCGCCGTATCCCCACCGTCCCCATCCCCGGAGGTGCTCGCTTGTCCATTCCCCCCTTCCTGCTCCTGTTCTGGCTGACCGGCCTGCTGTCCCTCGCGCTGCTGGGCGCGGGCGGCTGGCTCATCTGGGAGTGGTACGACAACTGGGTGCGGGACCTGCCCGCCAATCCCCGCTTTCTGGTGGGGGGTCTGCTGCTGCTGGCCCTGACGCTGCTGGGGCGTCCCCTCCTGGCCCCCTGGCTGGGCCGCCCCCCCCAGGCAGGCGAGGAAGAGCCCGCACCGCTGACGGGCGGCACGGTTCACCGGTTGCCCCGGCCAGACGGAACGGAGCTGCACGTTGAGGAATACGGTCCAGCGGACGCGCCCGTCCTGGTGTTCACCCACGGCTGGGGCCTGAGCCACGACGAGTGGTTCTACGCCCAGCGGTACTTCGGAGACCGCTTCCGACTGCTGCTGTGGGATCTGCCGGGCCTGGGACAATCCCAGGCGGCCCGGCAGCACGATGATGACCTCGCCCATATGGCGCGCGACCTGGAAGCAGTGCTGTCCCTGGCGAAAGGTCATCCTGCACTCCTGTGCGGCCACAGCATCGGCGGCATGATCACCCTGACGTTTTGCCGCCTGTTTCCCGAACGCCTGGGAACGCAGGTGGTGGGCCTGGTCCTCACGCACACCACCTTCACCAATCCGGTGAACACCGCGTGGGGCGCGCGGCTGTTTCGTCCTCTGCAAAACCCGGTCCTGCGTCCGCTGTGTTTCCTCACCTCCGCGCTCTGGCCACTGGTGTGGGTCATGAACCGGCTGGGAGAGCTCAACGGCAGCGCCCACCTTCTCAACCACTTTCTGCAATTTGGCGGGCGGGAGACGCGCGGGCAGCTGAACTTTTTCACCTCGCTGGGCCAGCGTGCCCATCCGGCCGTCGTCGCGCGGGGCATGCTCGCGATGACGCGCTACGAGGCCGCCGGTGTCCTGCCCGCCCTGCCGGTGCCGGCGCTGGTGGTGGCCGCGAGCAGCGACAAGGCCACCTCGCCCGAGGCGTCGCGGTTCATGACCACCCACATTCCACACGCGCGGGAGGTCGTGCTCTCGCCCGCTGGCCACCTGGGGCTGATCGAGCAGCATCAGGCGTGGTGCCGGGCGGTGGACGACTTCGCCAAGGCGTGCTTTCAGCCAGGGGTCTGACTCCGGGGCAAGAGAAGTGCTGGGGGTGAGAAAAGGACGGACCGAACAGGCCGTTGGCGCGGCGCTTCCGCAGGCAGCCACCATGGGGCCTGAACGTCCTGCCCCCGCGCCCACGCGAAGGCGAACATCTGTGCAAACTCCTTCACTGCCCCCGCGTCGCTGGTGGCCAGGGAATACTCGGCCAAACCCAGCGGACCGAACGAGGAGTGGTGCAGGTTCTGGCTGCCCACCACCAGCATCTGCCCGTCCACCAGGGCGGCCTTGGTGTGGAGCCCGGCCTCGGTGCCGTACCAGCGGGCCTGCACGTGGCCGGCCAGGCCCAGCGGCGCGAGTTCGGCACGCAGGCCGCGCAGGAAGGCCAGCGTTTCCATCTGGAGGGTCGAGTCGTAGTCGAGCAGCAGGCGCAGGGTCACGCCACGCTCGCGGACCGCCTGCGCCGCCGCGCGCCACACCGGCAGCTGACGCTCGGGCGGGCAGCCGCGCGACGCCTCCACGTCGCCCAGGCAGCCCAGGGTGCCGCTGACCTGCGACTGCATCACATCGATGGAAGAAGACGCCGCGCCGAACAGGGCGGCCAGGGCGTCGTCGGCGTCCGTAAGGCCATTGCGGCGGTAGAGGGGATAGACGTCGGCCGTACCGGCGGGCAGCGTGGGCGAGGCCCAGCGCACGGACAGTCGGGGCGTGGGCTGCGTGAGCGAGCAGTCGCGCCGAACGTCCTGCGGCGTGGTGCCGGGCCGGCAGGTCAGCAGTTGGCTCAGGGCCCAGCCGTCGTGAAAGGCGGCGACGGCGTGGCGGGCAACGGGCCCCTCCACCCCCATCGCCAGGTCCGCAATGCCTTCACCGCGCCCACCCGGTGCCGCTTTCGGCAGATGGTGGAAGGTGATGTTGAAGCCTCCCGTCAGCACCCGCTCGCCGTCCTGCACCACGAGCTTGACGTGGCTGTGCGGAAAGGCATAGGCGTAGTTGGCGAGTTCGAGGTGCCAGCCCGGCACGGTGTCGCCCACCAGCGGCACCCCCGCGAGCAGCAGGTGCCGGGCCGCGCTGTAGATGTTGGCCGTGGGGTCCAGCAAGGCCCCGAAGCGGATGGAGTTGCCCAGCAGGAGACGGACAGTCAGCCCGTCCGGGTGCCGCTCGGGATGCTCGGCCACATCCCGGCGCAGGGTGGCGATGGCCTCCGCAATTCCAGCGCCCGGCGCGTTGAAGCCGTCGTCCCACAGCATGTTCTGGATGAGCAGTTCGCGCCGCGTGTTTAGCAGTCTTGCGCCAAGTGCATCGAAACCGCCGCGGGGGGTCCGGGGCTGCGCGCTGTAGGCCGGGTCTGCCTGTGGAAAGTGCAGCAGGCCTTCCACCCGGTTGCCGCAGCTCAAGTCCGCGCCCTCGCCCGTCAGGCGGTCATACAGCAGCCGGTCCAGAGGAGCGGCGGGAGGTGGGCAACGGTTCAGCCCTTCCCCATTCAGCGCCGCGAGGTCGGGTGGAAGCAGCTTGAGGCCGAGGGAAAAGCCCGCCGGAAACACGGCTCCGCTGCCCCTTCCGGTCAGGAGCAGCGCGAGCAGGGTCAGCCCGCAGGCGAGGGTACGGAAGGCGGCGGGCATCTCTGCGTAGGGTACGCTGCCCGCGGCCTCACCTCGGCAAGGGGAGGCACCGTCTGACGCGGCCTTAAGGTGCCGCCCCCCCCTCCTGACCCTTTCCGCGCGGCTGGTAGCCTGAGGGCATGAGGGTCATCAGCGTAAATATCGGCCAGCCCACGGCCATGCATGTCGGCAACCGCGTGGCCGTATCGGGCATTCGCAAGCACCCGGTGCCAGGCCGGGTGGGCGTGACGGCGGCCGGACTCGGTGGCGACCACGTGCATGACCGCAAGCACCACGGCGGGCCGGATCAGGCCGTGTACGTGTATACCCGCGAGGACTATGACCACTGGAACGAACTGCTGGGCCGCACGCTGGAACCGGGCACTTTCGGCGAGAACCTGCTCGTTAGCGGGCTGGAATCGGCAGGCGTCGGGATTGGCGAGCGCTTCCGAATTGGCAAGGTGCTGCTGGAGGCCACCGCCGCGCGCATTCCCTGCGGCACCCTGGGGGCGCGAATGGACGACGCCGGCTTTGTCAAACGCTTTGCCCGGGAGCGCCGCCCCGGCTTCTACGCGCGGGTGCTGGAACCGGGCGACGTGGGCCGGGGCGACGACGTGACCCGCGAAGCTGCGCCTGCCGGAGCGCCGACGGTGGTGGACACCTTCGACTTGTGGTTTTCGGAAAAGCCAGACCGCACGACGCTGGAGCGCTACCTGAACTATCCGCTGGCGGTGCGGCTGCGGGCCGCCACTGAGGAACTGCTGGCAAAGATGGACGGCGGCGCGGCGCGGTCAGGCTAAGCCTGAAGGGGAAAAAGGCCAGCTCCGGCCGTTCAATCCCCGGCCACGTCACTCCACGTCGGCGAGCGCCACCGTCACCAGAAACCGGCCGTGGGGCGTTCCCGCGGTGGAGGGGCTCAGGCGCTCGGTGTTCGGGACGCGTCCACCCGCTCCCAGGACCACCACGTCCTTGACGAGGTTTCCCAGCGCGAGTTCGGGCTTGGTCAGGCCGATTCCGGAACCGACCAAAGGAAAGGGAGCCACGGCGGCCTTCTGTCCACTGCCTCCTGGTTGCGGTGAAGACGCGCAAGGGCGTTCAGGCCGTCTCCACGCTCCACATCCGGGTGTGACCCGCCCTGTCCAGCCCGGCGAGGTATACGCCCACGGCCTCGTCACCCAGCAGCAGCCGGATCAGGCCCGCCAGGGCGTCGCGGTTTTCCTGGGCGGTGGCCGAGGCGTAGATCTGCTGGCGGTCCAGCCACATGTAGTCCGTCAGCATGCTGCGGCGCTCCTCGGGGGTGGCACGGCGGTAGTAGCCGAAGCCCTGCAGATACTTCTTGAAGCCCTCAAGGTACAGCTCGCGCGCCTGATCGCGGGGCAGGGCGTCCAGAGCAGCATTGACGTAGCGGATCAGCCACGAGATGCCGCTGGGGTCACCTTCCCGCGCCTCCCAGTGCATCGAGGCGGGCACGAGGTACGGCAGAATCTCGACGATCTCGTCCGCGTTCAGCTCGCTGAACCACTCGTAGCGCAGCGAGCGGTACGAGCAGTGCCGCAGCTGCAACTTGAGTTCCTCGGTGCGGCTGACGGCCGAGAGCCGGTACGCCACGGCCTCCTCGCGGTAGCGGTACGCCCGGTTCAGCAGGGCAGCGAACTGTTCTTCCGTGATGCCCGACTCCCGAAGCCCCTCCTCGAACTCCAGCCACAAGTCGTGCAACCGGTTCATCTCGGGACTTCCACCTGCTTTGGCCATATCGGGCAGTATAGGCCCGCTTCCCCCACCGTCACTGTGAAGCTGGCAGGGGAAGTGGGGGAAGTGGGCCTCTCCGAACTATGCCCGGAGCCGGTCTCCGTACTCCTTGCGCAACTTGCTGACCTTGGGCGCGATCACGGCCATGCAGTAGCCCTGGCGCGGATTGCGGGCGTAGTAGTCCTGGTGGTACGCCTCAGCGACGTAAAAGGAGCTGTTCGCCTCGATGGAGGTGACGATGGGCCGCCCGAACACGTCGCCCGCGGTGAGCTCAGCGATGACCTCACGCGTGATCTGCTCCTGCTCGGGCGACTGGGGAAACACCGCGCTGCGGTACTGGGTGCCCACGTCTGCACCCTGCCGGTTGAGGGTGGTGGGGTCATGGGTGGCGAAAAACAGCGTCAGCAGGTCGCGGAAAGACACCTGCGCCGGATCGAAGGTCACGCGCACGGCCTCGGCGTGTCCGGTGCGTCCGCCGCACACGCTCTCGTAATCCGGGTTGGAGGTCTGCCCGCCGATGTAGCCGCTTTCGACCCGCGCTACGCCGCGCACATCCTTCATTACGGCCTCGGTACACCAGAAGCATCCACCCGCGAGAATTGCCTGCTCAGTCTGTCCGTCTGGCTGGGGAGAAGTCATGCGCCGATTCTGCCTCGCGCAGGTGAGACGGAGGGGGCGATCAGGCACGGTCCGCCCTCACTTCAGCAGCAGCCGCGCGGCCACCAGCACCACGATTATCCCGTACATCACCTTTACGAAACCGCTGCCGCGCAGCATCGCCATTCGCGCGCCCAGCGTCGCCCCGGCAGCGTTCGCCAGCCCCATCGGCAGGCCGATCCACCACACCATCTGCCCACCCAGCAGGAAGAACAGGAAGGCGCCGAGGTTGGTGGCGAAGTTGATGGTGCGCGCGTTGCCGCTGGCCCGCACGAGGTTAAAGCCCACCAGCGTAAACAGGAACATCAGGAAAGTACCCGTGCCCGGCCCCAGAAAGCCGTCATACACGCCGATAATAAACGCGCCGGGCAGCGTGAGGGCCAGCGTGCGGGCGGTGAGGCCGGGATAGCGGTCCTCCAGGCCAAAGCGCTTGTTGGCAAGGACCAACGCCCCCACGCCAAGGATGACCACAGCCACCAGCGTGCGAAAAGCGTCCGGGTCCACGAAATGCACCAGGTACGCGCCCAGAGCGCTGCCGATCAAGGCCAGTGGAATCAGCCGCTGCACGAGGGAGCGCTCGACGTGCCCCTTGCGCCAGTACTGGAAGGTGGCGCTGCCCGAGCCGAAGATGGCGAGCAACTTGTTGGTGGCGACGGCGTGGGCAGGAGACAGACCCATGAAAAACAGCGCAGGCAGCGTGATGGTCCCCCCGCCTCCCGCCACCGCGTCGATAAACCCGGCGAGAAAGGCGAGCGGGAGGCCGTAAAGCAGGACTTCGGGACCGGGCACGTCCAGGACTGTACCAGCCCACACCGGATCCCGCAGGGCTGTTCCCCTCTGGCCGCCTCCCCTTCAGCCGTCCGTCCGATCCACGTTGTACAGGACCAAAAGGAAACGTTTTCATTAACTTTTGGCAAATGTTGCAAAAAAGCCGATTTCAACGCGGAAAAGATGGAGGAGTATCGAATTGACACGCCGAGCTGTTGTAAGCGTTTTCAGAAATTGGTATGGTCACTCCACTTCAAAAGACAGCCGGGAAGCAGGAGCGCAGCGGTGTGGGCGTGCCTTTTGCTGTCCCGCAAAGGGTGCCCCATGAAAATGTCCTGGCGTTTCGTCGTTCTCAGTGCACTTTCCCTCTCTCTGGCAGCCTGCGGGCAGGGAACGCCCCAGGTGGCTTCCGCTGGGCTTCACGCAGCGGCCACCGACTACACCAATGGCGTGGACGTTTCGGGCTCCACAGCGACGATTTGGTTCAAGTCGAACGTCAATACGACCTGGGTGGACATTCACTACACGGTCAACGCCGGCGCGCAGCAGAACGTCCGCATGACGTATAACAGCGCCACCGGCCGCTACGAGCAGAAGCAGACAGTCGGGACCGGGAACGTCATCAAGTACAGCTTCACCTACAACAACGGCACCGCCGCCTACGATTCGGTGGCGTATTCCTACACGGTGGGCAGCAGCAGTGGCCTGGCCTGCTTCTACACCGACGGCAATTACACGGGAACCTCGTTCTGCGCGAGCAGCGACAGCGGCTACGTGGGCGCGGATTACAACGACAAGATCAGCTCGCTGAAGGTCCAGAGCGGCTATCAGGTCGTGATGTACAACGACGTCAACTACGGCGGCACCTCCAAGACCTTCACGGGCGACGTGTCTTTCGTCGGCAGCGACTTCAACGACATCGCCTCGTCGTTCCGGATCGTCAAGACCAGCAGCACGGGCTCCATCGGCTCCATTGCGGCGTCCTCGGTTCCCGCGCCCACTGGCAGCGGCGTGATGTCCCTGAAGGTTATGAACGGCACGAACGGGGCCTACGCCGACTCGCAGATCTACTGGGGCGTGCTGGGCATCAATCCGGCCAACGGACGCTGGAGTTACCTGGACCGCGCGGGCAACCTGCAACCCGTCTCGACGGCCCTCAACGACGCCACCGGCCACCTGACCAAGAACGGCGTCAACTACGCCAACATCTACAACCGCATCAGCGACGCCGCCTGGGTCAGCATGCCGCGCATCACTTCGGGCCGTATGTTCCTGTGCGTGGGCACGCCCTGTTACATCAAGACCTTCGACACGGGCTTCGCGGGACCGGACGTCAACAATGCCACCGACCCCAACCGCGACATCTATTTCGACTTTGTGGAATTTACGGTAGACGCCACCGGGTACCACGGCAACACCACCCGCGTAGACGCCTTCGGCTTTCCCGTGCAGCACCGCCTGGTGAACAAGGCGGGGAACTACGACCGCACCGTGGGCGAACCGGAGAATGAGACCCGCGCCGGAATCTTCAGCGCCTTCAAGGTGGAGGTGCCCACCAACTTCGCGCACCTGGCCACCGTCCAGGCCCCCTACCGCATCGTGGCTCCCCTCTTCGGTGAATTCCGGGCAGGTGGCCCACAGGGCAACTACTTCGACAGCTACGTGAACGCGGTGTGGACGGGCGCGACCAAGCCCACCACCCAGAACGTGCTGCTGTGCAACGGCCCACTGGCCGAAACCTCGGGCGCGTGCGCGGGCCTCAACCGCCACGTCTATCAGAACACGGCCGCCTGGAACACGCCCTCGCAGTACTACCTGGCCGCGCCCGCGAATTACTACGCGCAGTTCTGGCACAAGCACGGCATCGGTGGCCTGGCCTACGGCTTTGCCTACGACGACTACAACCAGCAGGCCTCCTACCTGGAGGTGGGCGATCCCAAGGGCCTGATTGTCCGGGTCGGCTGGTAACCCCATTGGGCGGGCGGCTTTTCCCCACTTCTGGGGAAGGGCCGCCCCTTTTGCGGTTGGCAGGAACGGCCCCCAGGCCCAGGGACACGCCCGACTGCTCCAGATGGCCGCTGGGCCACCTCGCCGTGGTACGGGAACCCCGACCCTCTTTCCTACTCCTGATCCCGGCCCAGTTCCGTTCCGCGCTTGGTGGCCGCCACCACGGCCTTGATAAACGCGCCCCGCACGCCCGCCGTCTCCAGCACCTCCAACCCCGCGATGGTGGTGCCGCCAGGGCTGGCAACTTCGTCCTTGAGGAGTCCGGGGTGGGCACGCTGCTGAAGCAGTTCACCGCTGGCGACGAGCAGTTTGGCGGCCAGCTCGTGGGCCAGCGCGCGCGGCAGGCCCATACGGACGCCGCCGTCGGCCAGGGCCTCAGCCACCACGGCGGCGTAGGCGGGGCCCGAGGCACTCATGCCTGTAAAGGCGTTGAACAGGTGTTCGGACAGCTCGTAGACGTTCCCCACCGCACCAAACAGCTGCCGGGCAAAGTCGAGGTCCCCGGCCTCCACCGCCTCGCGCGGTCCGGTGATTGCCGTCTGGCTGTGGCCGATGGTGGCGGCGAGGTTGGGCATCACGCGCACCACGCGCTTGGTCCCGAGGCGGCGGGTCAGGCTGCCGGTACTCACGCCCGCCATGGTGCTGATGTACCCCACGTTCTCCTGGGCCAGCCACTCACTGATCTCGGGAAAGACGCGCGGCTGCACGCTGACGAGAACGTGCCCGGCGGTTCTGAGGTCCGTCACGCCGATCACGCGCGCACCGGTGCGCGCGGCGAGTTCGGCGGCGCGTTCCCGATTGGCATCAAAGAGGCCAATTTCGGACGCGGGAATCACGCCGCGCGCGGTGACGCCCTCCAGCAGGGCAAGGCCGAGTTTCCCGACGCCGACGATGGCGAGTTTCATGGGGGGAAGTATAGGAGGGAGGCGTGAGGGGTCAGGGGTCAGGAGTTAGGCAGAGGGGGCGGGCGGCCCTCTCCTTCCCGCGTGCCCTACACTCTCCCCCATGCTCGTGTACCACCTGCCTGGCACCCTGGAAACCCGTGAAGCCGACCTCGACCTGCTGTGGGGGGCCGGAGCCACCGGATTGGAGGAGCGGGCAGGCATGATCCGCGCCTACTTTGAAGCCCCTACAGACCTGCCCGCCGAGGTGGCGGACGGCGAGTGGCGCGAGGAAGCCGATCAGGACTGGATGGCGGAGTTCAAGCGGACGTTGCGCCCGGTGCGCGCGGGCGGCGTGACCATCGTCGCCCCCTGGCTGCGCGGCGAGGTCGAAGGCGGGCAGTTACCGCTGGTCATCGAGCCCGGCATGGCCTTTGGCACCGGGCACCACGCCACCACGCGGCTGGCGGTGGAAGCCCTCTCGGCGCTGGGACTGGAAACGCGGGGGCCAGGCGGCACGGGCGCGCGCGTGCTGGACGTGGGAACGGGCAGCGGCGTGCTCGCCATCGCGGCGGCGCTGCTGGGCGCGCGCTTCGCCTTTGGGGTGGACATCGACCCCATCACCATCCCGATTGCGCGTGAGAACGCGCAAATCAATGGGGTAGACGCCGGGCAGGTCCGTTTCGAGGAAGGCACGTTGGGCCTGGACGCCCTGACCTTTCCGGGTGAAGGCGTGGAGGCGTACGACGTGGTGGTTGCGAACCTCTACGCCGAGCTGCACGACCTGCTGGCCGGGGAGTACCTGGCGCACCTCTTGCCCGGGGGGCCACTGGTACTGACGGGCATCCTGACGGTCAAACTGCCGCTGGTACGCGAAGCCCTGGCGCGCGAGGGCTTCGTGGACGTGGTGGAGACGCAAGACGGCGAGTGGGCACTGGTCACGGCCCGCGCGCCACTGGAGTAAGGGCCGTGGCCACTCACCGGGTCCGTGTGGAGGCACTGACGCCCGAGATCGTGCTGGGACCGCGCGAGGTCCGGCACCTGCAGGTGCTGCGGTTGAGACCGGGCGACGCCCTGCACGTGTTCGATGGGCGCGGGGCCGAGGCCGAGGCCACCCTCACGGTGCTGGAGGAAGTCCGCGCCGTGGTGACCCTGGGCACACCTTTAACCGGAGCCGCCGAGACGCCACAGCCCCTGACGCTGGCGGTGGCGCTCCTCAAGGGAGACAAGCTCAGCGACGTGGTGCGGGCGGCCACGGAACTCGGGGTGGCGCGGGTACAGCTGCTGGTCACCCAGCACGCCGATGCCCGCGAGATCGGCACGCAAAAGCTGCTGCGTCTACGCCGGGTGGCCGAGGAAGCCAGCAAGCAGTCGCGCCGTGCGGTAACCCCTGAGGTGTTGGCCCCGTTGCCGCTGGCGGGCTATTCCTGGGAGGGCCAGTTGTTCGTCGCGCAGCCGGGCAGCCAGAAGCGGATCACGGAGCACCTGGCGTGGGACGTGCCCGTTACGGTTCTGACCGGTCCTGAAGGGGGGCTGGCCGACGCCGAAGTTTCCACATTGATTTCAAGGGGGGCCGTCGCCATCACGCTCGGGCCGCGCATTCTGCGGGCGGAGACGGCCCCGGTGGCGCTGCTGGGGGCGGTGGTGGCGACGGGCGTGTAGTGGCGGGCTCGTCTTTCCCTCACCGCGGCTTTCTACAATGCCGGTATGCCCGCTCCTTCCCTCCCCGCCCGAGTGCTGCTGCTTGCGGGTCTGCTCGCGCCCAGCCTGGGTGGGTGCCGCTACAACTACGTGCCGCTGATCCCGAAACCCGTCCAGGTCACGCTACCCACCCGGGTCACTTCGGCCACCCTGGTGCGGGAGAGCGGGACGCTGGTGCTGAAAGCCCAGGTGGAGGGCCGCTTCGAGCCTGGGTATCTCAGCGCCGTGTGGTTCGACAGCGCGCGCGAACTCGGGCGCGACAGCGTCTACCTCGACGCCGGGCAACGCGGCGCCACCTTCCGGCTGGACGCCCCTGAAAAGGGCGCGTACCGGGCGGTTCTGTCATTTGGCGGGACGGTCTTGCGTCAGGTGGAGCTGTACGAGGTGCAACCGTGAGCAGCGGGGAACAGCTTGCCGAAGGCGCGATCGAAGGCATCGTGGAGTGGACGCGCGGCACGCTGGAACGCTTTCGGTGGGTGGGCGCTGAGGAGGGAGGCGAGGTGGTGCCGTACCGCACGGAGCCCTGGCCCTCGCCCGTCAACTACGGCTGCTTGCCGGGGCGGCTCAACCCCGCCGACGGCTCCGAGGTGGACGGAGTGTGGCTGGGCACGCCACTCGCGGTGGGACAACGGGTGACCGCAGAGCCAAAGGGCCTGCTTCAACTCGCCGATGGGGACCACAAGGTGATTTTCGGTGACCTGAACGGGCACCATAGGGCCGACCTGCTCGCGCTGCTGGCGTGGTTTCCACCTGAGCGGGGTGCGCAGCTGCTGGGTGCCCGGGCGGCGGCAGACTGGCTGGCCTCCCTACCGAACAGTGGCTGAGGAGGAGAAGGAGGCCAGACGCGCGAGGTCCGCGCGCTTCCAGTCCACCGTGAGTTCGGTGACGTGCTCGCTGACCCAACGCAGGGAGTCGCTGTTCGGATACGAGACGGCGCTGTGGTCCTCGCGGGCCGAGACGAAACGCTCGGTACCCGCGACGCTGCCGTCCACCCGCGCATTGGGCGTAACCTCGAACAGGTAGTTGAACGCGAAACCGCCCCCCGCGCCTGTAAGTGAGGGCAGGCGCTTGCTCTGCACTTCCAGATTGCGGGCGACGTTGGGCCACACGATGTCCTTGCCCCGCAGGGTGCGGCTGCCCAGTCGGAAGAGGCTGCACGCCTCCAGCGGTGAGGGCCGGGCCGGGTCCTGCGGCCAGGAGGCGAGCGCGGCCCCGTGGTCCGAAACCCACGCCGCGCAGATGCCGTCCAGGTCAATCTGCAGGGCGACGGGCTGCTCGGGCGTGACCCTCGCGAGGTGGTGCAGCCACGCCACCCCCTGCGAGTGGCCGAGCAGCACAACCCGTGGGCGTGGCTGCCCGGGCCAGGCCGTCTGAAGCCGGGCGTAGTCGGCTTCCAGGGCGGCGTAGCCCCGCTGGGGTGTATGGGTCAGTCGCGAGGAGAAGGCGGGGGCCGCGTTGGAGGCGTACCCAGCGGCCTCCACCCGGTAGCCCGCCGCCGCGAACACGTCTGCCAACCGGTCTACCGTACCGCGCGCCGTCAGGTAGTCCCAGTTGTCGCGCGGCGCGGCGCAGCCGGTACCGCAGCGGCCCGACATGGCGAAGATCACCACGTCGGGAGCGGAGCCGCCGAAATCCAGGGCCGCAGTATGCGTGGGCACCGCCGCCGCAGGGATACATCCCGCGAGCAGCAGGGGCACGGCGAGAAGGGCACAGGGCAGCGGAGCGCGCATCGGAGGACCAGTGTAGGGGGCGGGGGTCAGGATGGGGTGAAGCCTTCTTCACGGGAGCGAGAACGGAGCGTCACCCTTTCTCCATCCTTCCCATATTCCTGACTGGGAAGCTCTCCTGCCGCCGAGGTCCCAAGTATCCCGGGTTCGTGGGTGACGAGGAGAACGGCCTCGTTTGGCGAGCGGCGCTCCACTGCCCACAGCAACAGCGCGAAAGCCGAGCCTGCAACGTGAAGGGCAGCCACGCCTCGCAATTGAACGCGGCCCTACCGAAGCCCACGCCCGCCTTGTTGCCGGCGGGGTGGCGCATTCAGGCGTTTGCCAGCACGGTCCAGAAGGTGCTGATTTGCGCCGTGATGGCGACACGCGCCCGACGCTGCCCAGACGCATCCAGGGCTGGATGCGGTCTTTGCCAGACCACCGCAGCGCGATAAAGGTGCTTCCCAGAAAGAAGGCCATCCGCACCCCCAGCGTGAGCGGCAGGCCGAAGATGTTTCCCACGAACGGTGGAGTACCCGCTACCAGTTCATGCCGAACTGAAACTCCTGCACGATGCCGGTAACCACACCCTCCGCGACGTTGATCAGGAACAGGTGGCCAGAAGAGTTGGACACCTGCCTGGAGGACGCCCGCGCCCCCGCCGCGCGCCGGTGAAGGTCTTCATCACCGCAAAAGGCGAGGCCCACCGTCAGCGACGCGGAGAAGAAGTGGAAGATGCCGGTGGAGGCAAACTGAAACCGTGGCAGGCCAGTGACCCTGAAATTCATGCCAAGCCCACCTCAAAGGCGCGTTTGAACGGGGCCTTTGGAAGGGGAAGAGGCGGCGCAGAGGGCACCGTACCCGCACCCGGCCGTGCGTCCCGGCCCCGGGGCGGCGCTCCTTCACCCGGCCCTCAGGTTTGGCCGGGACCCCCGGCTGGGTCCGCCCGACGGAGGGGCGACAGCGCGACCAGAGCGGCCCTCAGTCCTCGGGCTGTGGCGTATCTTGAGCAGCGTTTCCCGCCTGCGCCCGGTACAGCTTGGCGGGCCGTCCGGCCAGGCCGTACTGGTGATCCAGGCTGGCCCGCCCCGTCCGAACCAGATGTTCGAGGTAGCGCCACGCCGTCACGCGCGACAGGTGCACGCGGTCCCCGACTTCCTCGGCGCTGAGGGCCTGGCCCGCGCCCTCCAGCACTCCCGCCACCCGTTCGAGCGTATGGGCGTCGATGCCGCGCGGCAGCGTCTCCGGCGAAGCGCCTCCCACGCCCAGCAACCGGTCCAGATGTGCCTGATCCAGCGTGCCCCGCGGAGTACGCCGGGCGCGGTGGCGGGCAATGACCTCGGCCAGGCGGGCCCCCGTGAAGGGCTTGATGAGGTAGTCGAAGGCCCCCTGCGCGAGCGCCGTCCGCACGCTGGCCTCGTCGTCGGCGGCGGTAATCAGGGCCACGTCCGTCGTCCGTCCTTGCGAGCGCCAGTGCCGCAGCAAGACCAGACCGCTGCCGTCGGGCAGATGCACGTCCAGCAGCACCAGATCGGGGACCAGCACCTGCACGAGGGCGTCTCCCTGCGCCAGGGTGGCGGCGCTGCCCACCACATGCACGTCGGGGTCACGCTCCAGCAGCTCGCGGTTGACCCGGGCGACCCGCAGGTCATCCTCGACGAGCAACACACGCACGCGGCTCACGCCTGCTCCACGGATGGAACCTCAAGCGGCGCCGGAAAGGGCGCGAGGGCCGGAAGGTTGACCTGAAAGACCGTCCGGTCTCTTCGGCGTGCCTGCCGGATCTCGCCCCCCAGGGCCTGCACACGCGCACAGACGCCCGCCAGGCCATAGCCCCGACCTTCACCCTTGCTGCTGGCCCCCCGGGTAAACAGCCGGGCAGCGACTTCCGGGGACACGCCGGGGCCGCTGTCTTCCACCTCGATCTGCACGCCCTCGGGGTCCTCGCCGATCAGGACGGTCACCGTTCCGGGCCGACCGGCCAGCGCCTCGAAGGCATTTTCCGTAAGGTTGCCCACCGCCGTCACCAGCGTGTCGGCGTGACGCTCCCACACCGCGGAAAGGCTGCTTTCGGGCACGACCCGGAAGGCAATCCCGAGCTCCTGCGCACGCTCGCGCTTGCCTGCCAGCAACGCCACCAGCCGGGGCACCTGCACGTCGCGCAGCAGTCCCCGGAACTGCGCGCCCTGTTCGATCTCGGCATCCAGCACCCGCAACGCCTCCTCGGGCCGGCCCAGTTGCAGCAGTCCCGACAGCACGTGCAGGCGGTTCTGGTACTCGTGTGTCTGGGCGCGCAGCACATCCACGAAACCGCGCGCGTGGGTCAGTTCGTCGGCCAGGGCCAGCGCCTCGGCCCGGTCCCGGAAGCTGGCCACGAACCCACCGTTCTCCAGCGGCTCGATGTTCACGAGTACCGGCTCTCCGCCCAGGGTCAGCTCCACGTTCTGCTGCCGCAAGAGGCCCGTGGCCTGCAGGTGCGCGGACAGTTCCGGCCAGACGTCTTCCAGAGGCGTCGGGACCGGGACGTCCAAGAGCGCGTCGGCGGCACGGGCGCTCACCAGGGTCACGCACTCCTGCCCGTCCACCGCGATCACGCCCTCACGCAGGGCCGCGAGCACCGCGCGGTGCTGCCCCACCAGGGCCGCGATCTGTTCGGGTTCCAGGTTCAGAATCTCGGCCCGCAGTCGCCGGGCAGCCCAAACCGCCCCCACCGTGCCCAACCCCAGCGCCAGCACAAACCAGGGCGTCAGGCTCAGCAGGGCCTCGGCCACGAGGTGCCAGACCTGCGGCATGAGGTAACCCGTACTGACCACGCCGACCACCCGTCCCCCCTGCTGGACCGGCACCTTGCCCCGCACGCTCAGCCCCAGGCTGCCCCGCGCCACGGAGACGATCTCGCGGCCCGCCAGGGGCCCGACATTGTCTCCACCCTCCATCGGCTGCCCCAACCGCCCGGGCACCGGGTGCGCCAGCCGAATGCCCCGGCGGTCGCCCACCACGATAAAGTCGGCCCCCGCCTGCGCCCGCAGCACCTCCACCTCCGCGTTGAGCGCGCGGTTCTGCCGCCCCGCCGCCGCGCCCACCACCACGTAGGGCAACTGGGCCACCAGGCGGCTGACCGTGATCGCCCGCTCGCCCAGCCGTTCGCGGGCCTGCCCGTACAGCTGCACCGTCTGCACGCCCGCGAGCGCCAACGTCATCGCGCAGAGCACCAGCAGGTGCAGCCGCACCAGACGGAACTGCAACCCTCTGCGGGGCAGGCGCTCACGAACCGGAGCCGGACGGGGACGCGGTGGGGGCGACATGGGTGTGGAGCCATTGTAGGCGGGACAGTGGGGCGCAGGAGGTTACGTGCATTGCGTTCAGCGCTGTAAATAAAGATCGCGAAAAGTCCGTGTGTTACGAGAAAAAAGCCTTGTATACAGGCGAAGACGCGGCTAAGGTGAGGCAGTTCTGACAACCCAGTTCCTGCGGCCGTGCTGACGGCCCACCCGGAGGAGTCCCCATGAAGAACGTCCTGCTCAAGCAAGTGCTGTCCCTCGCCCTCGTCACCGCCCTCGCGCCCCTTGCCACCGCCCAGGGGCTGAACAACCTCAGGATCATGGCCCCGGCCAGCCCCGGCGGCGGCTGGGACCAGACCAGCCGGGCCATCCAGTCGGTGTTGCAAGACGAGAGCATCGCCAAACCCGTCCAGGTGTTCAACGTACCCGGTGCGGGCGGCACCATCGGCCTGGCACAGCTGTACAACGCCAAGGGCGAGGGCAACCTGCTGATGACGATGGGCCTGGTGATGGTGGGAGCCATCCAGACGAACAGCAGCAAGGTGGACCTCTCGCGCGTGACTCCCATCGCCCGCCTGACCGGCGAATATGAGGTCGTCGTCGTACCTGCCTCCAGTCCCTACAAGAGCGTAAAAGACCTCGCAGCGGCCTGGAAGGCAAACCCGGGCGGCGTGGCCTTTGCGGGCGGCAGCGCGGGCGGCACGGACCACATGCTCGTCGGCCTGCTTGCCCAGGCGGCGGGCGTGGATCCCAAGAAGATGAACTACGTGCCCTTCAGTGGGGGCGGCGAAACGCTGGCCGCCGTGCTGGGCAACCAGGTGGCGGCGGGCGTCGCGGGGTACGGCGAGTTCGAGGCGCAGATCAAGGCCGGGAAGCTGCGCGCCATCGGGATCAGCGCGCCCAAGCGTCAGCCTGGGATTCCCGTCCCCACCTTCAAAGAGCAGGGCCTGGACGTGACCCTCGCCAACTGGCGCGGCATCGTGGCCCCTCCCGGCATCAGCGCCTCCGAAAAAGCGGCCCTCGTCGCGGCGCTCGACAAGATGCACGCCAGCAAGGCCTGGAAAGACACCCTCGCCACCCGCAAGTGGACGGACCTGTACATGAGCGGCAGCCGGTTCGACGTGTACCTCAAGGTGGAGGCCAACCGGACGCGGGGCATCCTGAAGGACATCGGGCTGGTGAAGTAAAGACCTCCCTCAGGGGGCGGACTGGAAACAGCGCCGCTCCCTTTTTTCGTTTTCCCCACTTGACAGCCTTCAGGAGCCCTCTATGCCCGACGTTCCACCTCCCTCCCCCGTTCCCTCTCCCCCGCTGCTGCCCCAAGAAGCGGCTGGCCTCAGCGTGCCGGACCTGCTCGTCGCGCTGGGAGTCACGCTGCTGGGGGGCCTGCTGCTGCTGGGCAGCCTCCAGATTCCCTTCGGCATCAATGCCGTGGTGGGCCCGCGCGCCTTTCCCCTGATTGTCAGCGTGGGCCTCACGGCACTGGGCATGCTGCTGACCGTGAACGTGCTGCGCGGCGGACGGGCCGAGCCCGCAGCCGAGGAAGACACCGATCTCGACGCGCCCGTTCACCTGAGCGCCGCTGGGATCATCCTGGGCGGCTTTCTGCTGGGGGCCGTGCTGCTGCCCACGCTCGGCTTCGTGGGGGGCACCGCCATCATGTATTTCAGTGTGGCCTACGCCTTCGGCGAGCGCCGCCTGCCCCTGATGCTCGGCGTGGCGCTGGCCGTGGCGCTCGTCACGTACCTCGTCTTCACGCGCGGCCTGGGCCTGTCGCTGCCCCCCGGCGTACTGAAGGGAGCGCTGTAGATGGACGCCATTCATTCGTTGCTCGCGGGCTTCGGAACGGCCCTCACGCCGCTCAACCTGCTGTGGGCGCTCGTCGGCGTGACCCTGGGCACCCTCGTGGGCGTGCTGCCTGGCATCGGGCCTGCCCTGACGGTGGCGCTGCTGCTGCCCGTGACGGCCAAACTGCCTCCCGTCAGCGCCTTCATCATGTTTGCGGGCATCTATTACGGCGGCATGTTCGGGGGCTCCACCACCTCCATCCTGCTGAATACGCCGGGCGAGTCGAGTTCGATCATCACGGCGCTGGAGGGCAACAAAATGGCCCGGCGGGGCCGCGCGGCGGCGGCGCTGGCGACGGCGGCCATCGGTTCGTTCGTGGCGGGCACCATCGGCACGCTGCTGCTGACCTTCGCTGCACCCGCCATCGCGGAGGTGGCGGTACAGATTCCGCCCAGCGCCAAGTTCGCCCTGATCATGTTGGCCTTCGTAACCATCAGCGCCACCTTTGGCGGCAGCCCGCTTCGGGGACTTATCAGCCTGTTTTTCGGCCTGACCATCGGCCTGATCGGCACGGACCTGCAAAGTGGACAGGCCCGCTTCACGCTCGGCTTTCCCGAACTGCTTGACGGCATCGACTTCGTGACCGTGGTGATCGGCCTCTTTGCCGTCGGCGAAACCCTGTACGTCGCCACGCGCCTGCGCAAGGACCCCGGCAACGTGATTAAACTGGAGGGCAACGCCTCCATGAACCGCGAGGACTGGCGGCGCTCCTGGAAGCCCTGGCTGCGTGGCACGGCCCTGGGCTTTCCCTTCGGGGCGATTCCGGCAGGCGGCGCGGAAATCCCCACCTTCCTGAGCTATACGCTGGAAAAGCGGCTCACGCCCCGCCCCGAGGAATTCGGGAAGGGCGCCATCGAGGGTGTGGCCGGACCCGAAGCCGCCAACAATGCGGCGGCGGCCGGCGTGCTGGTGCCGCTGCTGACCCTGGGCCTGCCCACGAGCGCCACAGCCGCCATCCTGCTCGCCGCTTTTCAGCAGTACGGCCTGCAACCCGGCCCGCTGCTGTTTGTGACGAATGGTGACCTCGTGTGGGGCCTCATCGCCTCGCTGTACATCGGCAACGTCATGCTGCTTGCGCTGAACCTGCCCCTCGCGCCCGTCTGGGCCCGGCTGCTGCTGATTCCCCGCCCGTTTCTGTACGCTGGCATCCTGGTGTTTTCCACCGTCGGGGTGTACTCGCTGAACAACAGCGTATTTGACCTGTTCCTGCTCGCCCTCTTCGGCATCATCGGGTACGGGATGCGCCGCTTCGATTTCCCGGTCACCCCCGCCATCATCGGCGTCATCCTGGGGCCGACGGCGGAGTCACAGTTCCGTACCGCGCTGCAACAGAGCAATGGCGACTTCAGCATCTTTGCCCGGCAACCGCTGACGGCCCTTATTCTCACCGTCGTGGCGCTGGCCCTGATCGTGCCCCCGGTGATGCGGCGGCAGGCGGCCAGGAGGGCGGCTGAACGTCGGACCACGTCCTGAAACCGAGAGCCACACAGAAGCGCCCCGGGCTATGCCAGCCCGGGGCGCTTCTCTTTACCGGCTTACTGCGCGGCGGCGTAGCGCCGGGCCACTTCGTCCCAGTTCACCACGTTCCAGAAAGCCTTGAGGTAGTCGGGACGCTTGTTCTGGTAGTTGAGGTAATAGGCGTGCTCCCACACGTCCACACCCAGAATCGGCGTGCCACTCACCCCTGCCACGGCCTCGCCCATCAGCGGGTTGTCCTGGTTGGCGGTAGACACGACGGCCAGTTGGCCGTTCTGCACCACGAGCCACGCCCAGCCCGAGCCGAAGCGGGTCTTGGCAGCGTCCTCGAACTTCTCCTTAAAGGCGTCAAAGGACCCGAAAGTGTCGGTGATGGCCTGGGCGAGCTCACCGCTGGGTTGCCCGCTGCCCTGGGGACCCAGAACCTGCCAGAACAGGCTGTGGTTGGCGTGGCCGCCCGCGTTGTTGCGCAGGACGTTCTTCTTTTCGCTGGGGACCTGGCCGAGTTTCGTAATCAGTTCCTCGGCGGGCACGTCGGCGAACTCACCGCCTTCGAGCGCCTTGTTCGCGTTGTCGATGTAGGTCTGGTGGTGCTTGGTGTGGTGAATCTCCATCGTCCGCGCGTCGATGTGGGGCTCCAGGGCGTCGTAGGCGTAGGGGAGTTGGGGAAGCTGGTAGGTCATGGTGGCGCTCCTTTCAGGCCGCTTTCCCTCACCCCCCGTTGGGGTGGGGGCGGCATCGGCGCTCATCTTAGCTCCGGCCTCATGAAAGGCAAGTCAGGCCGGAGCCTTTAGGGAATGTTCAGACGAGACGCGAAAAGAGCCGTCCCCCCTGTGAGAGGCGACGGCCTTTCGGAAAAACCTTCAGCGCAACCGGGCGAGCCCCTCTTTGGCGGGGGTGTAGTTGGCGTTGAGCTTCAGGGCCCGTTCGTAGTTCTCGCGGGCCTTGATGCGGTCCGGCGCAACGGCGCCGGCTCCGCGCTCGTAGCTCAGGCCCAGGTAGTAGATGTACTCGGGGGTGGTGCTGCCCAGCGCAGCGGCGCGGGTCAAATTGTCTCGGGCGGACTTCAGATCGCCGCCGTCAAGGTCCAGCCGCCCGAGGTAGTAGTAGAACTCAGGAAAGCGCAGCGGATCGAGCTTGATCGCCTGCGTGAGCTGAACGCGGGCGGTGGCGGGGTCCCGCGAGAGGTAGCTGACCACGCCGTACTCGCCCACCGCGTAGGCGTTGGTGGGGGCCAGCTTGGCGGCCTGCGCGGCTTCAGGCTTGGCAGCGGTGGTGTTACCGCTCAGGGCGAGCAACTTGGCGTAGTAGGCGCGGTTGTAGGCGTCCCTGGGATCGGCGATCACCGCCTGCTGCAGGCTGCCAAGCGCCGCGAGCAGATCGCCCGTGGCCGCGTACATGTCGCCCAGGTTGAACAGGATCAGGCCGTTGTCGGGGTTCAGCGTGCTGGCCTGCCTGAAGGCGCCAATCGCCTGCGTCAGGTTGCCCTGCAGGCGGTACACGTTGCCGCGCTCGTTCCAGACCTTACTCAGGCCCTGGTTGCGTTCCTCGCCCGTCATGGCCCCCGCCACCGCCTCAGCGTCGGTCAGGACCTTCAGGGCTTCGCCCAGGTTCCCCACCACGGAGGCGCGGTCGCTCGCCCCGATGTACTGCTGCTGGTAGGCCTGCGAGAGGGCGATGTACCCGCTGAGATCCGTGGGGGCCAGTTGAATCAGGCGGCGCAGCGTCTCGGTGGCCGGGGCGTACAGGCGCAGCCGGATCTGGGAGCGCCCCAGCCCCAGCAGGGCGCTGGTGTTCTTGGGATCAATCTCGGTAGCGGCCCGGAAGGCGACGTAGGCCTGATCGTATTTGCCCTGCTCGTAGTAGTAGTTGCCCAGCACGACGTAATTGGCCGCCGGACGGACCGGGACGGCCGCTTTGGCTGGGGTGGCCGTCGCCGGAGGCGCCGTCGTGGAGGCGGGCGTCTGAGCGGGCGCTGGGGCCGGAACAGGAGGCGTCGGCTGCGTCTGCGCGGCGGCGCTGCAGATGGTGGCCGCCGTGAGGAGCAGGCCGAGGGTGCGTGAATTCACTCAGAAACCTCCGGGCAGAGGCTAACACCGCGTGCTAAGGGGTGCAAGCCAAGAACCGGCGCGGAGCCGGTGCCGAGCACAGCATAGGGAACGGCCCGCTCCCGGGGGTGAAGTACGCGTGAGAGCCAGGCGCGCGTCAGCCGCACGTCCTGCAGTGGTCCGCGTCCAGCCGGGGGCGCGAGCCGCCGTGCCCCCCGGACCCGGTGGGAAAAGCGGGAGAGGGAAGGTCCAGTCACGATAGCGGGCCACAACAGCATACCTTCAGGATAGGCAGCGGGCTTGACGTTCTTCTGACGGCGGCTGAATTTTCCACTTCGGCCACGGTTCAGGACAGAACGCCTGGTGGACAGAGGCCATACACTGACGGGCATGACGGCTCCGCCTCCCCCCCGACGTTTGGGCCTGACCGGTTCCATCGGTGCGGGCAAAAGCACGGTGGCGGCCCTGCTGCGCGCCTGGGGCCTGACCGTGCTGGACGCCGACGAGCAGGCCCGCGAGGTGACGCGCGACCCGGCGGTGCTGACCGAGATCGCGGCAGCCTTTCCCGGCGTGCTGCGTGGTGGAGAACTGGACCGCGCCGCCCTGGCTGCCGAGGTGTTCGGAGACCCGCAGAGGCTGGCGGTCCTGAACGCCATCACCCACCCCCGGGTGCGGGCCCGAATGGAAGCATTGGAACGGGAAGCTGCCGAGCGGGGCGAGCCCTGGGTGGTGCAGGACATCCCGCTGCTGTTCGAGGGCGGGCTGGCGGGACACATGAACGCCGTGCTGGTGGTGGACGCGCCCCTGACCCTGCGCGTGGCCCGCGTGATGGCCCGCAGCGGTCTGACCGAGGCCGAGGTGATGGCGCGGGACGCCCGCCAGATGCCCGCGGAGGAAAAGCGCAGGCGGGCGACGGTGGTGCTGGAAAACCACGGCGATCTGGAGGCGTTGGAGGCGCAGGTGGACGGGGCGCTCAAGAGGCTGGGCATCCAGCCTCCAGTGGCCTGCGATCAGCAGGAAGAAAGCCCTGGCCCGGGCTGAGGCTTCTTCGGGCGAACGGGGCCTTACGCTTCGGCCGTCTCCGGCTGACGACTGGTCGCTGGCAACTGACAACCCTCGAGCGCCGCCGCCACGAATCCTGCAAAGGGCGGGCTGGGCCGCATGGGGCGGCTCTTGAACTCGGGGTGGGCCTGCAGGGCCACGAAGAAGGGATGCCCCGCGATCTCGATGCTTTCCACCAGACCCGCCCCGCGCCCCGCCACACCGGGCGTCACGCCGCTGATGGTCAGCCCCGCCGCCTGCAACTGGGCGGTGTAGGCCGGGTTGACCTCGTAGCGGTGGCGGTGGCGTTCCTTCACCATGCCGCCCCCCGGCACGCCGTATAGCTCGGCGATTTTGGTTTCGGCACGCAGCTCCATGGGCCAGTCGCCCAGGCGCATGGTGCCGCCCATGCCCTCGACTTCCAGCTGCTCCGGCATGAGGTCAATCACCTTGTGGGGAGCGTAGGGATCAAATTCGCTGGAGTTGGCCCCCGAGAGGCCCGCCACGTGCCGCGCGTACTCGATCACGGCGATCTGCATGCCCAGGCAGATGCCCAGGTAGGGCACCGCGCGGGTGCGGGCGTACTCGGCCGCCCGCACCTTGCCCTCGATGCCGCGAATGCCGAAGCCACCGGGAACCAGGATGCCGTCGGCGTCGCCGAGCTGGGCTTCGAGGTCGCCCTCCGCCAACTCCTCGGCGTTCACCCACTGGATGTTCACCCGGGCGTCGTTGGCAATCCCGGCGTGCGTCAGCGATTCGAGCATGCTGAGGTAGGCGTCGGGCATCTCGGTGTACTTGCCCGCGATGGCGATGGTGACCTCGTTCTTGGGCTGCTTGATGGTGCGCACCGCGTTTTGCCACACGCCCAGATTGGGGTGGATGTGCTCCAGACCCAGCAGGTCTTCCACCGCCTTGCCCAGACCCTGCTCCTCCAACGCGAGCGGCACCTCATACACGTGGGACACGTCGTAGGAGGAAAACACGCGGTTCTCGCGCACGCTCGTAAAGGCCGCGATCTTGCGGGTGATCTCGGGGGGAAGCTTTTCCTTGGAACGCACCATCACGATATCCGGGCTGATCCCATAGGAGCGCAGCGCCGCCACCGAGTGCTGGGTGGGCTTGGTCTTGAACTCGTTGGAGGTGCCGAGGTACGGCACGAGGGTGAGGTGCAGGTACAGCACGTTCTCGTCGCCCTCGTCGAAGCGGAACTGCCGGATGGCCTCCAGGAAGGGCAGCGACTCGATGTCGCCCACCGTGCCGCCCACCTCGATGAGCACGATTTCCGCGCCCGCCGTTTCGCCCGCTGCGCGAACGCGCCGCTTGATCTCGTCGGTGACGTGCGGAATGACCTGCACCGTCTGCGAGAGGTAGTCCCCGGCCCGCTCACGGCGAATGACTTCGAGGTACACCTGCCCCGTGGTGATGTTGCTGCCCGGCGGAATGTCGAGGTCGAGAAAACGCTCATAATTGCCGATGTCGAGGTCGGTCTCCGCTCCGGAAGCGGTCACGAAGACCTCGCCGTGTTCGTAGGGCCGCATGGTGCCCGCGTCGATGTTGATGTAAGGATCGATCTTGACGGCCGTGACCTTGTAGCCGCGTGCCCGCAGGAGTGCGCCCAGAGACGCGCTCGCCACACCTTTACCGAGGCTGCTAACCACGCCGCCCGTGACAAAAATAAACTTCATCGTCTCTTCTCCGAAAGCGCCTGACCCCGAATCCGGCTGCGCTGTGGGGCCAAAAAGAAAAACCGGGGCGCTCGGCCTCCGGGATTACAGGATAGCACGGGGAAGGGCCGCCTGAACTCAGAGCGCCGTTACAGAGGCGAGGAAGCTCTCCAACAGCGGACTGAACGAACTCCAGCCGCACGGCCTGGCCTCCGATCACCCTCGGAAGACAACGGGTTGCCTCCGCCCGAATCCAAAGACCCCCGCCGACGCACGCGCCCTTCCCGGGCCCAAAGCGGACTTTCTCTAGGCCGAGCAGCGCCCCAGCGCGCCGAAGGAGAAGACCCACGGTGGCGCGGTCCATTTCGCGCCGCCTCAGCAACCTGAATCCTCGGGAGGAATCCGGCCCCAGCCCCGCAAGGGCCTGGAGGTCGGTTCCGACAGAACACGGCTGACCCGCGGGCGCAGCCCCCGAAAGCCCGCCATCAAGCCCGCTACAATGCCGCGCATGGCCTTTCTGTCCGCGCTGCTCCTCGTCGTCGCGTTTCTGGTGGGAAGCCTGCCGCTGGGACACTGGCTGCTCTCGCGGCTGGGGGTCAACCCCCGGCTGAACAACACCTACAACCTCGGTGTGGAAAACGTGTTGCGGCGGGTGGGCGTGGGCCCGGCACTGATGAGCGCGGCGCTGGACTTCGGCAAGGGCGTGCTGGCAGTGCTGATGGCCTCGTCGCTGGGATCGCGCGAACTGTGTGTGCTTGCGGCGCTGGCGGCCTACCTGGGACACCTCAACCCGCCGCGGGCGCTGTATGGCCAGACGTCGCCCCGCGGACGGGGCAACCTGGTGCTTCTGGGCCTGCTGGCTGGGCTGTCGGTGGCCGGGGGCCTGGGGCTCTGGCTCACGGCGCTGCCGGTAATCGTGTACGCCGCTGCCGTGGGCTACTGGGGCTACGTCAGCGCCGCCACCGTCCTGGGGCTGCTGACATTCGCTGGCCTGGTGGCCCTGACGCCGCTGGGCGTGCCCGCCAAACTGGCGGCGCTGGGCCTGCTGGTGGCCGCCACCTGGCGCTTCAAGGAAAACCTGGGCCGCATTCTGGACGGGACTGAGCCGCGCGTGGACGAGGACGTGCCGGTGGCCGGCAAGCGGGCCGACCAGGTGGTCACCGCCTTCATGATTCACCCCATGACGCTGGAGAATTTCTGGCAGGCGCGGCGCTTTTCGTGGCTCAAGCCTCTGGTGGAACGCGGTCTGATCAGCGAGGCGAGCGTACGGCAGATGGCCGCCTCCCTGCGGCCCATGAAGGTGGGTGAGCTGCACGGCATCAAAACCCTGGAGGGCAAGGAAATTCGCTGCTACCTCCTGAGCAGTCCCCTGCTGCCCGACGTGTTCCGCGATCAGCCAGAGCTGGCGACGAAGCGGGCCATTGAGGGCGCGCGGCTGGCGCACGAGCTGGGGGCCGAGGTGGTGGGCCTCGGCGCCTTCTGGAGCGTGGTGGGCAACAAGGGCGTGGACGTGCAGGCGGCGGTGCCAGAAATTACCGTGACCAACGGCGGCGCTTACACCAGCGGCACCATCAAGGCGGCTATTCCCGGCATTCTGGAGCACTTCGCGCAAACGGGCCGGGACCTGAAGGGGGCCACGGCCGGCATTGTGGGCGCAAACGGTGTGGTGGCCTTCGGCATCGCGCGGACCATCGCACCCCAGGTCGGCAAACTGGTCCTGATTGGACGCGATCTGGAGCGGCTGGAGCGCAGCGCGGTCAGCCTGCGCCGCCTGAATAAGGACACCGAAATTCTGACCACCCTCGATTACGGCACGTTGCGGGAGGCAGACCTGATTTTCTCGGCCACCTCGGACCCCAACCCGGTCATCTTTCCCCAGCACGTCAAGCCCGGAGCCTGGATTTTCGACGAGGGCCGCCCCGCCGACGTTGATGAGGGCGTGCGGGACGTACCGGGCGTGCGGATCATTCCCGGCGGCGTGGTGCGCCCGCCCGGCGGCATGACCAGCCAGATTGACCTGCAATTTGGGGAAGGCGCGGTGCCCGCCTGCCTGGCCGAGACGCTGATCATCGCCGCGACGGGCGCGCACGAGCGCAAAAGCCTGGGCCCGCAAACGCTGACGGAGAACATCAATTTCTTCGTGGAGCAGGCGGAAGTGTTGGGCTTCACAGTGGTGGATTAGCGCAGGTGTCAAAAAGAGAACTTCTTTTTGACCGAGAGCGAACCCGAATACCCATGGGGGAGAATGGCGCCGTGAGGGGTGCACTTCCCCGCACCGCGCCATTTGGACACATGCTTTGGGGCGGGACCAACCGGTCTGACCGCCTGACGGTCAACGCCCGGGATACCCCCTTTGCCCTCTCCTCAGGGCGTAAGCGCTCCAGCTCAAAAAAGGGCGTCGCCGAGCAGCGTCGCCGCACATCTCCACCCAAGCCTTCACCTCCCGTCAGGAACCTCGTCCGTCGCTGGGGAAAAAGGAGCGTATCTTTCCCGGGTGCCGTTGGCCCGCCTCCCGCTTCCTTTCCGACCTCTCCTTTCCCTTCTGACAGTGCTGGCGCTGGGCGGTGTGGCGAAGGCCGTGGATTTTCCCAGCCACCTCGGCCCAGTGGTGCCCACGACAACGCTCAACCCCGACGGCCTGACCTGCTCGCCCCCGACCGACACGCTGGAGCTCGCCCTGTGGCGGGTGACGGTGGAGGGCGCCCAGCCGGACCGGTCGTGCGGCAACGCCTTTGTGGGTTACCAGCGCACACCCCGGATTGCAAAGCAACCGGACGCCTTTCAGGAGACGGCAGACCAGGTTCGGGCCGCCCGCAGCGAGGTGCTGCTGACGAGCATGGAGTGGCACGCGGGCGAGGGCCAGCCGGGCTGGATTTTTGCCGAGGGGGTCCGGGACCTTTACGCGAAAGTGAGGGCGCATCCAGAGGTGTACCCCGCCGGGATGACCGTTCGCCTGTCGCTTGGCGGCTTTCCCGACTTCAGCCGCCCGGACGGCGGCACCCAGGCGTTGGAAGCGGTACGCGACCTCACGGGGCTCGGCGTGCCGCTGAACGACGCGGCGGTGGGCTGGCACCTCGCTGTTGCGAACTACGGCTACTTTCCGCACAGCCATATCAAGCTGCATGTCATTGACGGCGTGGACCTGACGGTGGCCGGATACAACTACACCGAGTGGCACCTGCCGGACACGCTGCCAGGCGGCCGCAACCTGCACGACCTGGGCCTGCGGATGCGGGGGCCGGCGGCGCAGGTGGGCGTGACGGTCTTCGACGACCTGTGGCGGCACTCGCGGCAGGTCAGTTGTCCGGGGAGCACTCCCGCACACAAGGTGGTGCGGACCTGCACCCTCGTGCCCACCGAGGCTCCGACGCATCCCGGCCCAGCCCGCACCCTGAAGGCGGCGGGAGAGGCCCGCGCTTTCGTCTTGTACCGCCGCCCCGAATACGACGAGGCCGACCGGGGAATGCTGGCCCTGTTCGGCGCGGCGCAGGGGAGCATCGACCTGATGCAGGCCAATTTCAGCCCCCGACTGCAATGCTGGTACGCCTTTCTTCAGCCTGGTGACTGCCCGCCTGCCACCTGGCCGCCGTACCTTCAGGCCCTGCTCGCCGCGATGGAGCGCGGGGTGAAGGTCCGGGTGCTTACGGTGGACTACGGCATTGACCGGGACGCCAACCGCAGCGGCATTGCCCTGATGCGCCTGCTGGCCCGCAAGCGCGGGGTGGAGGACCGCTTCGACGCGCGTTACGTGAGCTTTGCCATGCATACCAAGGCCACGACGCTGGACACCCGCATGGTGGTGGTGGGCAGCATGAACCTTCACTTCTCGTCGTGGGGACCGCTGGGGCTCAACGAGGCGGTGCTGGCCACGACGGACCGGGAAGCGGTGGCCGAGCAGCGCGCCAGCTTCGAGGACGTGTGGGCGCGCGCGAGCCGCCCGGTGCCCCCGGAATGGTGGATGCGCAACGTGGAGGGGCCGAACCGTTGAACGGTACGGGACTTCCCGCACCCACTCCCCCACGCCTACACTGGGGCGATGACGGAGACGCACGCCGGAGTTCAGCGCATTCACCTCGCCAAGCCGCGCGGCTTTTGCGCGGGCGTGGTCATGGCGATTGGCGCGGTGCAAAAGGCCGCGCGGATGGAGGCCCGGCCCGTGACCGTGTACCACTCCATCGTCCACAACCACACCGTGGTGGAGCGGCTGGAGGGGGAACATGACGTGCATTTCGTCGAAAGCCTGGACGACATTTCGGCCCTTCCTGCCGGCAGTGAGACGGTGGTGTTCAGCGCCCACGGCATCAGTCCAGCGGTGCGCGAGCGGGCGCGCTCGCTCGGCCTCGCCACCATCGACGCCACCTGTCCACTGGTTACCAAGGTTCACACTGAGGCCAAGAAATACGCGCGGGAGGGCCACACAATCCTGCTGATCGGCGATAGCGCCCAGCACCAGGAAGTGATCGGCACGCGGGGCGAGGCTCCCGAGAACACCATCGTGGTGGGCGTCCTGGGCAAAACAGGAGAAGGGCTGCACGATCCGAACACGGTGGAGGTGCCGGACCCCGCGCGGGTGGTGGTGCTGACCCAGACGACGCTGAGCGTGGACGACACCCGCCGCACGGTGGACATCCTGAAGGCCCGCTTTCCGGCGCTGGTGGTGCCGCCCAGCGAGGACCTGTGCTACGCCACCAAGAACCGCCAGGACGCGGTGAAGGCCATCGCCCCCCAGGTGGACGCCTTTTTGGTCCTTACAAGCACCCATTCGAGCAACGGGATGCGGCTGCTGGAACTCGCGGCGGAGCTGTGCCCACGTGCTGAGCGCCTGGAGACAGACGCGGACCTCGCGCACCTCAACCTGACGGGCGTACGGTCGCTGGGCATCACGAGCGCGGCGAGTACGCCCGACGACCTCGTGCAGGGCGTGGTGGCCCACTTCCGCCGCCTGAATCCGGCGCTGGAAGTCATCGAGGAAGGCGAGTGGGAAAACATCGAGTTCCGCGAGCCGAAGAAGGTGCTCGCAACGCAGGAGTTACCGCGAACCCTGCAGTAATTCAGAGGGCGAAGGGCAGAGGACCTGGCGTTCGCCTTCTGTTTTGCGCTCTGCACACCTTCGGCCCTTAGCCCTCCCGGATGTACCCACCCTTTAAAAGCGTCTGAAGCAGGCCCTCCAAATCATGCAGGGTGAGGTCGTGACGGGTGGCGTATTCGGCGGGGGTGATTTGAGACTGCACGGCCTTGAGGAGGGCCAGTCCCGAGACGCCGTGATGGGTGCGAAAGGTGGCGTGGGCGTCGAGGATGGGGTTGAGCGCTTCGCGCCCGCGCAACATCAGGGCGTAGGGGCGGTGGGCCCAGCCCGCCAGGCTGCTGGGCAAGATCAGGGTCTGGGGGCGCAGCGGAGCGGGAAAGGCCCCCTCGTAGGGCAGCGCGACGGGCATGGTGGCTATCACCTCGCCGCGAGAGTACAGGGTGGCTCCGGCGGGGCTGGCGTGCAGACCCGTGAAGGTGGCGGTGAGGTTGAACTTCCAGGCCCGGCTGCCCACGCCGCTGAGCAGGTGGGCGCAAGTGGGCGCAAGGGGATGGGCGCTCAGCGACGCACCCTGCCCGTAGACGTGAATCAGTTCCCCAAACGCCTGCTCGCCGGTGGCATTGGCTGCCGCCGCCGTCACTGCCCGGCCCTCGTACACGAGGACGGCGGCGCTCTCGTCGCCGATCTTGGCGTGGAGGTAGCCGGACCACACGGCGCCATGCAGGTACTTCAGGAAGGCGTGCAGGTCGCAAAACTGCACGTTCAGCCCCGCATAAAGGGCCGGTGACTGCGGCAAAAAGCGCGTCAGGAAGGGCGCGGCTCCGGGAAACATGGGCAGGAGTTCGGGAATAAGCTCGGCGGGCTCCTCGGGCAGATCATCTCCGGAGGGCAGGCCAGGTGAGGTCATTCGGGGCTCCCCTCCCGCCGGGCAGACTTCAGCTCCCGGCGGTAACGCGCGGCATGTTCAACATAGCGCGCAGCGTTGCCCACCTCGCCCGCCTCACGCACCACCCGTGCCGGAACGCCCACCGCCAACATCCCAGCTGGCACGTGCTGGCCCTCGCGCAGCAGGGCTCCCGCGGCGAGGACCGCTCCAGCGCCCAGGCTGGAGCCGCTGAGCATCACGGCGCCCATGCCCACCAGGCTGCCCCGCCCGCAACTGGCTCCGTGGACGACGGCGCGGTGGCCCACCGTCACGTCCGCTTCCAGGGTGCAGGGGTGCCCGGCGTCGGTGTGCAGCACGGCCCCGTCCTGCACGTTGCAGCGCGGGCCAACAGTGATGGGCTCAATGTCGCCGCGCGCCACCACGCCGAACCACACGCTTGAGCCCTCGCCCACCGACACGCGGCCGATCAGGTCAGCGCTGGGAGCGACGAAGGCCGTGGGGTGCAGGGTGGGCGCGAGGGTATCGAGGGCGTAGAGCGGCATGGGGTCCTCCGGGAAACGCTGGCCCCCGCCTCACAGGGCCAGGGCGGCGCGCAGCTGCTGCTGGTCTTCGGGGTAGGTTAACATCCGCGCGGCCTCGTCCGCCGGATCGAAGCCCCCTCCGGAAAGGTCTCTTCCGGGGTGGTGGGCAGCGCGGCCAGAATGTCTGCCCGCACGCCCGCTGCCTCCTGCACCTCGCGGACGGCGGTCTGCTCGAACGTTTCGCCGGGTTTAACGTGCCCCCTGGAAAAAGCCCAGGCTCCGCTGCGGTAACGCAGCAGCGCGCGCCCGAGCAGCACCCCTCCCGCTCCGGGAATGGGACTTCCGGGAATGGGACTTCCGGAACCGGGAGCGGGCGTCTGTAGGGTCACGGCCCCGAGTATACGTGCCGCTCTGCCCAGCCGCGCGCCCCCTTGGCATTGTCCAAACAGCTCGCCCGCGTCAGGGGGCGTGCGATACTGCTCCCGTCTCCACTTCCGCCCCTTGGCAGGGCCTGGCCCAGAGGGCCGGGCACTGGGTCTTCGGAGTGTGCGAGATGCAAGGAGAGTTATGGCTCAAGGTCGTGTGAAGTGGTTCAATGTGGAGAAGGGCTACGGCTTTATCGAGCATCCCGGAAACCCCGACGTGTTTGTGCATTATAGCGCCATCCAGAGCGGCGGCTTCCGCAAGCTGAACGAGGGCGACGATGTGGAATTCGAGGTCGAGGTCGGGCAGGGCAACAAGGGCCCCCAGGCCAAGAACGTTGTGGTCACGCACGCCGCGTCCACCCCGGTAAGCGATCAGGGCAGTCAACGGAACAGCCGCTGGTAAGCGGAGGCAAGCTGCGGGGGGAGCGGGCGCGGCGGAGGCGTCCGCTTCTTTTTTGTAAAGGGCAATCGGCTGCCCCGGTGGTCTCCTTTGCCCTCTGCAGCCCCCCCCTGCTTCGCAGCTTTGCCGGTTCCACGAGGGGAGGGAGCCAAAACATATCCCCTCTGTGCGGCGAAGCCTCCCGGCAGTCCGGCGGTTTGCCCCGTTGACCCTCCGCCGACCCGCGAAGCCGTTACACTACGGCGGACATGGCACACGCACAGGATGGACTGCTGTACACGCAGTGGGTCGCGCTGCTCGGCTGGCTGGAGGCCGAGGCCGGGGAGCGCAGGCTGGGCTTCGAGAAGGTGGCCGACTTTCCCGATTACATCTACCGCATGGAGCGGCCCTACGACCTGCCCACGGCGGTGATGAGCGTGGCGCTGACGTCGGGCGGCCAGCCCCTGCTTGTGGCGGCGGTCAGTCCCCGGCACGTCGACCTGAAGGGCGTCTCGCTGCGGCTGATGGGCGGCAGCAAGCACTGGCACCTGCACGCGGGAACAGCGGGGCTGCTGGAAGGCAAGCGCCCCTTTACCCGTGAGCGGCTGCGGGTGCTGCTCGACGGCGCGGCGCGGGGAATGAACGTGCCCGGCCGGACCTCCGTAGCGGCGACCGGCTAAGTACACCGCACCTCACGTTGCGACTTTTCAGGAGGGCACCGAAAAGTCTCCACTCCCGGTGGGCTGCACTTTTGCCGCTTCTCACGCCGCTCGGTTGATCTCAAGATCAACTACGGTGTACTTGGCGCCCCGAGGCGTCAGGATTCAGGGCAGGCGGAAAATCACGAACGCAGTGCCGATGCCCAGCAGGGTGCCCACCAGCACCTCCAGGTAGGTGTGGCCGAGCAGCACCCGCAGCGGCAGCGGCGCGAAGCCTTCGCGGACCACGGCCCGCAACTCCTCAACCAGGTCATTGAGGAGTCTGGCCTGCTGGCCGCTGGAGTGCCGCACGCCGGTGGCGTCGTACATCACGATCAGGGCGAAGACGGCGGCTGCGGCAAACAGCGGACTGCCGAGGCCCTGCGTGATCGCCACGCCTGTTGCCAGGGCCGTGACCATCGCGCTGTGACTGCTGGGCATGCCGCCCGTTTCCATAAAGGCCTCGGGCCGCCAGCGGCGCTCGATCAGGAGGATCAGCAAGACCTTGACCACCTGGGCCGTCGTTGAGGCGAGCAGGGCGGTCCACAACCAGCGGTTCCCGAGAAGATCGGCGAGGGGGGTATTCACGCTTGAGGGAGTTTAGCGCCTGACCGTGCCCGCCGCCTGCATCTCAGCGGCATGCACGGTATTGACCAGCAGTTGCGCGATGGTCAGCGGGCCGACGCCGCCGGGCACCGGGGTCATGGCCCCCGCCACATCCTGCACGTCGGGGTGAACGTCGCCCGTCAGGTAGGCCTTGCCGCTGAGCTCCGGCTTCACCCGGTTGATGCCCACGTCGATGACAGTGGCTCCGGAGCGCACCATCTCCGGCGTGACAAGGTGGGGACGGCCCACCGCCACGCACAGCAGATCGGCCTCACGGGTCACGGCCGTCAGGTTCGGTGTGCGGCTGTGCGCCAGGGTAACGGTGGCGTCGGCGTTCAGCAGCAGCGCGGCGAGCGGACGCCCGACGATGTGGCTGCGCCCCACGATCACCGCGCGCTGCCCGGCCACCGGGAGGCCGTAATGCGCCAGCAGGGCCAGGATTCCGGCGGGCGTGCAGGGGCGCAGAGAAGGGCGTCCGGCCCAGAGTTCGCCCACGTTCAGCGGGTGAAAGCCGTCCACATCCTTGTGCGGATCGACGGCGTGCAAGACGGCCTGCTCGCTCACATGGGGCGGAAGGGGCAGCTGCACCAGAATGCCGTTCACCCCCTCGTCGGCGTTGAGGCGGGCGATCAGGTCCAGCAACTCGGCCTGGGAGGTCTCCTCGGGCAGCGCGTAGACGGTACTCGTCAGGCCCACCTCGCGCGCCTTGCGGTCCTTGCCGCGCACGTAGCTAACGCTGGCAGGGTCCTCGCCCAGCCGCACCATCACGAGGTGGGGCGGGGCAGGCAGGCGGGAAGCGCGAACTGCCGCTTCGCGCAGCACGGCGTCAGCGACGGGCACACCCGCCAGGATTCGGGCGGAACCCCTCACTCGCTGCGGCCGTCCTCATCCCGTCCGGCGGCCTTCGGGACCGTGTTCAGGCTTCGGCTCAAGCCGCCCAGCACGCCGTTGACGAAGCGTCCAGAATCCTCGCCGCCAAACTTGCGGGCGATCCGCACGGCACTCTCGATCACCGGAGGGTGGGGCTCAGGGGTGTAGATCATCTCATACGTCGCCAGGCGCAGCACGTTCAGGTCCGTCTGGGCCATCTGCTCGAAGTCCCAGCCGCGGATGGTGCGGCGCAAGGTGGCGTCCACGTCTCCCCGGTGTGCGGTCAAACCGTCCACAAGTTGCCGGGCAAAGGTAAGCGCCTCAGCGTTGAGCAGGGGCAGCGTCTCGTCTCCCTCGCGCATGGCCCCCTCGGTCCGGGTAAAGACCGCACCGATGGGCAGTGCCCCGCGCTCGGACTCGAACAGCACGCGGAAGGCGAACTCACGGGCGGCGCGGCGGGTGCCCACCGGCTGCTGGGCCTTCTCTCTGCGCCGGGTCAAGCGTGCCCCGCGGGCAGGGTCACGCCCAGCACGGTAACGTTCACGGCCCTGACTTTCAGGCCGGTCATCAGTTCCACGTTCTCGCACACGGCGCGCTGCGCCTGCGTCGCGAGCCCGGTCAGGTTGCGCCCGTACTCCACATTCAGGCCCACGTCGATGCTGACGGTCTGGCCCTCGCGCGTCACCTTCAGCGCCCGCGTACGGCGGGGGCCGCCCTGCTGGCGCAGCACCTCCCCGACCTTCATGGGGGCCTGGGCCAGTTCGATGCCTTCGATGCCTTCCAGCGTCGTCGCCGCAATGTCCGTCAGGACACTCTTGCTGATCTCCACATCCATGTCTGCTCGCCTCCAGTGAGGCCGCCTGGCGGGCGGCCCTTTTGTGTGGGACAGTGTAGCGGGCGGGGAGGTAGGGGGCCAGACCGGGAAAACTCCCGCCCTACGCCCCGCCGCCCACGCCCCGCTCGGCCAGCAGCGCCGAGAGCCCCACCTCGTCCACCACTGGAATCTTCAGCTCCTGGGCGCGCTCCAGCTTGCTGCCCGCTTCCTCTCCAGCCACGAGGTAGCTCGTCTTTTTCGTCACGCTGCCCGTCACGCGCGCTCCAGCGGCCTCAAGTTCAGCCTTGATCGTCTCACGGGGACGCGAGAGGGCCCCGGTCAGCACGAAATTCAGCCCCGCGAGGGCGTCTCCTCGGGGAGCCGCCTCCTCCACCGGGTTGAGACCCGCCTCACGCAGGCGGCGCAGGAGGTCACGCATGGCGGGGTCGGCGAGGGCCGCCGTGACCCCCCTTGCGATCGTGCCGCCCATGCCGGGCACGGCCCCGATCTGTTCGGGCGTAGCGGCGAGCAGGGCGTCCAGCGTACCAAAGGCTGCAGCCAGGGCCTGCGCGCCGCGTTCGCCCACATGGTTCATGCCGAGCGCGTTGATCAGCCGCCACAGGGGCCGGGTCTTGCTCGCCTCCAGTTGCGCCAGCACGTTCGCCGCCTTCTTGTCACCGCTGCGCTCCAGGTCTGCGAGTTGTCCCGCGTCCAGCCCATAGAGGTCCGCCGCGTCGCGCACGCGCCCGGTGGCGATCAGTTGCTCGATCAGCTTTTCGCCGATGCCACGCGCGTCCATCGCCCCACGTGAGACGAAGTAGCGGAGCCGCTCGAACTGCTGGGCGGGGCAGGCGGGGTTGGGGCAATAGGTGTTTGCGTCGCCCTCCGCGCGCACCGCCTCGTGCCCGCATTCGGGGCAGTGGGTGGGAAAATCAAAGGGTACCGCGTCCGCCGGACGCTTGTCGAGCACCACCCGCATGATCTGGGGAATCACGCCGCCCGACTTGCGGACCACCACGGTGTCCCCCACCCGCAGGTCCATACCGCGGATGTGGTCCTCGTTGTGCAGCGTCGCCTTGCTCACCGTGCTGCCCTCGATCAGTCGGGGCGAGAGGTGCGCGAGCGGTGCAAGCTTGCCGGTGCGGCCCACGTTCACCGTGACGCTTTCCAACACCGTCTCGACTTCCTCCACCGGGAACTTGTCGGCGGTGGCCCAGCGGGGCGCGCGGCTGGTGAATCCGGCCTCGGCCTGGAGGGCGAGCAGGTCCAGCTTGAGAACCGTACCGTCCGCGTCAAACTCAAACGCTGAGCGCTGCTCCGTCATGCGCCGGTGGTACTCCTGAGCCGCCGCCAGCCCGGTCAGCTTCTCCGAGTACCGGCTGGTGGGAAAGCCGTGCTCGGCGAGCCAGGCGAGGACGTCGCCCTGCGTCTTGACAGGGACTCCATCGCGCTTCCCCAACGCGTAAAAGATCACCTTCAGGTTGCGGGTGCGCGTGACCTCCGGGTCTTTCTGACGCAGCGCCCCGGCAGCCCCGTTGCGCGGATTTTTGAGCAGCGGTGTGCCCAGTTCCTCGGCACGGGCGTTAAAGGCGGCGAAATCCGCCCGACTGAGGTAGACCTCGCCGCGCACCTCCAGTTCACCCTTCAGGCCCGGCAACTCGCGGGGAAGGCCAGGAATGGTGAAGACCTGCTCCGTGACCATCTCGCCCACCTGCCCATTGCCCCGGGTCGCGGCCCACTGGAGCCGGCCGTCCACGTAGTACAGGTTCACGCTCAGGCCGTCAATCTTCAGTTCGCCGGTGTAGGTAAAGCCGTCGTAGGCCGGACCGAGGTTGAGGGACCGGCTCAACTTTTCCTGCCAATCGGCGAGTTCCTCGTCGGAAAAAACATTGTCGAGGCTGGTCATGGGCGTGGGGTGCTGCACCTGCACGAAGGCGGAACTTGGAGCTCCGCCCACCCCCTGTACGGGGCTCTGCTCACCCACCCATTCGGGATGGGCCGCCTCGATCTCCCGCAACCGGCGGGCCAGGCGGTCATATTCGTCGTCGGGGATCTCAGGCGCGTCCTGCTCGTAGTAGGCACGGTTGTGCCGCTCGACCTCCGCGCGTAGGGCCTGATGGTCGGCCTGGTGGACTTTGCCGGTGGGGGCATCGGGAGCAGACGGACTCACGCAGGCAGCGTACCACCCGGTGGTATTCAGGTGAGACCGGAATTGAAAATTGAAAGTACGCCCAGGAAGGATCAAGCCAGGATCAACAGGCCCCACATGCGTGCTCTGGAGCCCCCCCCACCTTCCCCCGAAGGTAAGATTGATCTGAGTCTAGACACCTGGCATTTTCCGTATACTCTGTTGCTGGGTTTTCCCCCCCAACTCAAGAACACAACCCCATCTCCACCGGAGGAACACATGAAGAAATTCCTAACGATTGCCCTTGCCACCGCTGTGGCGACCGCCTCCCTGGCCTCGGCCCAGGGCGCTGTTCGCGTGGGCATGGTGTTTGACGCAGGCGGCAAATTCGACCGAAGCTTCAACCAGAGCGCCTATGAGGGCTCGCAGCGCGCCAAGCAGAAGCTGGCGGTTCAGACCAAGGACTTTGAACCGAGCGATCCCAGCCAGGTGATTCAGGGCATCCGTTCCTTTGCGGGCGAGGGCTTTGACCTGACGGTGGGCATCGGCTTTGCCAACGAAGCCAGCATCTCCCAGGTTGCCAAGGAAAATCCGGACCTGTACTTCGGCTTGGTGGACTCCGAGAGCAAGGCCAAGAACGTGGCGAGCCTGGTGTTCAAGGAGCAGGAGGGCAGCTACCTGGTGGGCTACCTGGCGGGCCTGAATTCGTCGACGGGCGTGGTGGGCTTTGTGGGCGGCATGGACATTCCGCTGATCCACAAGTTCGAGGCCGGCTACACGGCGGGCGTGAAGGCCGCCAACCCCAAGGCGCGCGTCATCGCCCAGTATGTGGGCACCACCCCTGACGCCTGGAACAACCCCGGCAAGGCCAAGGAAATCGCGGGCAGCATGCGCGCCAAGGGTGCGGACATCATCTTCGCGGCGGCGGGCGCCTCCGGCAGCGGCGTGATCGATTACATCAAGCAGACCCAGTGCCTCAAGGCGGCGAACCTGCCCAACGGCGTCAAGTTCACGACCAACAACTTTGCCAAGGTGGCCAAGAGCGCTTCCTACGCCAAAGCCTGTGCGGGCGACAGCCGTCCCATGTTCTTCATCGGCGTGGACAGCAACCAGAACTACCTGGGCGACTTCGACAAGAACCCCGCGACCCTTAACCACGCGCTGACCTCCATGCTCAAGCGCGTGGACAACGCGGTGTACGCCCTAATCGTTGACGTGAAGAACAACACCTTCAAGGGCGGCACGCGCGAGTTTGGCCTGAAGGAAGGTGGCGTGGGCTACGCCGTCGATCAGTACAACAAGGCGCTGATCCCCGCTTCTCAGGTGCTGAAGGTCGAGGCCGCCAAGGCCCAGATCGTCGCCGGCAAGGTCAAGGTGCCCACCAAGTAATTTCTCCGTTCCCGAGGAGGCGGCCCCTACGGCCGCCTCCTTTTCGTTTTTCCTGCGCTGCCTGCCAGACGGTTTTCAGCCGTTGGCCGAGCTTTGAGGAACCGGTGGCCTGGGGAAGCCGCGAAGTATCATGCCTGTGTCACATGAATGGCCTGGAAGACCCCAAGGGACGTCCCCCAGTGGGGAAGGCTCCCCCAAGGACGCCGAAGTCAAGCGCGGACCAAGACGCGCCCTGGCCTGCCCGGCGCGTCCGACAGGCGCTGATTGCCGAAGTTTTCGGAACGTTTCTGCTGACCTCCGTGAGCGCCGCGGCCTTGCTGCTCGCCCATCAGGGCCTGCTGCCCGAGGTCACCGCCTTCACGCTCGCCCCCGCCTTGGTGGTCATTGCCATGATCTACACGCTGGGCGACGTATCGGGAGCCCACATCAATCCGGTGGTCACGCTCGCGTTTGCGCTGCGGGGGGCCTTTCCCTGGCGGCTGGTGGGGCCGTACTGGGCGGCGCAGTTCGCCGGGTCCGTCACGGCGGCGCTGCTGAGCGTGACGTTCGGGCACCTGCCCCCCGCCACTGAGCGGGTGTCACCCGTGGGCGCGGGGCTGCTGGACGCTGGCTGCACCGCCGTGCTGCTCGCCGTCGTTCTCGCCACGGCCCACCGCAACGCCAAGCTCAGCTCTACGGCGGGCCTCGCCGTGGGGCTGACGGTGGCCCTGGGCCATTTCGTCTCAAACCCCGTCTCGGGGGTGGCGATGAACCCCGCCAAAGTCTTCGGCCCCGCGCTGGTGTCCGGAAAGCTGACGGAGGCGTGGCCGCACCTGCTGGGTCCGGTGATCGGGGTTGTGGCGGGATTGCTGCTGACCCGGGCGATGCGCGGGCCACTGAACGAGAGCGAGGCTGACGCAGCGCAGGGCACGGGCGGTGAGGATTGACGCCCGTGCCGGCGGCCGGTCCGCGCCTCTCCTGTTCCCGGCTGCACCCACCTGCGCCGGGGTGTTAGAATGGCCTGTTTCAGAGCGAAGGGACAAGGCGTCCTTACGCAAGCAGCAGAACCCTTCTCGCGGCGCTTTGCTCTCCCCACGCCGCTTTTCAAGGAGTATCCAAGTTGCAAAACCAGAACCTCGTGGTGCGCGGCGCAAAGGAACACAACCTCAAGAACGTGACGGTGGAATTGCCGCGCGACAAGTTCGTGGTAATCACGGGCGTGTCGGGCAGTGGCAAGAGCACGCTGGCCTTCGACACCATCTATGCCGAGGGCCAGCGCCGCTATGTCGAGTCGCTGAGCGCCTACGCCCGGCAGTTCCTGGGGCTGATGGAAAAACCGGACGTGGAGGCCATCGAGGGTCTGTCGCCTGCCATCTCCATCGACCAGAAGACCACCAGCCACAACCCGCGTTCTACCGTGGGCACCGTTACCGAGATTCACGACTACCTGCGTCTGCTGTACGCCCGCGTGGGCACGCCGT
The DNA here is from genome assembly GCF_900176165.1 of Deinococcus hopiensis KR-140. Lineage (NCBI taxonomy): Bacteria > Thermotogati > Deinococcota > Deinococci > Deinococcales > Deinococcaceae > Deinococcus > Deinococcus hopiensis. The sequence goes on from NZ_FWWU01000009.1 coordinate 1,685,339, forward strand.
ACTGCCCGGTCTGCGGACGGAAGATCGAGAAGCAGTCGCCCAGCGAGATCACAGACCGCCTGCTCGGGCAGTTCACCGATGCCCGAGCGATCCTGCTCGCCCCCGTGGTGCGCGGGCGCAAGGGCGAGTACCGCAAGCTGCTGGGCGACCTGCGCCGTGAGGGCTTCGCGCGCGTTCGGGTGGACGGCACCCTGTACGAACTGGAAGAGGCCGAGAAGCTCAAGCTCGAAAAGTTCGAAAAGCACGACGTGGACGTGGTGGTCGACCGCCTCACCCTGCGCGAATCGGACCGCAGCCGCATCGCGGAGAGCGTAGAGCTCGGTCTGCGCCGGGGCGAGGGCCTGCTGCGGGTGCTGATGCCGGATACGGGCGCGGAGGAGCTGTACTCGGAGAAATTTGCCTGCCCTGAACACGGCTCTGTGCTAGAGGAGCTCGAACCGCGGTCCTTTTCCTTCAATTCTCCCTACGGCGCGTGCGGCGACTGCGCAGGGCTGGGCCACAAGCAGGAGTTCGCACCGGAACTGGTGATCGACGAGAACCTGTCCATCTCCGGCGGCGCGATTCTGCCCTGGAGCAAGAAGGGCACGGGCGGCGGCGTGTACTACTGGGACAAGCTTAAGGCGCTGTCCGAGTCGATGGGCTTTGACCTCAAGGCTCCCTGGCGGGACCTGCCGGAAGAGGCAAAGAGGGCCATCCTGCACGGACCGGGCGAGCCTTTTGAGGTGGTGTACCGCCGGGGTGGCAAGGAAACCATGCGCTTCATGACCGAGTTCGAGGGCGTGCTCGTCAACCTGGAGCGGCGCTACGCGGACACCGAGTCGGAGTTCATGCGCGAGAAGCTCGAAGAGCTGATGGAGCTGCGTCCCTGCCCCACCTGCGGCGGCACCCGCTACAAACCCGAGATTCTGGCGGTGCGCGTGGGTGGCCTCAACATCTCGCAGGCGAGCGGCATGAGCGTGCTGGAATCGGACGCCTTCTTCCGCTTCCTGCAGGAAGGCTCGCTGGACCACGAGCGCATCGCGCCCCATTTGGAGGGTCACCTCGGCGGCACGGCCAAGGCCCACCCTCCTCGCCGCTACGAATACGTCCTGAACGAATTCGGCGCGGCGGTGGCCCTGCCCATCCTCAAGGCGATTCGCACCCGCCTCAAGTTCCTGGTGGACGTGGGCCTGGACTACCTCAGCCTGGACCGCACGGCGAACACTTTATCGGGCGGTGAGGCGCAGCGCATCCGGCTCGCCACGCAGGTGGGCTCAGGCCTGACGGGCGTGATGTACGTGCTGGACGAGCCCTCTATCGGCCTGCACCCCAAGGACAACGGCCGCCTGATCGGTACCCTCAAGAACTTGCGCGACCTGGGCAACACCCTGATTGTCGTGGAGCACGACGAGGACACCATGATGGAGGCCGACTACCTCGTGGACATGGGGCCCGGCGCGGGTGTCCACGGCGGCGAGATCGTGGCGGTGGGCACGCCGGAGGAGGTCAAGGCGAGCAAGCACAGCCTGACTGGCAAGTACCTGCGCGGCGAGCTGAAGATCGAAGTGCCCCAGGTGCGCCGGCGCGGAAATGGGCGCAAGCTGCGGGTGATCGGGGCGAAGGAACACAACCTGCGGGACGTGAGCATCGAGATTCCGCTGGCGACCATGACGGTCGTGACGGGGCCGAGCGGCTCGGGCAAGTCCACCCTGATCCACGACATCCTGCACGCCACCCTCGCGCGGGAACTCAACGGCGCGAAGACGCACCCGGGCAGGTACGACCGCATCGAGGGCATGGAGCACCTCGACAAGGTGATCGAGATCGACCAGAGCCCCATCGGGCGCACGCCGCGCAGCAACCCGGCGACGTACACGGGCGTGTTTACCGAGATTCGCGACCTGTTTACCCGCACCCCCGAGGCGCGTAGGCGCGGCTACCAGGCCGGGCGCTTTTCCTTCAACGTGAAGGGCGGGCGCTGCGAACACTGCAAGGGCGACGGCGTAATGAAGATCGAGATGAACTTCTTGCCCGACATCTACGTGCCCTGCGAGGTCTGCAAGGGGGCCCGGTACAACCGCGAGACGCTGGAGGTCAAGTACAACGGCAAGACCATCTCCGAGGTTCTGGACCTGACGGTGGAAGACGCCTTCGAGTTTTTCCAGAACATCCCTGCCATCGAGAAGAAGATGTCTCTGCTGTGCGACGTGGGCCTGGGCTACATGAAAATTGGGCAGCCGTCGACCACCCTCTCGGGCGGTGAGGCGCAGCGCATCAAGCTGGCGTCGGAGCTGTCGAAGCGCGCGACGGGCAAGACGATCTATATCCTCGACGAGCCCACCACAGGCCTGCACTTCGAGGACGTGCGCAAGCTGATGGAGGTGCTCAACCGGCTGGCCGAGGGCGGCAACACGCTGGTGGTCATCGAACATAATCTCGATGTGATCAAGTGTGCGGACCACATCATCGACCTGGGACCGGAAGGCGGGGTGCGGGGCGGCACAGTCGTGGCGACGGGCACACCGGAGCAACTGGCCGCGCACCAGGGGAGTCACACGGGTGAGTATTTGCGCCGGGTACCGGGCATCGTCGCGGTAGGGACGCCCACAACGATAGGCGCTGAACCCGCACTCGTGGAGGCCGCCCCTGCCAGGAAGGCGCGCGCGAAGAAAGCGGTGGGCGCGTGAGCGTGATGGGGACCACCACGACCACGCGGGTGCGGCGGACCCGGCGCCGGGAAGAGGGGCAGCTTTCCCCGGCCATGACGGCCCTGCGGCTGCTGGGCGGTTGGGTCACCCTTGGGGTGCTGGCGTACCTGCTGTGGACCCCGGCACACTGGGCGGTGCTGCTGCTGATCTGGGTGGGCCTGACCATCCTGGCCGACGAGTTTGGCGGGTGGTTCGGGTACATCGGCGCGCTGCTGGGGGGCCTGCCCTTCTTCTCGCCGCCTGGCGCACCAGACCAGTGGACCGTGGCGCTTCCGCTGGTGGGCGGAGCCCTGCTGGCGCTGCTGCTCGTCAAGCACTCGGGCGGCCTATTCGTGCTGCCCTTCGCGGGGGCGGTGTACGCCCTGCCGCTGCTCGCCATCGCCCGCTTCGGCACCAAGCTCGACCCAGAACTTACCCTGCCGGCCAAATCCACCTTCCAGCGCGCGGCCCTGCTGGCGATGGTGGCGGGGTTGGCCTTCAGCTTCGTGCGCCAGCTGGTCGGCGTTCTCCTGCGCTACAGCGCCCGCAAACGCGTGACGCAGACGACCACCGTTACAAACACCGTGTTTCTGGACGAGGAGAACGAGGTGGAGGGGCCGGCGGTGGACACCTCCGTCACACCGGGAGTGGCGCCCTCGCCCCAGGTCTCCCTGACAAAGGCACCCTCCGCTCCACCCCGTAAACTGGGCCGCCGACGCTAGAGCGTTTGTCAAAAAGAAGACTTCTTGTTGACCGAGCCCGGAGAGCGAACTTGAATGCCCACGGGGAGAATGGCGCCGTGAGGGGTGCCCTTCAACGCCTAGCGGAATTCAGACAAAGGCTCCAACCGCCCCCTCTTATTCGCCGCCCGCACCTTCCCGGAAGCGGGCGGTACACTCTGTGGCGTGACCAGACTACAGGGAAGCAACCAGAACCGCAGCGTGCTGGTGATCGGGACCCTCATCGCCGCCGTGCTGATTGCCCTCGCCCTCTTCGCGGTGCGGCAAAAGGGGAACGGGGCGGACGCGAATGCCGGCAAGACCATCAACTTCGATCTGACCGGCAAACCCGTCCTGGGCACCAAGGGCGCACCGGTGACCGTGGTGGTGTTCGAGGACTTCAAGTGCCCCAACTGCAAGCGCTTCGAGGAAGAGTTCCTGCCAACCCTGAAGTCGAAGTACATCGACACGGGCAAGGCGAAGTTCGTCTCGCTGAACTACCCCTTCTTGGCGGAAAAAGCGCAGCTTCCGGTGGACGACAGCAAGCTTGCCGCTCAGGCCGCCGAGTGTGCCTACCGGCAGGGCGGCAACGACGTGTACGAACGCATGAAGCAGGTCCTGTTCCGGGCCCAGGGGTCCGAAGAGCAGGTCTGGGCCGACAAGACCCGGCTCAAGGACCTGGCTGGCAACGTCGAGGGCCTGGACACCGCCAAGTTCGCCACCTGCCTGGATGGAGACGCCACCGCGGCGGCTGTGGACGCCGATGAGCAGCAGGGCAACAAGGCGGCTGTTCCCGGCACTCCCGCCATCTACGTGAACGGCAAGCTGCTGCCCACCTACGATGCGGACACGGTGGGTCAGGCCATCGACGCTGCCAGCACCTCGGCCCAGCAGTGAGGCTCCTCCCTTGACCCGCGACAACCGCCTCTATCTGGCCTGGGTGGTGGCCCTCGCTGCCACCATCGGCAGCCTGTATTTCAGTGAGGTACGTCTGTTCAAGCCCTGCATCCTGTGCTGGTATCAGCGCACCATGATGTACCCGCTCGCTGTGGTTCTGGGCGTGGCGGCGCTACGCAGTGACCTGAACGTGCGGCGCTACGCGCTGCCCCTCGCGGCTATCGGCTGGCTGGTGGCCCTGTACCAGAACCTGGAGACCTGGGGCGTGGTCCCGACCCTGCGCGCCTGCAGCACCGATCCTGCCAGTTCCTGCGGCATTCCCTGGCCGATCTGGGGCAGCGGCGTGGACGGCCTCGCTCGACTGAACACGGTCATCACCATTCCGGTGCTGAGCATGACCGCATTTACGCTGATCCTCGCGCTGCTGAGCTGGCGGCGGGAGAGAAGCCTTTAGCTGGACTTCGGGGCAGATTCACATGTCACGCAAAAGCCGTCCTGGATGTGACCGAGCTTTGTCGGTCTGATCTCTCAGGGGCAAATGGTGCTGGGTTGAACCCCTGGATCTGGGCTTCACGATTGGCGCCGTCCCCCATTCCTCCGCCAGACCGAAGGGCCGCTGCTCCTTCCCTTCTCTGGGTCACCGCACACCGTGGTTTCGACATCGTATGGGTCCATAGAGCATTTGTCTGAATTGCGCTGGGCATGCGAGGAAGGGCACCCCTCACAGATCCATTCTCCCCCATGCGCATTCAAGCTCGTTCTGTTCGATCAAAAGGAAGCCATCTTTTTGACAAATGCTCTAAATCCTGCGCCAGACAGCAAATGCACACTCTCCTGTATTTCCCCGAAGTACGGTTCGCGCATGGGGGAGCAGAAACTTCCGGCCGTCGGCTGTCAAGAAAAGAAGGGGGACGCAGACCACGCCGCAGGGCTCTCCTTCCCTCTTTTGCGCTGCTGGCTGGCCGCTCTCCCTACACTGGTCGCCCCGCCATCATGAAGCTCGCGGTCATGCCGCCGTCCACCGGTATGATGGTGCCCGTGAGAAAGCTGGCCTCGGCGCTGCCCAGGAAATAGACGGTCTGGGCGACCTCGCGCGGCTCGCCCAGGCGGCGCAGCGCATGAAGGTCCTCGTAGTCGCGGCGGGTGGCCTCAGGGTCCGGGCTCCCACCGATGGCCTCCAGCACCCCCTCGGTGGCGATGGCTCCGGGCGCAACAGCGTTGACGCGGATGCCCCGCGGCGCGAGGTCCAGGGCCATGGAACGGGTCAGATTGACCAGCCCGCCCTTGCTGGCGTTGTAGGCGGCGTTGCCCTGCTCGGCAAAGAGGCCCTGCACCGAGGCGACGTTCACCACGGCGCTGCCGTGGGGCATCAGGTCCACCAGCGCCCGGGTGAGCAGCATCGGGGCCGTGAGGTTGACGGTCAGGGTGCGGCTCCAGCCCCGCTCGCTGACCTCCAGCACGCTGCCGTGGGCTCCCTGGTAGGCGGCATTGTGGATCAGTACGCTTACGCGCCCGAGTTCGCGGGCCGCCCGCAAGATGCGCTCGCGCCCCGCTGCCGTGCCGATATCTGCCTTCACACGCGGCTGTCCGGCCAGAGGTGGTGGAGAGTTGAGGTCCACGCTGAGCACAGTGTGCCCGCGCTCCACGTACAGCTCGGCGATGGCCCGCCCGATGCCCCGCGCCGCCCCCGTCACCACCACGGGGACCGCCAGGGGCGGGGTGGACGTCATCGCCGCCGAAGCGCTTTGCTGGCCTCTGTTCCTGCGCGTCATGGGTGCAGTGTGAGGCCTGGAACACGCTGCGGGGCGACAGCTAAAGGCGCGTTCAAGGCCAGCAGCGCGGAGGAAACGGGCGTAGCCGCTAGCGTGACGGGATGAGCCTGAAAGACCTTCTGAGTCCCTCCCACCTGCGCGGTGTGCTGCTGGATGTGGACGGCACGCTGATTGACTCCAACGGTGCCCACGCCCGCGCCTGGGTACAGGCCCTGCGCGATGAGGGCTTCGCGCGGACGTTTGAAGACGTCCGTCCCCTGATCGGCATGGGTGGCGACAAGCTCGTCCCCGAACTGACGGGCGAAGACCCCGAGGGTGAACGCGCAAAGCGCATGAAAGACGCCTGGCTAAAGCACTTCCAGCCCATGATTCCCAAGCTGCAGCCCACCCGGGGCGCGCGGGAGATGATCGAGGGACTGCTCGCCCGTGACCTGCGCGTGGCCATCGCCACGAGCGGCGAGGCCGAAATCGTTGAGGGACTGCTCGCGCGGGTAGGCGTGGCGCACTTGAAGCTGGACCGCGTGAGCAGCAGTGAGGTGGACCACTCCAAGCCGGACCCGGACCTCATTCAGGTGGGACTGAACAAACTGGGCGTGTCGGCCGAACAGGCGCTGATGGTGGGCGACACGCCCTTTGATGCGGAAGCGGCCCGCAAGGCAGGCGTTCCGAGTGTGCTCCTCCGCTGTGGGGGCGACGCGCGCGTGGAGCAGCATGCGTACGTGCTGGATGACCCGCGGGCGTTGCTGGAAGCGCTGCCTGACGGGAGTCAAACCGTCTGACCGCTGAGCGGTCAGACGGGCATTGACCGGTCAACCATTCTCGCGCAGCTCGCGCAGAATCCAAAAGCCCAGCAGGTCCAGCAGGATCATGAGGGCCAGCGAGCCCAGGCCCGGCCCCCAATGGCCCTGACCGAACTGGAACGTGACCGAGACCAGTCCGCCCAGGTTGAGCAGGACCAGCAGCAGCACGAGCAGGTTCGCCATCATGGGCAGGGTTCCTCCCGCCTGAGCAGCGCGAGCAGTTCGGGGTGCAGGGGGCCATTCGTGGCGACGATCATCTCGCCGTAGACGTCCGGCCTGCCCGCCGCGTCCGTGACCTGTCCGCCCGCCTCCTCCACGATCAGGCTCCCCGCCGCGCTGTCCCATGGCTTCAGTCCCAGTTCCCAGAACGCGTCCATGCGCCCGCAGGCCACGTTGCACAGGTCCAGCGCGGCGGCCCCGGGACGGCGGATGGGCACGCCGAGGCGCAGCAGCCGCTCCACGAGGGCAAAGTTGCGCTCGCCACCCGTTCCGTAAGGAAAGCCAGTGGCGACGAGGGCGGGCGTGGTCAGCGTGGGCGTGGCGCTGACCCCGATAGCTTCACCATTCAAAAAAGCCCCGCCGCCCCGCGTGGCTGTGAAGAGCTCCCCCCGGCTGGGATCGAACACCGCGCCGACGACACGCTCACCGTCCAGTTCCAGCCCGACCGAGGCGCAGAAGACGGGGTAGCCGTGGGCGTAATTCACGGTGCCGTCGAGGGGATCCACAATCCAGCAGGCCGCTCCCACACCTGCTCCCCCACCCAGCCCCTCCTCCTCGCCCAGCACGCTGTGGTCCGGATAGGTGGCGGCGATGACCCCCCGTATGGCAGCCTCGGCGAGGGCGTCCACCTCGGTCACGAGGTCGTTGAAGCTGCTCTTGCTGCGGATATTCAGCGCCCGGCCCAGATGCGCGAGGTGAATGGTCCCGGCAGCCTGCGCGGCGTGCACCGCGACCCTTAGCGCCTCCTGAAGATCGGTCATGCGCCGAGTCTAGCCCCGTGCAAGAGAATGGAGGCGAGATGTTTCGCCACGCTTTCCCGCCCCTGCTGCTCGCCCTGACCCTCACCGCCTGTGTGCCCGGCGGGGTCAGCGAGGTGCATTTCCGCGAAGGCCCGGCGGACTTGCAGGTGAATCCGGCGCAACTCCTGACCGATGCCCGCGTTCCTGCTGGGCACCTGCTGAGCGTCAAAGACGCGGTGGCCCGCGCCCCAGCGGGCAGCCTGATCCTGGCCTGCGGGGCCCGCTGGAACGTGACCCGCCCCTGGGGCCTGTGCAGCCACGTCTCACGCAAGCTCGCGCCGGGGTGGCTGACCGAAGCGCCTGGCATTTTCGTGGGCGGCATCTCGGGCGGCGGCGTCAGTACCGTGCGTGAAGGGCGACTGGAGGCGAGGGACGTGGTGATCGTGCTCGACGTGGGCGTACGCGAGGAGCAGCTGCCCCCGCTCCGGGCCGAGGCCAAGCGCCTGGAGGGCACCCCCTACCGGGTGGCGGGCCTGCTTGACCGGGACGGGGGAATGGACTGCTCGACGTATCAGAATGCCCTGCAACGGGCCATGGGCTTACCGGACGTGGTGCCCTTCGACGCCCTCTTCAACCTGTACCTGCCCCAGGACGCGCTGAAGGTCCCAGGCGCGAAGGTGCTGTGGGTAGGCGTGCGGGGGCGGAGTTAGGGACCGAGCCACGTCAGTCGACACGTTCCCAACAGGTCTCCGCGCGGCCCTGCGGCGAGGTAGGCGTTGAGCTGCCGCTGACCGGAAAGGCCAAGGCCGTAGACGCCTTTCCAGGAAGCCGGAGGAGCGGCCTTTCCGGGACCGAGCACCACGCTGCACACCCGCAGGTCCGGTTGACTGCGGCCGTCAAACGATTGCACGAACGCGGTAAGGACCGGGCGGCCCCGTAGGTCCGTCCCGCGCTCCAGCCACACCTCAGATGCGTTGGGCAGCGAAAGCCCTTCCAGCGTGGCCTCCCAGCGGACAGCCGAAGGGCCAGCCTTCCCCACGGAAGCCTTTAAGCGGAGCGTCCATTCCTCCACCCGTCCGTCCACGGCGCGGGACTGAAGGCGCCAGCGTTGAGCAGCGGCAAGTTCGGGGGGCAAGTCGGCGGGACGCCCCGCGCCGCCCGTCAGCAGGAGGGGGAGAAGGAGGGGCAGGGCGGGCATCGTGGGGCGAAGGTAGCACGGGAAGCGGGAGCGTTCAGCGCCACCGTGACGCCGTCCGCAGCTTCTCCAGCGCCGTGGTTCGGCGCTGGGCAGTCAGCGCAAACAGCCCATCCACCGGTGAAAGGCAGGAAGGTGGTGGTCCCTCTCATCTTGCCCTCCGCCCGGCCCGTGGCGCTGCCGGGTGGAGGTGCCGGGGCAGCCGTAAGCTGCCTTGAGGGCCAAGGCAATTTAATGCGCCGCGTCATGGATGGCCGCCGCGGAGGCTGTAGGTTGCCCATACAGTTTCTCGAAATGCAGGTTCGGGACGATCAACACATGCTCCGGAGTGTTCGGCCGCCTCCCGCCGGGACGAAAGCGGTCACCGGTTCGTTTCGCAGCACGGTGGGCGCGGACGCGGTCCGCGCCCGGCGGCCGCCGCGCACCACCTTGCAGAGGGGACAGGCGGCGTCCTTGGATGCAGTGCGAGGGGTCATGCTCCCCCAACCTCTGCCCCAGGCGCGCTGTCAGACCGGTCACATCCGCCTCTGACAGCTCCAGCGCGCCGTTCTCATACGGTTTGCGGATCATCCGTTCCTTCCCTTCCGTTCCGGTGCTTCCACGCCTCTCCATCACCGTTTCTCCTGCTCGCTCCGCTTGAGTTGGCCCGCGACTGCATCATGGATCAACCGGAAGCCTTACCCGATATCCGGAAATGAAACTGCTGCTCCCCGCAAGGCGCGCTGGGGGCAGTGACACCGCGTGCCCATGCAGGTGGCTGTTGCCCGCGTTGCTGGGCAGCGGCAGGACGCAGGCGCGTTTGGTGGGCGCCGCCCTATTCAGGGCCCGCGCCACCCGGTGCACCACCCGTTGAAGATGGAGGTGTCCGTCCTCCAAACGCTCCGCCAGCCGCTCGCGGTGTTGTCTGGGCACCACGAGGGTGTAGCCGTAAGCCTCGGCCAGTTGCCTTCCGCCGGGCCCGGTGCCCGAGTGAGGAAGGCAGCGGCACAGGCGCCCCCATAGGCGGCGTGGTGCGGGTAGGCCGGCTTTCCGCGGAGGAACTCCCAGATGAAGCGGGGGCCGTTGCGCGTCCGCTACACGGAGCTGTCCAGACCTAGGGCTGGCGCCCGGGCACAGCCGACGGCAACAGGCGGAGCGGCGCACAAGAAAAAGGGGCGAAGCCGCGTTGGCCTCTCCCCTCTTGCTGGTTTCCCCAGTCCTGGGGTTACTTGCCCTTGCCTTGTCCCTTGCCGGGGTTCTCGGGCTTCTCCGGTTTCTCGGGCTTCTCCGGCTTGGGTCCCCCACCGTTGTCGTCCGCGCCGTGGGACCCGGTGCTGGGTGTTTTAGCGGTGGGGGCCGCCGTGGTGGACGAGGTCGGCGTGGCTGGGCGCTGTCCCGCTTGCCGGTTCGCGATGGCGCTCAGCGGCAGCGAGACGGTATGGCCGTTCTGCGTCCACTGGAGCTTGATCGCGCCAGGCTTGGAAAGGTCACGGGTGAGCGTATAGTTCGTCGGCTGGGCCGCCGTCTGCCCCTGGGCAGTAGGCTGGGTCACGCGCACAGTCCTGGCGTCCGAGAGTGGAGCCCCGTTCACGAGCGACACCGTGCCGTCGGCGGTGAGCGTCCCGATCACGGCGCCCGCTGAGTTCAGCAGTTCCACCTTGCCGCCGGACTTCAGCAGCGTCTGCAGCGCGTCGCCGTAGAAGTGGGTCGCAGAAGCCGGGACCTTACCTGGCAGCGTCACGTTGGTGGTCTGGGGAGCGGTGGTCTGCGCGCCTGCAATCCCGAGCGTCAGGGCCACAAGGATGGAAACCGTCGATTTGAAAGGAAATACTTTCACTGGGAGCACCTCCTGTGCTGGGTGGGATGCTGCGCATCTTGCCGCGTCCGCCTGACCGGGCACTGACCTCGTTCTGACGCGCTGAAAAGGGGTTTGCCGAAAAAGTCACAACAGGGACGGCTGGGCGAAGGGCTCCGGATGGTACGCTGCCCGCCGTGATCGACCGTTACCTGACCCCGGAAATGAAGGCGCTGTGGAGCGAGGCCAGCAAGTACCGCGCGTGGCTGCGGGTGGAGCTCGCCACCATGGAGGCCCAGGCCAAGCACGGCGAGGTGCCCCGGGAGGCCTTCGAGGTGCTGACCCAGCGCTCGGAGGCTGACCCACTGGACGAGGCCTTCGCTGTCCGCGTGGCCGAGATTGAGGCCGTGACCCGCCACGACATCGTGGCCTTTACCCGCGCGCTGACCGAGCGCTACGGCGAGGAGGCCCGCTTTATCCACCACGGGATCACGAGTACGGATGTGGTGGACACGGCCCAGAATCTGCTGCTGGACGAGGCGATGGGGTTAATTCAGGCCGACGTGCGCGCCCTACGCGGGGTGTGCCGTACCCAGGCGGTGGCCCATAAACACACGCCGACAGTAGGCCGCACGCACGGCATCCACGCGGAGCCCATGACCTTCGGCCTGAAGTTCCTGAACTGGATGGCAACGCTGGACCGCGATCTGGAGCGGCTGCACGCCGCCCGGGAGCGCATCCGGGTGGTCATGCTTTCCGGCTCGGTGGGCACCTACGCCCACGTCTCGCCGCGCATCGAGGAGGAGGTCGCGGCGGCGTGGGGCTGGCAGGCCGCGCCCGTCACCAACCAGACCCTTGCGCGGGACCGGCACGCCGAGGTCTTATCGGCCCTCGCCATTCTGGGCAGCACGCTGGAGCGCATCGCGGTGGAGATTCGCCACCTTCAACGTTCCGAGGTCCGCGAGGCGATGGAGCCCTTCGGCAAGGGGCAGACAGGCAGCAGTTCGATGCCCCACAAGAAAAACCCCATCCTGACCGAGAACGTGACCGGCTTTGCCCGCCTGCTGCGCGGCTTTCTGGTGACCGGTCTGGAAAACGTGGCCCTGTGGCACGAGCGCGACATCAGCCACTCCAGCGCCGAGCGCGTGATCCTGCCCGACGCCACCTCGGCGGCCAGCTACGCCACGCGCCGCCTCACGGGCGTGCTGCGCGATCTGGTGGTCTTTCCCGAGCGGATGCTGAAGAATCTGAATGATCTCGGCGGCCTGGTGTTCAGCCAGCGCGTGCTGCACGCGCTGATCGACGAAAAGGGCCTGAGCCGTGAGGCCGCCTACGACCTCGTGCAGCGCAACGCCCTCCGAAGCTGGGAGACGGGCGAAGGCCTGCGCGATCTGCTGAAGGCGGATGCACAGAACCCCCTGGGCGAAGCGGAACTCAGCGCCGCCTTCGATCTGGGCTGGTATCTGCGGCACGTGGACGACGTTTACGCCCGCTTCGGATTGTAAGGGTGCTCAAGTTCTCAGCCAAGGACGGCCACAGGGCGCTACAGTCGGCGCACACCTCAACCCGTCCCCAAGGAGTTGCCATGAAGACCCCGCTCATGAAGACCTCGCCTATCAAGCACTGCCTCGTGACCGCCGCACTGCTGACCCTCGGAGCCGCCTCGGCCCAGAAGACGCAGTTGGAGTTCTGGACCATCAGCCTCGCGCCCCTGTTCAACGACGAGATGAACCGCCTCGTGACGCAGTTCGAGAAGGAAAACCCGAACGTCGAGCTGAAGTGGGTGGACGTGCCCGCCACCGCCATGGAGCAAAAGCTGCTCGCCGCCGTCGCCTCAGGCCGCCCCCCCGCCGCTGTGAACCTCAGCAGCGACATGACGGTCAAGCTGGTGGAGCAGGGGGCGCTGGAGCTGCTGGACCTCAGCGCCGCTCAAAAAAAGTTGTACTTCGCCTCGCCCCTAAATACCTTTACCTTCGACGGCAAGGTCATGGGCGTGCCGTGGTACTGGGCGCCCAAGGTGGTGGCCTACAACACCGAGATCTTCCGTAAGGCTGGTCTGGACCCGAACAATCCGCCCCGAACCATCCAGACGCTGATCGCCGCTGCCAAGCAGATCAAGGACAAGACCGGGATGTACGGCTTTATGCCCAACATCAGCGGGATCAACATGCTCTACCTGTTTCAGGAGGCCGGATTGCCCATCCTCAAGGGCGACAAGGCCGTGTTCAACAGCGCCGAGCACGTCAAGCTGCTGCAGACCTACGTGGACCTGTACAAGAAGGGCTACATCCCGGAAGACACCATGCGGCGGGGCTTCACGGCGGCCACCGAACTCTTCTCGGCGGGCAAGCTGGGCATGCTGATCACGGGACCGCAGTTCATCCTGCGCGTGCAAAACGACAACAAGGCGATCTACGACGTCACCAAAGTCGCGCCGTATCCGATCAACATCGCCGGAAACGTCATCCACACGCCGCTAATGGGATTCACGGTGCCCAAGGGCGTGCGCGACAAGGCGCTGGCGCAAAAACTCGCGCTGTTCCTGACCAACGACGTCAACCAGCTCCAGTTCTCGCGCGTCACCAAGACCACCTTCCCGTCCACGGTCAAGGCCAGCACGGACAAGTTCTTCAAGCAGGGTGGGCAAAACGCTGTGGATCAGGGCAAGCTGGTCAGCAGCACCGAGCTGAAGAAAGCCAAGGACCTGACGCTGGTCTACCCCGACGCCAGCAAGCTGAACAAGGTCTTCAAGGACAACGTGGAGGCCGCGATGGCCGGGCAAAAAAGCGCCAAGCAGGCCCTGGACGACATTGTGAAGGCCTGGAACGCCAGCCTGTAAATGGGGGAAGCAGGGGATGTCCGGCGCGCTGGCTGGACATCTCTTTTTCCTGGCTGGAAAAGGATGGCTACGGTTGCCCCCCTACTCCACAGCTTGGCCGGTCCATCCCCTGCTTCGCAGCCGTGTCAGGCCCCAGCAGGGGGGACAGGGAAGCAATCCGGGTTCCGTCTGTTTCGTGAACAAACCGGCAGTCTTCCGGTTTGCCAACTGCATACCGGGAACCCATTGCCTCTCCTTCTCGCTCTACTTGGATTGAATCGTTTGCGGAGTGATTCAACTGGAGTCCGTACAAGTTGCTCGGTGGCCCCCTCACCCCGCCTTCAGCAGACCCTCTCTGCTGCGCAGCGCTACGCGTCTCACGGGGGGCGTGCGTCACAAACAGCCCTGACTTCCCTCTTCACTGGCCAAAGCCCAGGAAGGCCGCCCCTACGCGGAGCGTAGGGGCCTCTTTCACCCCGCTGGGACACGCAACCCACCTTCAGGTGAGCGAAACTGCTGAGCCTCCTCTCCACGATCCTGCCCAGCCCCCTGCATCCGGCAGGAGCAGGGGGCAGCCGGAGCAAGGTGCCCTGCCGCGCCCTGAACCAAACTTCAACAAGGAGCCACCGTGCGACTCCACCTCACCGTCACCGCCCTCCTCCTCTTCCCCGCCCTCGCCGCTCCGCTCAATGTCACCCCCGTGCCGGATGCCCGCGCGGCCCTGCCCCGCACCGAACTCACCCCCCAGCCCCAGAAGGCCGGGTTCCCCGCAGGCACCCTCCCCCTGACCGGCCTGGCCGTAAGAACCGTGGGCACCGCGCCCGAACTCGCCTGGGCCGTGCGTGACCTGAAAGCCGAGTGGAGAACGCGCCTCGGCGCAGACCTCCCGGAGGACGGCAAAACCACCATCACCATCGGCACCCGGGCGGACGTGACCCTGGCGGCCAAAGCAAAAGCAGCGGGCCTGGACACCGACAAGCCCGGAGGCTACGCCCTGTGGATAGACGCCGCGGGCGCCTATGTCGTCGGTGCGGACCCGCTCGGGGCCTACCACGGCGCGCAAACCCTGAGGCAGCTGCTGACGCCAGGCGGCCTGCGCTACGCCCGCATTCAGGACGCCCCCGCCCTGACCGAGCGCGTGGCGATGCTGTACCTCGACGCAAACAGCAAGGGCGTCAACGACCGCCTGATTCCCCTGCTCGCGCAGATGAAGTACAACTCGGTCCTGCTGATGAGCGACTACGTGCAGTGGGACGCGGCGAAGGCGGGCGGATGGGCCCATCCTGGCGGCGCGACGAAGGCCGAGGCGGCGCGGGTGGCGGCGCTGGCCCGGGCGCATGGGCTGGAAGTCATTCCGCTGATCGAAACGCTGGGCCACGTGGGCTGGATGTTCTACGGCGGCAAGAACCGTGACCTGGTGCAGGACCCCGGCTCGCAAAACCCGTATGCCTACGACACGCTCAACCCCCAGACCTACGAACGGGTGATCTTTCCCGTGCTGGCCGAGGCGGTGGACCTCTTCAAACCTACGCGGCTCCACATCGGGCACGATGAGGTGCAAAACCGCGACCGCTTCCCGGCACGCGAGAACGGCAAGGCGCTGGGCTTCGAGAAGCTGTTCGCAGACGATACCGTCAAGCTCCACGACTTCCTGAAGGCGCGCAACGTCACGACGATGATCTGGCACGACGAGGCCTTTGGCGACAGCGTGATTTCCAGCCTGCCCGCGCGGCTCCCCAAAGACATTCAGGTGGCCTACTGGAGCTACATCGCCAGCCAGGACTACCCGATGCTCCCGCGCATCAAAGCCCTGGGCTTTCCGGTCCTGGGAGCGGCGTGGCAGGACCCGGGCAACCCAGAGAATATGGCGCGGGCTGCTGCCCAGTCGGGAGCCGTGGGCGGCATTCAGACCCGCTGGCCCGGCTACTTCGGCAACCCCAGCGTGTGGGACGGGACGGCAGACCAGAGCGTGGCCCTGGTGCGCGGCGGCGCGAGCTTCTGGAATCCGGCAGGCACGGCTGTGACGAACGCCGCGTCCATCTTTCGCGACCTTTACGCCCCCACGCCCTATCGGCAACAGGCGGGGAGCCTCGTGGACCTCACCCCCCTCGTGACCCGTTCCCTGAAGGACGAGGATGGGAAAGGCTGGATCGGCAAGGGGGCCGAGACGGACCTGCGGAGTCTGGGCACCGGAAACATGCAGGTGGGCGGTTACCGCTTTAATGTCAGCGGGGCAGTCATGCTGAAGGGCAACCGGGCGGCGGCCAGGGACCTGCCGGGCAGCGTGACGCTGGAACTGGGCCGCAAGGTTGACGCCATCGCCTTCCTGCACACGACGGGCTGGCCAGCCGCGACCAACCGCGAACCCGTGGGACGCTACGAGATTCGCTACAGCGACGGCAGTGTGGTGCGGCAACCCCTGGAGTATGGCCGCCACATCCGCGCCTGGACGGACCTGCCCTCCACCAGCCTGGTCCTCGCGCCCGGCTGGACGGGTCAGACGGGCGCGGGGCTGGACGTAAACGTGCCGGTTCTGGAATGGGTCAACCCCAGGCCGGAACTGACCATCCAGAGCGTCACCCTTATCAGCGAGGGCAAGGGCGCAAATCCAACGCTGATTGGAATGACGCTGCTGGGGACGGGGAAGTGAACCACCCCCCAGGTCAGGGCTTCTCGCGGCACGCATCTTCCAGTGAAGTACATCGGGCCGCGAAGCGCAGGTCCCGCGCGAAGACAGTTTTCGCTGCATTCACGTCCGCGTTCTCGGTGTGCGCACAGAGGTGGCACCGCTGAGAAGAACTGCCCCCAACCCTCGTTGTGAATCTGCTTGCTCAAGTTGCCCTGGCCCAAACCCTTCACGTTGAGGCGTTTGTGACAGATAAGGTCGTGCGACGTGACGAGCTTCTTCGCCTCTACGTGACGCAACTGCAGCCGCTGCCCCCGAGCACACCTTGACCACCAACTCTTTGGCCTTCCGGCGACGGTTGCGGCATCTGTTCGGCTTGCGGGAAAGGAACCGCAGCGCGGGTCGGAGCGTCTTGCTGCTGGCCTGAAAAACCAGTGATTGTCGCAGAACTCGCCGTCCGAGGCGGTACAGAAGCTCGTCGTCCCCAGGTCTATGGCGCCTTGCGCGCCTGTCGGAAGCAGAGGTTTTTCGCAGGCCAGCACGGCGTACCGTTCCCGCCCTTCCCGCTTCGGCGCGTTGCCACGTCCTGCAATCCCTGGGCGTTCACCTCGGTGGATTTGGGAAAGGCAGCCTGAGCTCTCGCTGGAGACAGGAGGTACTTGTACCCGCCGCGCTGTCCCTTCCGTGTACAACCACCTCCCAAAAGGTGTTTGCCCGTCCTCAGCCTCGACCTCCACGGAAAAACACGGGGATTTCCGTTGTCAGCATGCCAAAGTGAGCCTCAGCCTGCCCGCCGTGGTGGGCGGGCGCCCCTACACCCCACGGATGAATTTGGCGGCGCTGCGGCCCTTTTGGTAGGGGAGCGGTCAGCCGTTCAGCAAAGGAAAGACCCCTCTCCCGCCAGGAGAGGGGGGTGCTGCGAAGCGCCGGGGTGAGGGGTGCGTTCAGTCCGACGCCTGCGGCACCTTCACGGGCTCATGGTCTTTGGGATCGGCCCAGGGGTCCAGCACGCACTTGATGCAGCCCTCGTGCTTGTGCTTGAAGATCTGGTAGGCGTGCGGCGCGTCGTCGAGCGTCAGGCGGTGGGTGATGATGCGCGTGGGGTCCACGTCGCCCTTCACGATGTGATTGGTCAGGATATCGAGGTAGCGGTGAACGTGGGTCTGCCCCGTCTTCAGGGTCAGGCCCTTGTTCATAAATGCCCCGACGGGAATCTTGTCGGCCAGACCACCGTAGACGCCGGGCACGCTCACGGTCCCGCCCTTGCGGCAGGCCATGATCGCGGCCCGCAGGGCGTGAGGACGCTCGCTTTCCAGCACGCGGGTGGTCTGCTTCACCGCGTCCGCGATCCCGCCCAGGCCCGTGCCGTGTGATTCAAGGCCCACGGCGTCCATCACGGAGTCGGGGCCGCGCCCACCCGTCATCTCCTTCAGGCGCTCGAAGACCTCTTCTTTCTCATAGTCGATGGTTTCCGCTCCGTAGGAACGGGCCATCTCCAGACGTTCTGGGAAGCGGTCAATGGCGATCACGCGCCCCGCGCCCAGCAGGAAGGCGCTGGCAATGCCGAAGAGTCCGACTGGCCCTGCCCCAAACACCGCTACCACATCACCGCCCTGGATGTTGCAGTGCTCTGCGGCCATGTAGCCGGTGGGGAGAATGTCAGTCAGGAACAGCACCTGCTCGTCGGTGAGGCCCTCGGGCACTTTGTAGAGGTTGGCATCGGCGTACACCGTGCGCGCGAACTGCGCCTGCCCGCCCGCGTACCCGCCCGTGATGTGCGAGTAGCCGTAGATGCCTGCCGGAGCGTGGCCCCACATCGTCTCGGCCAGCTTGGGGTTGGGGTTGGAGTTGTCGCACAGCGAGGTCATGTTGTGCTGGCAGTACCAGCATTTGCCGCAGGCAATGGGAAAGGGCACGATCACCCGGTCCCCCACCTTGACGCGCCGGACCTCATGGCCAACCTCCACCACCTCGCCCATGAACTCGTGACCCAGAATGTCGCCGTGGACCATGGAGGGCACGTAGCCGTCGAGCAGGTGCAGGTCCGAGCCGCAGATGGCGGTCTTGGTCACGCGCACGATGGCATCGGTGGGCTGCAGAATCTGAGGATCGGGCACCTGCTCCACCGCCACGCGGTTAATGCCCTGCCACACAAGCGCCTTCACGACGTCCTCCGGTTGTCGTACATCTTGGCCTCCGCCTTCGTCACTGCGCCTTTGCGGGCGCTGGACTGTCCTTCCGTCGTGGGAACAAGTCCCACCTCCAGCAGTCGCTTGAGCCGCCGCAGATCTTCGCCGATCTGCACCGCAGGTTCCTCGCCCAGCAACCGCGCCACACTTGCCCCCAGGGTGCCGCCAGGCGGACGGTAGGTCAGCGAGACGTGGACCTCGGTGCCCCGCTCCCCAGGCGCGGACCGGAACTCCACCTGTCCCTCCGTGGAAATCTGAGAGCCCTTCAGCGAGCGCCACGCGATCAGGCCGCCGGGGCGGTCCTCGGTAATCTCGGCGTCCCATTCCGCCGTCCGTCCCAGGGGGGCTTTCGCCACCCAGTGCGAGCGCTGGCCGCTCCCGTCTTGCACCTTGACCGATTCCAGATGGTCCATAAAGCGCGGCAGGTTCTCGAAGTTGCGCCAGAAGGTGTACAGGTCTTCGGCAGAAACGCCGATTGTGATGGCCTTTTGCACCGCAATGTGGTCGTCTGGCGTTCGCTTGATCGCCAGCGCCGCGTCGCCCACGCCCCGGCCCATCGCCGCGCCTGCGAGGAGCAGCGCGCCGCCTGTACCGAGCAGGGCGCCTGCAGAGCCGCGCGAACGCAGACTGAGCAGGATCAGACCCAGGCCCGCGCCGCCGAACAGCAGGCGCTCCACGGGGCTGGAGTTCTGGGGGCTGAGCTCGGGGCCGCCCGATTGATTGGCCGTCATTTCCATCCCGGTCATTTGCGTTTCCCCTTCCCGAGAAGGCGCCCGGCGAGGGTAGGTGGCTCCACCTTCTCCATCGTCAGCGCCCGCGCCACAAGCACGTCGAGCACGGTGGTGGCGGTCAGAAAGGCGAGCGTGTCGGCAGTCCGCTTGCGCCCGTTCGGCTCGCCGGGCTTGGCCATGCCCAGCGTCGCCAGGTCCAGCACGTCGCCCGCCACGCGGGACCACATCCAGGTGCCCAGGCGCGTCGGCTGCATCAGCAGCCCCATGCCCGCCAGCACCTCGCGCAGCCCATAGGCCCGCACCACGGTCCGTTCCTGCCGCACGCCCAGAAACTCGGTCAACTTGCCTGGCGCGGCCAGTTCCAGGGCCCCCAGCCCCAGGCTGAACCATCCCAGCCCCCGCGCCACCTGCTTCGCGTCCACGTCCATGTTCTTGCCTCCCCTCTCGGTCACGCCGCTCTCGTCGGCTCGCCAGAATCCCATCGTGCCCCGCCAACGTTGTAGAACCTTCTCTGGAAGGCCATAGGCAACCTTTAGTCTTGACGCTTCAGCCCTCGGTGCCCACGCTGGAGGCCAGCTTGAGGCGCGGGCGACGAAGTACCTCCTCTCAAGTCTTTACATGCGCCAGCTTCTTCTGGATTTTTCTTTTTATATGTGATGTACTAAAGCCATGTCTGGCTTTGAATCCTCCTCTTCGCTGCCCCTCCGCGTCGCCATTGTGGGCGGCTCGGGCTATGCTGGGGGCGAGTTCCTGCGGCTGGCGCTGGGACACCCGCACCTCAACGTCACGCAGGTGACGAGCGAGCGCAGCGCGGGACAGCCTGTGTCGCTCGTCCACCCCAACCTGCGCGGGCGCACGAACCTCAAGTTTCGCAAGGCCGCCGATCTGGAGGAGGCCGACATTCTCGTGCTGGCCCTGCCGCACGGCAGCGCGGCCAAGCGCCTATCGGAGTTCGAGGGCAAGGCGCGCGTGATTGTGGACCTGTCGGCGGACTTTCGCCTCAAGGACGCCGAGGTCTACCGCTCCGTGTACGGAGAGGACCACCCCACCCCGGACCGGCTGGGTCAATGGGTATACGGGAACCCCGAGTTGCACCGCGAGGAACTCCGGGGCGCCACCCGCATCGCCTGCGCGGGCTGCTTTGCCACCAGCGTCATTCTGGCGCTGTACCCGCTGCTCAAGCTGGGCGTGCTGCTGCCGAAAGACATCATCGCCACCGGTCTGGTGGGCAGCAGCGCGGCGGGCGCGAGCGCGTCCGAGAGCAGCCACCACCCCGAGCGCGCCGGAAGCCTGCGGGTATACAAGCCCGTCGGCCACCGCCACACGGCCGAGGCGCAGCAGGAGTTGCCGGGACGCTTTCCGCTGCACCTGACGGCCATCAGTACGCCCCGGGTGCGCGGCATCCTGACCACCGTGCAGGCCTGGATTCCCGACGGCTACAGCGACCGCGACGTGTGGAGCGCCTACCGCGAGGTCTACGGCCAGGAACCCTTTATCCGCATCGTGAAGGTGGCGCGCGGCGTCCACCGCTACCCGGACCCCATGTTGCTCGACGGGACCAACTACTGTGACCTCGGCTTCGAGATGGACGTGGACACGGGGCGCGTGGTCCTCATGAGCGCCATCGACAACCTCGTGAAGGGCACGGCGGGCCACGCCCTGCAAAGCCTGAACATTGCCCACGGCTGGCCGGAGACCACGGGGCTGGAGTTCGCCGGGCTGCATCCCGTATAGCAGCGTGCCGAGAGCACAGCGCGAAAAACCCAGGACTGCCGGAAACTCCAGCGCACCCACAATCTCAAGGCAAAGGGCCAACAGCGCCCTCTCCCCTCAGGCCTGCGGTGGCAACCGCACCACACTCAGCATGTACCGACCCAGCGCCTGAATCGCCTGAAAAAAGTGCTCGAAGTCGATGGGCTTGACCATATAGCTCGCGGCGTGGGCCTGGTACGAGCGCAGCACGTCCTCCTCGGCCTGGCTGGTGGTGAGGATGATGACGGGAATGGTCATCAGGTGGGGATCGCGCTTGATCTCTGCCAGAACCTCCAGCCCGTTCATGCGCGGCATGTTGATGTCGAGCAGGATCACGTCCGGGCGGGGCGCAGTCTGGCGCTCGCCCTCACGTCTCAGAAACTCCAGCGCTTCCACACCGTCCCGCGCCACGTGGAGGCGGTTGGCGACGCCCGCACTCGCAAAGGCCTCCTCGGTCAGCATGATGTCGGGTTCGCTGTCCTCCACGAGCAGAATCTCGATGGGGGTGGGTCTGGACGTCAACATGGGCCTCTCCTCTGACGTTTTCCTTCTGTCCACCGCAGTCTGGCCCAGCCCTATGAAGAGAGTGGACCGGGCAGCTTTACGGGGCCGCAACGCAGTCTTGAGGCTCCCTTTGCGTTCTTCTCCTCGTCCGACAGTGAATACTGCGGAAATGAACATCCTGCAATCGGCCTTGGGCGGCGGCGCGACTTTTACCGCCCCGGACCTCCTGCTGAGTGACCTGACCTTTGAAACCGCGGGGCAAAGCGCTTCCGGCGCCCCCTACACCCTGGCCGCGCTACTCGCGCACCTCGCCGTGACCCAGCGCGCGAGCCTGGACCTGGCCGCTGGGCGGACGCACACCTGGCCCGAGGACCTGGACGTGTGGCCGGAGGTGCCGGACGGAGCAAGCTTCGAGGCGCACCTGACTGACCTGCGGCTGGGACTGTCCGAGGCGCAGGCACTGGCGGACAATCCCTCGGCCCGGGCGCGCGACGTGCTGACGGACCTGGCTGCCCACAGCGCCTACCACTGGGGGCAGGTGGCCCTCCTGCGCCGCGTGCTGGGGAGCTGGACCGGGTGAGCGGCGTGATGGTGCGCGTGGGGAGCCTCAACCCAGCGAAGCTGCAGCCCGTGCGCGACGTGTTCCGGACGTGGTGGTCGGGAGCGGAGGTGGAAGGTGTGGCTGTCCCCAGCGGTGTACCCGATCAGCCCATCGGTCAGGCGCAGACGCGTGAGGGCGCGGTCAACCGGGCGCGGTCGGCGCTCGCCTCGCTTGCAGGAACGTCAGCCTGGGGCGTGGGGCTGGAAGGCGGCGTGGAGCTGGAGGCGGGCGAGGGGCGGCTGTTCGGGATGGTGGCAGTGGCCTGCAACCTGGGCGGAAATGTGGAGGTTGAAGTCTCGCGCACGGCGGACCTGCGCCTGCCCCCGGCTGTTGTGGCCCGCCTGGTGGCAGGAGAGGAACTCGGGCCCATCATGGACGACGTGCTGGGCCTGCGGGACGTGAAGCGTGGGCTGGGGAGCGTGGGCGTGTTGACGGGCGGCCTGGTCACGCGGGCCGACGTGTGGCGGCAGGCGGTCGCGCTGGCGGCGACTCCCTTAAGAAACAGGTGGGCGGGCGAGGTCAGAGCGGGGTTGTACGCTGAGGCATGACCGACGCGCAACAGAGCGACCTTCAAGTGACCAACAATGGGCAGGAGCGCCGCTACGAGCTCCGGATGGGCGGGCGAGTGGTGGGCTTTGCCGAGTACCGCCCGGCGGGTCCAGCCCTGATGTTCACCCACACGGAGGTCGAGGAAGGCCACGAGGGCCAGGGGCTCGGCTCGCGGCTTGTGCGTGCGGCGCTCGACGACGCCCGTGCCCAGGGCGTGCAGGTGGTGCCCATGTGTCAGTTCGTCGCCGGATACATCCGCGAGCACCGCGAGTATGTGGACCTCGTGCAGCCGGGGCAGCGCGGGGTGTTCGGGCTGTAACCCCCGGCTTCAGCTCACCTGCCCTTGCCGCAACGCCTCAAGGGCACCGCGAACAGCGGCCAGAAACGCTTGCGGCTGCCCCGTGGTCCCCTGCGCCAGTTCCGGGCGTCCGCCGCCCTTGCCACCCGTGGCCTTCAGGGACGCCGACAGGAGCGCTCCAGCGGGGACTTCCGGGTGTCCGCTCGCCACGCCGCAGCGCCCGCCGGGAACCAGGACGGCGCGGACCTCGCCCACGGGGACGTTCTCCAGGGTTCCCGAAAGCAGCGCCGCATCGTCCAGGGTCACGCAGCGGAGGGAGACGCCAACCACGTCCTCCACAGGAGACGCCGCCACCTGTAGCCTTGCAAGCCCGGCGCGTAAGGCCGTCACTTCCTCCTTCAGCGTGTTGCGCTCCTGCACCAGCGTCTCCACCCGCCCCGGCAACGCTCCTACCGAGGTGCTGAAGCCCTGAGCGAGCGTTCGGGCGTCACGGTACACGCCGCCCAGGAACCCAGACGCCTCCTCGCCCGCCACGAAGACCACGCGTGTCAGGCCGCTGCGAATGCGTTCTGTTCGCACCACCACCACGGGAGCCGCGCGGCTGGCGTGGGGCATATGGGTCCCGCCGCAGGCACTCACGTCGAAGGGGGTGCCGTCCGCCTCCCGGAAGATCACCAGCCGCACCTGCCCACCCACCTTGGCGTCGCGGCGCAGGGGGTAGCGGTGCAGGTCCTCCTCAGGCACCGTGGGGGTCTCCAGCGTCAGGTCCGTGCGTCCCAGGGTCTCGCGCAGCAAGGTTTCGGCCGCCCGAACGTCCGCCTCACCTGGGTTGCCCTCCAGATCGATGGTGCTTTCGGCATGGCGCATGCTGACGGCCACGACGCGAAAGGCCGGGTTGATCCGGTAAAACGCCTGGGCAAGCAGGTGTTCACCGCTGTGACGGGCCGAATTGCGCCACCTCGTTCCTGGGTCTACCTCACCCGTCACCTCGCGTCCTACGGCGGGCACGCCGCCCTCCAGGGTGTGCCAGATCACGCCGCTCGCCTTGTCCTTCCGGGTGTCCGCAACGCGCGCCTCTTTGCCCACCCAGCGCAGCAGGCCCACATCCGCGTTCTGCCCGCCGCCCTCAGGGTAGAAGGCGGTGGCGTCCAGGGCCACCCTTTCCCCCTGCACGTCCGTGACGGTGGCGGTGAAGGTCAACCGGGTGGGGAGTTCGTGGTACAGGGCGCGGGTCATGCGGCCAGGGTAGTGCAAGTCGCAGCGCCCGGGCCGAGCTGGCCGTCTTCAGCGGGCCGTCAGCGCTTCCAGCCGCGGCCTGAGTCCACCCTGGCGGACCATCTGACGCACCTCGCGGCAGCGGCAACTGGGATACGTGCACAGCAGCGCTTCGGGGTCCTGGGTCAGCAAGCGCACAGTGGCGTCCACCAGGTCGCGAACCCGGTAAAGGCGCAGCTCCGCGTTGCCCACCCGCACGCTCCGGCCCCGCACGTGCGGTTCCAGTCGATCGAAATCCGCCGAACAGTTGGGAAAGGCCGTGGGCGCGACGCCGTCACCCAGCGGTACGTAGCGCGTGAGCAGCGGCATCCCCGCCACATGCTCTCCGAAATGAACGGTCGTGTTGCTGCCGAAGTCCACGCCCATAAGGAGGGCGAAGCCGTTCAGGTCGTACAGCGCGCCTATGGGTTGGTACGGGCTGGCGAGGGTCTGGGCCTCGGTGACGCGCCGCGCCTCGGTACCGAGGGCCACGAAGCTCAGGGTAGGGTGAAAGCTGCGCAGGGCGTCGCGGCGCTCCACCAGTTCCTGCGGCACCCGCCCAATGTCGCGGCTGACCCGCAGATCGCGGTGGAAGTGGGCGTGAACCGGCGAGGTCGCGTGCCTCAGCAGCGTGTTGTACGTAAAGGCTGGAGCCGCCACCGTCGCTGCCCGCCCCGTCAGGCCGTCCACCACTGCCCGCGCTCCACCTTCCAGATGCCCGAACGCCCGGAGGCTGGCGTGAACGATCAGATGCTGCGAACCGTCCAGCCCCAACTCGGCCAGGCCGTCGTCCAACTCGGCAGCGTCCACAGGCGATTTTCGCAGCAGCCTCAGCACCCCTTCAGTCTACCAGCGTCACCCAAGCCACACCGAAAGTTCAGGACATGAAAAAGAGCCGCCCACAGGAGCGGCCCTCTTTCTGATCGCCAAAAGCTATTTCACGAACAGCATCTGGCGGTAGGTCGGCAGCGGCCAGTGGCGCTCGGCCACCACCTTTTCCAGCCGGTCGGCGGCCTGGCGCACGGCCGTCATGGCGGGCAGCACCTGAGCGGCCACGTGGTGGGCCTTCTCGTGGACTTCCTCACCGCCCAGCGCCGCATTCTGGGTTCCCAGGGCCTGGAGGGCGTCGTACAGCGCGTCCGCCGCAACCTCGATCTCCCCGGTGGTGGCCTGCACGGCGCGGCTGCCTCCGGCTTGATGCAGCTCGGCCAGGTACGCGACGGCAGCAGGCAGGATCATGGTGCGGGCGACGTACTCGGTCGTCTCGCCCTCGATGTTCACCGTCTTGAAGTACTGATCGTACAGCACCTCCTGCCGGGCCGCGAGTTCGCGCTCCGACAGCACCCCAAAACGCCCGAACAGCTCGGCGTTCTTGGCCGAGGTGAGTTGCGGGAAGGCGTCGATGCTGGTTCGCAGGTTCAGCAGGCCGCGCGCGTGCTCGGCTTCCTCGTGCCACTCGTCCGAGTAGCCGTCGCCGTTGAACACGATGCGCTTGTGCTTGCTGTACGTCTCGCGCACCAGCTCGCCCACCGCCGCCGCGAGTTCTGCGCCGCTGTCGAGCCTGGCCTTGAGCTCGGCGGTAAGCCCCTGCACCGCGTCTGCCACGATGGTGTTCAGCACGGTGATGGGAAAGGAAATGCTCTGGGAAGAACCCACCGCGCGGAACTCAAACTTGTTGCCGGTAAAGGCGAAGGGGCTGGTGCGGTTGCGGTCCCCAGCATGGCGGGGCAGGGGCGGCAGGACGTTCGTGCCCAGGCCCAGCAGCCCGGCTTCCACGCCGCGCCCGCCCTCACCGCTCTCTACCCGGTCGAGGATGTCGGTCAGCTCGCTGCCCAGAAAGATGGAGATGATGGCGGGCGGAGCCTCGTTGGCACCCAGACGGTGGTCGTTGCTCGCCGAGGCGACCGAAACGCGCAGCAGGTCCTGGTGCTCGTCCACGGCCTTGATGACGGCCGAACAGAAAAACAGGAACTGGAGGTTCTCGTGCGGGGTGTCGCCAGGTTCCAGCAGGTTCTCACCCGCATCGGTGGACATGCTCCAGTTGCAGTGCTTGCCCGAGCCGTTCACGCCCGCGAAGGGCTTCTCGTGCAGCAGCGCCACCAGGCCGTATTTGCGGGCGGTGTTTTGCAGCACCTGCATGATGAGCTGCTGGTGGTCGGCCGCCACGTTGCTGCTCTCGAAGATGGGCGCGATCTCGAACTGCCCGGGAGCCACCTCGTTGTGGCGGGTCTTGACGGGCACGCCCAGGGCGTACAGCTGCAGCTCGGCGTCTGTCATAAAGCTCAGCACGCGGTCCGGGATCGCGCCGAAGTAGTGGTCTTCGAGCTCCTGGCCGCGCGGGGGCTGCGCGCCGAAGAGGGTGCGGCCGCTCATCACGAGGTCGGGGCGGCGGTAGTAGTACTCCTCGGCGATCAGGAAGTACTCCTGCTCGGCCCCCAGGGTGCTGCTGACGCGGGCGCCTTCCGACGCGCCAAAAAGGTGCAGCGCGGGGGTCACGGCCTTGTTCAGCGCCTCGGTAGAGCGCAGCAGGGGCGTCTTGTTGTCGAGCGCCTCGCCCGTCCACGACGCGAAGGCGGTGGGGATGCACAGGGTCGAGCCGTTGGTGTGGCGCATGATAAACGCCGGGCTGGAGGGGTCCCAGGCGGTGTAACCGCGGGCCTCGAAGGTGGCGCGCAGTCCGCCCGAGGGGAAAGAGGAGGCGTCGGGCTCGGCCTGGATCAATTCACCGCCGCTGAACGACGCGATGGCCCCGTCACCGGCGGGCGACAGGAACGAGTCGTGCTTCTCAGCGGTATAGCCGGTCAGGGGCTGAAACCAGTGGGTGTAGTGGGTGGCTCCCTTTTCCATCGCCCAGGTCTTCATGGCGAGGGCCACGGCGTCGGCGATGGCGGGGTCCAGGCGCTCGCCGCGCTCCAGGGTGGCGTGCAGGCGGCGGTAGGTGGGCTTGCTCAGGCGGCTTTTGAGCTGATCGAGCGTCAGCACGTCGCTGGCAAAGAGCTCACCCACGACTTCGGTGGGCGTGGCGCTCTGGGCCTTGTCGACCCGCCAGTTGCGGGCAGCGGAAATCACATCGAAATCGTGGTTCATCTGGGTCTCTCCCTCCGTGCTGTCCAGCTCGGAAACGTTCTTGACGTGCTGGGGCGCGTTCCCGAGAAGTATAGGCGGGCAGCGGAAGGGTGGTCAACGCTGAATGAACAAGTTGCACATCCAACCCGCCCTAACCGGAGGGCAGAATGCTATTTCTGCAATTTGTCTAGCTTAAGTGCAACAGGCAGTGGGGGCTGTGCGGCAATGGTACGTCTCCCCTTGCGCTGCCCCCCCCAGGCTCGCTACGGTCGGGGCAGCACGGAGGCTCCACTACCCATCATGACGCCCACTCCAACTGGCACGCCCCCCCACATCCATACCCCGCAAACGCTGCTGAACACCCTCAGCGCCGAGGACGTGTCGTTCCTGCGGCTGCAGTTCACCGACATTCTCGGCACGACCAAGAATGTGGAAGTGCCCCGGTCGCAGTTCGAAAAAGCCCTGCGCGGCGACGTGACCTTCGACGGCAGCGCGGTGGAAGGATTTACCCGCGTCGAGGAGAGCGACATGCTCCTCACGCCGGACTTATCGACCTTCCTGATCTACCCGCCCTTCTCGGCTGGGGACGGCGAGCGAGGGCGGGTGGCGCGCCTGATCTGCGACGTGACGCTGCCCGACGGCACGCCCTTCGAGGGGGACCCCCGCCGCGTGCTGCAGCGGCAGGTCGAGCGTGCGGCGGGACTCGGCTTCGAAATGTACGTGGGCACCGAGCCTGAGTTCTTCCTGTTCGAGCGGGACGCGAGCGGACGCGGCGTGCCCATCACCCACGACAAGGCCGGCTATTTCGACCTCGCGCCCATCGACAAGGGCGAGCGCATCCGGCGCGAGATCGCGCACAAGCTTGTTGGGATGGGCTTTGAGATCGAGGCGGCCCACCACGAAGTCGCGCCCGGCCAGCACGAGATCGACTTCCGCTACGCGCCCGCGCTTGAGGCCGCCGACCGCATCGCCACCTTCAAGTTCGTGGTCAAGCGGGTGGCACTGGAATACGGCCTGCTGGCCAGCTTCCTGCCCAAGCCCATCGCCGGCGTCAGCGGCTCGGGAATGCACTGCCACCTCAGCCTCTTCCGAAATGGCGAGAACGCCTTTGCGCAACCCGAAGGCGAATACGGGCTATCAGACACGGCGCGCTACTTTATCGCCGGGCTGCTGGAGCATGCCGAGGGCATGGCGGCCATCACCAACCCCCTGGTCAACAGCTACAAGCGCCTCGTTCCGGGTTTCGAGGCCCCGGTCAATGTGGCGTGGAGCACCACCAACCGCTCGGCGCTGATCCGCATTCCGGCCAAGCGCGGAGCCTCCACCCGCGCCGAGGTGCGGATGCCGGACCCGAGCTGCAACCCTTACCTGGCGCTTGCCGCAATGCTGGCAGCTGGGCTGAGCGGCATTGAGGAGCGGCTGGAACCGCCCCCCGCCATCGGCCGCAACATCTTCCGCATGACTGTGCGCGAGAAGCGCCACCACCGCATCCGGGAACTGCCCACGGACCTGCGCGAGGCCGTGAGCGAACTGGAAAAGGACGCGGTGATCGCACGGGCACTGGGCGATCACGTGCTGGATCACTTCGTCGCCGCCAAGCGCGCCGAGTGGGCCGAGTATTCGGCCACCGTCCACGCCTGGGAACTCGAACGCTATCTGGACCTGATCTGAGCGGCCGTCTGCGCGGTTGCTGGGAGGCCTGATCGCCTGGCCCGGATAAGACGGCCTTCAGCACATTCTGGACGTGAGATGCCACTGGCCCGGGGCGGACTGGGCCCCGCTGTTGTGCCGTGGGTGAAGTAGTATAGGCAGCGTCTCCGACTTCTTACCTCTGCCTCCTCCCGCTTGGTTCCCCTTGGCCGCTGAGCGCAGGCGCAGCGTTCTGGTGACAGGCCCCTGCAAAACCCGCGCGAAGGGGCCCTGTCCGCCCACAGCAGACTTGATCCACACAAGAAAACAAAATTGCTCATCTGCTGGCAATTTGGCATTCTTTTTTAGGATTTTCCTTCTGGAAGCGCTTCCTCTTGTTTTGCTGAGGATGTGAAGCACATTGACTTCTCTTTATAGACATGACTAGAATTGGCGCACCTAGTACAAGCGCTTAGAATCCCGCGCAACACCCCTTCGGAGGACGCATGAAGAAAACCGCCCTGAGCCTTTCCCTGCTGACCGCCCTTGCCCTGGGCAGCGCCAACGCGGCCACCGTCGTGAAGATCGCCACCATCAGCCCCCTGTCGGGCAGCAGCAGCAACCTCGGCCTGCAGATCAAGAACGGCGCGCAGCTCGCCGTGAACGAGATGAAGGCCGACTTCGCCAAGATGGGTATGACCCTGCAGCTTGTGGCGTATGACGACCAGGCCGATCCCGCCACCGGCACCGCTGCCGCTCGGCGCGTGGCCGCCGACAAGAGCATCCTGGGCGTGGTGGGCACCCTGAACAGCGGCGTGGCGATTCCCGCCAGCGCGGTCCTTGCGCCCAGCCACGTGCCCATGGTCAGCCCCGCGAACACCAATGAGAAAGTCACGGACCGCGGCCTGAAGAACATGAACCGGATCTGTGCCCGTGACGACGCCCAGGGCCCGGCCGGCGGCGACTTCGTGATGACCAACCTCAAGGCCAAGAAGGTCTATGTCCTGAACGACAAGACCCCCTACGGTCAGGGTCTGGCCGATCAGGCCGAGAAGGCGATGAAGGCCAAGGGCGCCAACATCGTGCAGAGCGAGGGTGTGGCCGCCGAGGAGCGCGACTTCACGGCCATCATCACCAAGGTCCAGGCGCTGCGCCCCGACGCGATCTACTTCGGCGCGCTGTACGGCCAGGTGGGCCCCTTTGCCAAGCAGCTGCGCGACAAGGGCATCCAGACGCCCATCATCGGCGGCGACGGCTACGACAGCGACGACCTGACCAAGCTCGCGGGCACGGGAGCCAACAACATCTACTTCACCACCGTCGCGCCCCCCGTGGACGCGGTGCCGACCGCCAAGATCACGGCGGCCAGCTACCAGAAGACCTTCAAGAGCGACATCCAGGGCTTCGGCGTGATGAGCTACGACTCGGCCAAGGTGCTGCTGCAGGGCATCATGAATGCCGCCAAGGCGGCCGGCAACAAGGTTCCCAGCCGCGTTCAGGTGGAGACGGCCGTGCGCACCGGCACGTACAACAACCTGCTGACCGGCCAGGTCAAGTTCGACAAGAACGGCGACCGCACCACGGCCAAGATGTACGTGATCGCCGTCAAGAACGGCGCACGCAGCACGGCGGGCACCGTCAACGTCAAGCGCTGAGTCAATCTTTTTTCGGAAAGCGGGTTGGGGGAGCGCGCGGGCGACCGCTTCGCTCCCCCTTCTCCGGTCAGGCCTTTCCCGCTTTCCGCATCGTCAGGTCAGGGTGAGACATGGATCTTCAAACCGTCGGAACGATTCTCCTTCAGGTGCTTGTCGGGGGCCTCAGCCTCGGCGTGCTGTACGCCATCGTGGCGCTCGGGTACACCATGGTGTACGGAGTGCTGCAACTCATCAACTTCGCGCACAGCGAGGTCTTCATCACGGGCGGCATCGTCGCCTACCTGGTGTTCGACGCCCTCAAGAACTCGGGCACGAACGGCTACATCAAGCTGCTGCTCGCCTGTCTGGCCGCCATGGTGGTCTCGGGAGCGCTGAACGTCCTTATCGAGCGGCTGGCCTATAGACCCCTGCGCGGGGCACAGCGCCTGGTGCCGCTGATCACCGCCATCGGCGTTTCGCTGATCTTGCAGGACCTCCTGCGTTTTCTGGTGGGGTTGCGCGGGCAGTTTGACCTTAGCGTGCCGCTGCCCACCGAGTTTGCCCAGTCCATCACCAAGGTGGCGGGGGTGGACCTGAGTGCACTCAACCTGCAGGTCAAGGACATCATCCTGATCGTGGTGGCGGCGCTGATGCTCGTCGGCCTGAATCTGCTGGTCAACCGCACACAGCTGGGCCGCGCCATTCGTGCGGTAGCCCATGACCGTCAGACCTCAGGCCTAATGGGCATCGACTCGAACCGCATCATCAGCCTGACCTTCTTGATCGGTGGCGCGCTGGGCGGCCTGGGTGGCGTCATGTTCGCCATGAAATACCAAGCGCTGAACGCCTACAGCGGCACCGTTCCCGGCCTCAAGGCCTTTACCGCCGCCGTTCTGGGGGGCATCGGCAACATTCCGGGCGCCGTGCTGGGCGGCCTGGTGCTGGGCTGGCTGGAGACGCTCCTGGGCGTGATCAGCCTCTTCGGTTCGCTGCCGGGTCTGCACTGGCTGAGTGCAGTCAAGGCCGAGT
Organism: Deinococcus hopiensis KR-140; assembly: GCF_900176165.1. NCBI lineage: Bacteria > Thermotogati > Deinococcota > Deinococci > Deinococcales > Deinococcaceae > Deinococcus > Deinococcus hopiensis. The sequence goes on from NZ_FWWU01000009.1 coordinate 1,716,801, forward strand.
ACAAGGACATCGGCGCGTTCCTGGCACTGATTCTGATTCTGTTCCTCAAGCCCGCTGGCCTGCTGGGCAAGGCCACCACGGAGAAGGTGTAACGTGACGACGCTGTCTTCCCCTCCACGCGGACGCGCGGGCGACCGCACCGCTGCGCTCCTCATCTACACCGCCGTGACGGCCCTGCTGCTGGTCTTTCTGCGCAACGACATCACCGAGGGCCTGTCCAAACTGCTGCAGCCGGTGCTTTTCGGGGCCTTCCTGCTCTCGCTGGTGTTCGCCTTTCAGTGGCGCGCCGCCGGGTGGGCCAAGGCCCTCGTGTTTGCCGCCGGAATCGGCTTCGTGCTGCCCTTCATGGGCCGCGAGAACACCTCGTATTTTGACCTCGTGATTCAGATGCTGATCTTCGCCGCGCTGGCCCTGGGCCTGAACATCGTGGTGGGGCTGGCAGGTCTGTTGGACCTGGGATACATCGCCTTCTTCGCAGTGGGGGCGTACCTGTGGGGCGTATTCGGCAGTCCTCAATTCGGAGAAGTGACCGGCAACGCGGCCTTTGCGGGCGGCGTCAATCCGGCCCTGTTCTGGCTGTTTATCCCGCTGGCAGTGGCGGTCGCCGCGTTCGTCGGGGTGCTTATCGGCCTGCCGGTCCTCAAGCTCAAGGGGGATTACCTCGCCATCGTGACGCTGGGGCTTGGCGAAGTGATCCGCATTTTCGCCAACAACCTCGACGTCACCAACGGGCCGCAGGGCATCGACGCCATTGAGAGCGCGCCGGTGCCGTGGCTCAACAGCGTCGCGGCCAGCCTGGGCTTTGCCGAGGACCAGTACCGGCTGTTTTTCCTGTACTTTCTGGTGCTGATCGTGATCGCCGTCGTGGTCATGGTCAATTTCCGCCTGGACCGATCAAAGATCGGGCGCTCGTGGATCGCCATCCGCGAGGACGAGATCGCCGCGCAGGCGATGGGTGTGCCGCTGCTGCGGACAAAGCTGCTCGCCTTTGCCACCGGGGCTTCCTTCGCAGGCGCGATGGGCGTGATCTTCGCGGCCAAGCAGAACTTTATCGATCCCAAGAGTTTTGACTACTTCCAGTCCATCGGCGTGCTGAGCATGGTGATTCTGGGCGGCATGGGCAATATTGCGGGCGTGATGCTGGGCGCAGTGGTGGTCACGCTGATGAACCTGATGATTCTGCCCACCCTCAGCGAGGTGCTGCAGCAGACCTTTCCCAACATCAACGCCAACCTCGACCCCAGCAAGTACCAGCGCCTGATTTTCGGGCTGGTGCTGGTGCTGATGATGCTCTACCGCCCCGAAGGCCTGCTGCCCAGCGCCCGCCGCAAGGCCGAGATGCACGAGCACGACGCGACGCCGCCCGACAGCCTGAATGCGGGCAACCAGCTGGAGGGTGACGTGGGCAGCGAGGTGTACTCACCGGGGCTGAGTACCGTGAAAGACAACGACCGGACGGGGAGCGAACGATGAGCCTTCTGGACGTACAGGGCGTGACCAAGACTTTCGGCGGCCTGACTGCCGTCAACGACGTGACCTTTCAGGTGCCCGAGCGCGGCATCATCTCCGTGATCGGGCCGAACGGGGCGGGCAAGACCACCTTCTTCAACCTGATCACCGGCATCTACGAACCGGACCGGGGCAGCATCACCCTTGCGGGACAGAACCTGGTGGGGCTGCGGCCCGATCAGGTGGTCCGGGCCGGCATCGCGCGCACCTTTCAGAACATCCGGCTGTTTCCCTCCATGACCGCCGAGGAAAACATCATGCTGGGGCGCGGCACCCGCCTGAAGACTGGCTTTTGGGACGCCGTGCTCCACACCCGCACCTTCAGGCAGGACGAGGACAATGCCCGCGAGACGGCGGCGGTGATGCTCGACTTCGTGGGCCTGTCCCGCTGGCGGGGCGAACTCTCGACCAACCTGCCCTACGGCGACCAGCGCAAGCTGGAGATCGCCCGCGCACTGGCGACCACACCCAAACTGGTGCTGCTCGACGAACCCGCTGCGGGCATGAACCCCCGCGAGACCGAGGACCTCAAGGCCCTGATCCGGCGCATCCGCGACGACCTCGGCGTGACGGTGGTCCTCATCGAACACGACATGCGGCTGGTGATGACCCTGTCCGAGAACATCACCGTGCTCGACTACGGCACCAAGATCAGCGAGGGCTTGCCCCACCAGGTCCGCAACGACCCGCGCGTGATGGAAGCGTACCTGGGGCGCGGTGCGGCGGCGGGCGAGTACGGCAAGGAGGCCGGGTCCCATGCCTGAAACCATGCTCGAACTGCAAGACATCCACACCTATTACGGTCAGATTCACGCCCTCAAGGGGCTGAACCTTACGGTGAACCAGGGCGAGATCGTGGCCCTGATCGGCGGCAACGGGGCGGGCAAGACGACCACCCTGCGCACGATCAGCGGCATGATGAAGCCCAAGGTGGGCCGCGTGACCTACCTCGGCCAGGACGTGGGTGGGGTGCCGTCGCACGTCATCATGAGCCGGGGCATGAGCCACGTGCCGGAAGGACGGCGCATCTTTCCGCAGCTCACGGTACGCGAGAACCTGGAAGTTGGGGCGTACACCATCAGCGACCGCCGGTTGATCGAGCAACGCATCCAGGAGGGCTTCGCGCTCTTCCCACGCCTCAAGGAACGCGAGACGCAGCTCGGCGGCACCATGTCGGGCGGCGAGCAGCAGATGCTGGCGATTGCCCGCGCCCTGATGGTGGCCCCCAAGCTGCTGCTGCTGGATGAGCCCTCCATGGGCCTTTCTCCCCTGTTTGTGGAAGCCATCTTCGACATCGTGGAAAAGCTCAACCGCGAGCGCGGCACCACCATCTTGCTCGTGGAACAGAACGCGAGCATGGCGCTGGGCATTGCCCACCGCGCCTATGTGCTGCAAACCGGCGAGATCAAACTCAGCGGCGACGCAGCGCACATCGCCCAGGACGAGAGCGTGCGCAAGGCGTACCTGGGCGACGAGTAGCAACGGGCGGGGCAGAGCCAGATCAGGGGCCGCTTCCCAGCTGGGGCGGCCCCTTTCCCTTTGACCGGGTTGCCTCACAGAGACGTAAGGGCGCGGTGACGCGAGGCGCAACGGGCTGAACAAGTTCCGCACAGATGGCCAGGTCAGGCATCAAGGGAGGGCCCCAGCGCTGTTTCTGAGGAGGCCCAGAGGGAATAGCACCCACCCTCACGCCTCCCGGAGGCTTCCCGCCCGGGCGTAAGCCCCGCTCTATGCCCCACCTAGTGCGCAGGTGGTGGGCTGGTGGGGCCAGCACCACACTGCTCCGCCTCCCTCTGCTGGCCTCCTGGGCCTGGCCCAGATGATCAGGACCGTCCTGCCCCTGGCGTTCTTTCCCCACGAGACGCTCATGATCTTTCCGCTGGTACCCAATCTGGAAGGCCAGTACGTCCTCAGGAAGCTGGCGCTGGTGGTGGGGCCACGGCGAGGAGGGAAGCCCGACCGCGAACCCCAAGGCAGCCCGGAGAACATACGCGGGCCGTCCACCGGCACTTCCGCCGCCTTCGCCTGAAGCCTTGAGCGACGCGCTGGGCCTGATCCCAGAGGAGAGCACTTCCTACTGCATTCCTCCGCGCCAACAGCTAAGGTCAGCCATGCGCCACTCTCCCATGCTTGCCGCCACCCTCGTCTCTGTCCTGCTGACCTCATGCCTGCCCGCACCGCAGGCGTTCGATCCGGCGAGGCAGCCTGGGCCAAATGACCTCGGCGCGCACAACGCCGCAACTGAATGGTGGTACGCCTCCGGCTATCTGCCCGAATCGGGGCTGGCCTTTCACTGGGCGCAGTTCAAGGTCAACTACCGGGGTATCCCCTACCACGCCGGGCACCTCGCCGTCGCGGACCTGCGAAACAAGAAGCTGAGCCTGTTTGAGAACGGGTCTCAGCGGGCCAGCTTCAGCTTTCCGCCGCTGAAAGTGAGGCAGGGCGACTGGCAGCTTTTGCAGGGGCCAGACGGCAGCTTTCACCTCAACGCCGGGCCGCTGGACCTGACGCTCAGACCGCAAAAACCCCTCGTCGCGCACCCACCTGGCTACTCTGGCACCCCAGAAGTCGGGCGGCTGTACTACCAGAGCGTCACGCGGCTGGACGCAAGCGGCACGGTGAAGTTGCCCGGTGGCGAGCTCCGGCAAACGCACGGTCAAGTCTGGCTGGACCACCAATGGGGCGACCAGCAGCCCGGGGCGCAGGCGAAATGGGACTGGTTCGGCCTCCACCTCTCGGACGGTTCGGACCTGATGCTCTACCGGGTGCGCAACGGCGCGGGGCAAGTGGTGCAGGTGGCGGCCTCCCTTGTGGACCCGGCAGGCGTAGCGCAGGAAGTGCCGGGGGTAACGATGATGCCGGGCCGGGTGTGGCGCAGTCCCAGTGGGCGCGAGTACGTGCTGGGCTGGGAAGTGAAGTCCCCGGCGCTCAGCCTGACCCTGGAGGCTGCCCGTGACGATCAGGAACTGCTGACCAAAAACACCTCCATCGCCTACTGGGAGGGGCCGGTGCGGGGTCAGGGCGAGGTCAACGGTCAGGCGGTAACGGCGGAGGGCATGGGCGAGTTTATCGGGGGTGTGCTGACCCGGGCGGAGGGGGGGCGCTTCGGTCCGCCGGGCAAGTAAGGAAAAGGTCACCCTCCTCAACGCTCTATAAACTTGACATAACCACACTCAAGTTTCAAAATAGAGGCATTGAAGGAGGACCCACCTTGAATCCTGAACGCTTTACCGAGGCGGCGGTGCAGGCCATAGCGGCCGCGCAGAGCCTCGCCCAGAACAACCAACAACAGACGCTGACCACGGCCCATGTGCTGCGGACGCTCACCGACAACGACACCGCGGCCCGGGCACTGACGAGCGCGGGAACGAACGTGAATGCGCTGCGGCAGGCGCTGGATGCCGAACTCGCCAAGCTCCCGCGCGTGCAGGGCGGCGGCGAGAACCTCTACCTCGATCCGGCCCTCAGCCGCGCTTTTCAGAAGGCCGAAGGCGAAGCCAAGAAACTCGGCGACGCCTTTATCGCCGCCGACGCCCTGCTGCTCGCCCTGCGGGCCGAGAGCCGCATTCCCGAGCTTCCCACCGAAGCGGCCCTGCGCCAGGCTGTCAACGAGGCGCGGAAAGGAAAGACTGTGACCACGAAAACCGCTGAACAGCAGTTCGACGCACTGCAGAAATACGGCACGGACCTGACCCAGCGCGCCCGAGACGGCAAATTCGACCCCGTGATCGGCCGTGACGAGGAGATTCGCCGGGCCATGCAGATTCTGCTGCGCCGCACGAAGAACAACCCCGTTCTGATCGGTGAACCTGGCGTGGGCAAGACGGCCATCGCCGAAGGGCTCGCCATCCGTATCGTGCAGGGCGACGTGCCCGAGGGCCTGAAAAACAAGCGCATCGTTTCGCTGGAGATGGGCAGCCTGCTGGCTGGGGCCAAGTTTCGCGGTGAGTTCGAGGAGCGCCTCAAGGGTGTGATCGATGAGGTGGTGCACTCAGCGGGAGAGATCATCCTGTTTGTCGACGAAATTCACACCATCGTCGGTGCCGGCAAGACGGAAGGCAGCCCTGACGCGGGCAACATGCTCAAGCCGGCGCTCGCGCGTGGTGAGCTGCACCTGATCGGCGCGACCACGCTGGACGAGTACCGCGAGATCGAGAAAGACCCAGCGCTGGAGCGCCGTTTCCAGCCCGTGTTCGTGAACGAACCCAGTGTGGAGGACACCATCTCCATCCTGCGCGGCATCAAGGAGCGTTACCAGGTCCACCACAACGTGGAGATCACGGACCCCGCGCTGGTGGCCGCCGCGCAGCTCAGCCACCGCTACATCTCGGACCGGCAACTGCCCGACAAGGCCATCGACCTGATCGACGAATCGGCCGCCCGCCTGCGAATGGCGCTGGAATCCAGTCCAGAGCGCATCGACCAGCTCCAGCGCCGCAAGCTGCAACTGGAAATCGAGCGCGAGGCCCTGAAGCGCGAGAAGGACCAGGACTCGCAACACCGCCTGCTGGACCTCGAAGAGCAGCTGAAGACCGCGACCGACGAGCTGGCCGAGGTGCGCAGCCGCTGGGAGGCCGAACGTGGCGAAGTGCAGGCCCTACGCGAGAAGCGCGAGGCGCTGGACCAGGTGCGGACCGACATCGAGAGGGCCCGCCGCGACTACGACCTGGGCCGGGCTGCCGAGCTGGAATACGGCACTCTGCCGCAGCTGGAGCGTGAGGTGCACGAACTGGAGCGGAGGCTCAAGACCGCGGAGTTCGCCCACATGGAAGTGACGGAGGAGGACATCGCCGCCGTGGTGAGCCGCTGGACCGGCATCCCGGTGAGCAAGCTGATGGAGGGCGAGCGCGAAAAGCTCTTGCACCTCGAAGAGCAGCTGCACAGCCGCGTGATCGGGCAGGACCGCGCCATTGTCAGCGTATCCGACGCCATCCGCCGCGCCCGGGCGGGCCTGAATGACCCCAACCGGCCCCTCGGCTCATTCATGTTCCTCGGCCCCACCGGCGTCGGAAAGACCGAGCTGGCGAAGGCCCTGGCCGAGTTCCTGTTCGATTCGAGCGACGCGATGGTTCGCCTCGACATGTCCGAGTACATGGAGAAGCACACGGTGGCCCGCCTGATCGGTGCTCCTCCCGGATATGTGGGCTACGAGGAAGGCGGCCAGCTGACGGAAGCCGTGCGCCGCCGCCCCTACGCGGTCATCCTGCTCGACGAGATCGAGAAGGCGCACCCGGACGTGTTCAACGTGCTGCTGCAGGTGCTGGACGACGGTCGCCTGACGGACGGCCAGGGCCGCACGGTGGACTTCCGCAACACGCTGATCGTCCTGACGAGCAACGTGGGCTCACCGCTGATCCTCGAGGCGCAGGCACGTGGCGACAGCGCCGAGAGCATCCGCGATCAGGTCATGGCCGTTCTCCAGGACCAGTTCCGCCCCGAGTTCCTCAACCGTGTGGACGACATCATCGTGTTCGATGCCCTGACCCCCACCGACCTGGGCCGCATCGTGGAGATTCAGACGGGCGGTCTGCGCAAGCGCCTCGCCGAGCGCCGGGTCACGCTGCACCTCAGCGACGCCGCCAAAGCCAAGCTCGCCGTACTCGGATACGATCCGGCCTTCGGTGCGCGGCCCCTCAAGCGCGTGATCGCCCGCGAGATCGAGACGCCCCTTGCCCGCGAGATTCTGTCGGGCCGCGTGCCGGAAGGCACCACGCTGAACGTGGCCCACGACGGTGAGCGGTTCACGTTCGAGACGGGAGTCCTGAACTAAAAGTAGGCCGTCCGTCAGGGAAACGGCCAACGCAAGACAAGAAAGGCGCCGCCCTCAACCTGGGGCGGCGCCTTTCTTGCATGCGGAAGGAGGTGGGGTGAAGCCAGGGCCTCCCCCTCTTCCCGACTCGGGCGCATGGGTCAACGCGCGGACTTCTTTTTGACCGAGCCCGGCGAGCGAAATGCGCATGGAGGAGAATGGCGCCGTGGGGAGTGCCCTTCTACGCGCCGCGCCATTCGGACAACGGCTCTAGTGGCGGTTGGTGGTCGTGGTGGTCGTGACCTGGCGGTCATTGTTGCGGCCCAGGCCCGCGAGGCCCAGCAGACCGGCGAGGCCCAGCCAACCCCAGTCGAAGCCCTTGTTGGTCGTGGTGGTCGTGCTGGTGTCGCCGCTCGCGTCGGTAGAGGTGCTTGTGGTGCTCGTCGTGCTGGTGTCGGTCTGGGCAGAGGCCGAAACGGGCAGGGCGAGGGTGGCGGCGATCACGGCAGCTTTCAGGAACTTGGTCATGAGCAACAGTGTGGCCGGGAACCCAGTCCTCTTTCACCCAGTAAAGGGCCAGATTTCTTGAAAAAATCCCTATGAAGTCCAGAAAAAACCTATACCCGCCCCGTAAGCCCCCGCTCTTGGGAGCGCTACCATAGGAGGCAAGATGCAACGCTTTGCCCTGCTGGGTGCGCTGCTCGCCATGTCGGCGGGCGCGCAGACCTCTTCGCCCTCGCTGCCTTCCTTTGAGGGACAGGTGGTTTACCAGGTGATGCCAGACCGTTTTTTCGACGGTGATCGAGGGAACGACGCTGGGGTGAACCGAGACGACCTGCGCGCGTGGCATGGAGGCGACCTGCAGGGCCTGACGAACAAGCTCGGCTATATCGGGCAACTCGGCGCCACCGCCGTGTGGCTCACGCCCATCTACCGGCAGCAGGCGGGAAACACCTCCGGCACCTCGCCGTACCACGGTTACTGGCCCGCCGACTTCAGGGATGTGGACCCGCATTTCGGCACGCTGGCCGATTTCGCGGCCTTCACAAAGTCGGCGCACGGCGCGGGCATGAAGGTGGTGCTCGACCAGGTCATCAACCATTACGGCTACGCGGCCGCGGCCGTGAAGGTCCGCCCCGCGTGGTTTAACGGTGAGGCCGAATGCGCCGCCACGAAGAACAAGGATGTGGACTGCTCCCTGGCGGGACTGCCAGACCTCAAACAGTCCAACCCCGAGGTCCGCGAGCTGCTGCTGGACAACGCCGATTTCTGGCGCAAGCAGGGGGTGGACGCCTTCCGCTACGACGCGATCAAGCATGTGGAGGGTCCCTTTCTGAAGGAGCTGTTGACCCGGGACCGCGTGGCAGGGACCTGGACGCTGGGCGAGTGGTACGACGCAGACACGGGCACGGTGGCCGACTGGCAGCAGGCGGGCTTTGACAGCCTCTTTCTGTTCAGCCTGCAATCGGCCTTGCGCGGCTCGCTGATGGGTGGCCAGAGCCTGACGCGGGTGGCGGGGGTACTCTCGCGGCAGGGCGAGTTGCCCCGACCCGGCGAGGTGGCGCTCTTTCTCGACAACCATGACCTGCCCCGCTTCGCGCAGGGTTCGCTGTTCGAGGACCAGGCCCAGGCCCGCACCCGCTACGCCCTGCGCGCCCTGATGACGCTCAAAGGGGTGCCGGTGGTCTACCAGGGCACCGAGATCGCCATGCGCGGCGGTGCGGATCCCGACAACCGGCGGGACATGCGCTTTGAGAGCGAGTGGACCCCGGCTGAGAAGGCCGTGTTCGGCGCAGCGCAAGACGCCATCGCTGTTCGTAAGGCCAGCCGCGCCCTGAGCGTCGGCGACGAGAAACTGCTGCCCGTACCCCTCAGCCTGGAAGACGATCTGCTTCTTCTGACGCGGCAGGCGGGGAATGAACGCGTGCTCGCCGCGTGGCACCGGGGAAGGGCGCGCAAGAGTTACAGCCTGCGCCTCTCGGCCCTTGGTCTGAAGGATGCGGATCAAACCCTCACGCGCAGCCTCTTTGCCGGGCAGGACGCCAAGGTGAGCGTGGGGGGCGGCTGGCTGCACCTCAGCCTGCCCCCCGAGGACGCGGCCGTCTTTGCCCTGGAGTAGGGGGCTGCGCTGCATTGCCCCTTCCTGGCGTTCTCGCGCTTCTTGCCCTCCCCTGAACCGGGGGTTCCCTAAACCCTAACGCCCCGGCCCTTCCTCCTGCATTACCATGCTCTGCGATGCGCTCTCCCCTGCCCCGCGCCGTGCTGACCCGTCTGGAAACTGGGCGGCTGGTGGTGCTGAGCCTGCTGCTGGGCCTGCTGGTGGGCGGGCTGAGTATCCTGCTACGGCTGGCGCTGGACGGGCTGCTGCGCGGAGAATCGGCGCTGCTGGGTTACGCGCCCCCCGGGACCCCGGGCGAGGGCGGGCTGCTGATGGCCTTTGGAGAGGCGCTGCCCTGGGGCCTGCTGGCGCTGCCCGCCGTTGGAGCGGCCTACACCTGGCTGATACCCACCGGGGATCCACTGGCGGAACTCGTGCGCGGGTACCACATCCGGGGACAGTGGCCACGCTTCCCGGCGCAGGTGCGGACGCTGGCGGGCACCCTGCTGGGCCAGGCGGTGGGGCTGCTGGTGGGGCGCGACGCGCCCTTCACAGTGATGGGACAGATGGCAACGCGCCTGCTCGCCCGCACCACCCGGCTGGACAGCGTGGAGACGCGGACGTTGACGCTGGCCGGAGCGGGGGCCGCCCTTGGGGCCGTGTTGCACGCACCCCTGGCGGCGGCGGTGCTGATCGTGGAGGTGCTGTACCGCCGCTTCGAGTTTGAGTTTGAGGTGCTGATGCCCTGTGTGCTCGCGGCAGTGGCGGCCTACGCGGTCTACGGCCTGGCGTTCGGCTTTACTCCGCTGTTCTCGCTGGAGGTCCTGCCGGTACTGGCGGCCTCGCAACTTCCGGCCTTTCTGGGCGTGGCGCTGGGCGTGACGCTGGTGGGCTGGGCTGGACTGCTGGCCTGCCGCGCGCTGCCCCCCGTGTGGACGCAGGGCTGGTTGCGACCCGTGGCGGGCGGTGCATTCGGCCTGCTGACCGCCGCCGTCGCCCTCTGGAGCACGCCCGCCGTGCTGGGCGACGGATCGGGCTGGGCGCAGCTGGGCCTGTCGGGCTTTCTTGGCCCCGAAGCCCTGGGCGCGGGCGCTTGGCGTTGGGCGCTGCTCGCGCTGGGAGCACCGCTGGCGTTCGGCGGGGGCGTGCTGCCCTCCGTGGGCGTGGGCGGTCTGCTGGGCGCCGGGTTGGGAAACCTGCTGGGCCTCGACCCGGCCGCGGCGACGCTGACGGGAGTGGTCGCCTTCCTGACCGTCACCCTCAACGCGCCGCTTGCCGCCGCACTACTCGCCGTGGCCTGGGGCGGCGACGCCGTGTTGCCCGCGTCCCTGCTGGCCGCCGGGGTGGCGCACCTGCTCAGCGGTGAGACGGGCCTGCTGCCGGGCCAGGTGCGCTCGCGGGCGGCCAGTGCCGTCCACGCGGGCATGCCCCTGCTGCCCGAAGGCATTCGCTTTGCGCCGCGCCGCGCCGCCTCTGCCCCCGCCACACCGCTTCACCCCAGCGCGCCCACCGATGAGGGCGGCCCCACACCCCTGGCCTCCGAGCAGGAGTTGTACCGCCGCAGCGTGCCCCGCAGTTGGGAGGGCGCCCGGGTGTCGGTCCTGACCCTGCCGCCCGGGGTGGAAGTCGTGGGCGTGGTGCGGGACGGCACCGTCCGCCTGCCCCGCCCCGATATGCGCCTCACCGCCGAGGACGAACTCGTGTTTCTCGCCCGGCCTGATGCGTACCAGGCGCTGGAGGGCGTGCTGCGGCTTCCTGGCGCGTAGGGGCAGCGCCTCTCCTGTTTCAAGCTGCACAGTTTCGCCGGTCATATGGAACCCGGTGGAAACGTTTACGAAGTGATTCGGTCCGAGTGGACGCGAGCAGGAGAAGAACGGGTTACGAATGAGCAATTGGCAAACCGGCGCTCTTCCAGGGTATTGGCAAAACAAACGGAATCCGGACCATAAGGATTCGGGTTGACCCGTTCTTCCACAACGGATCAATCCAAGCGTCGCGAGCAGGAAAAACGGTGACGCAGAGGCGTGCAATCACCGGAGCGCAGGGGACGGAACGGATGATCCGAAAACCGTATCACGCGTCCCTGCTCTTCGGACCGTTGTGTTCCTGTGGGCTGTCCGATTCACCTCTGGCTACGCCGCGCCGCCTTTGCTGCGCGGCTGCGCCACTCCCTCCAAGGAAGTGAGCCAGGTGCTTTAATACGCCGCGTGACCTCGCCCCCTGCCCAACCCCGCCCAGCGTGGAACGCCAACGAACGCCTGGGCATCCTCAACGGGTGGCTGGTGTTTCTCGGCGACGGCTTTCTAAACGTGTCGGTGGTGGTGGCGGGCTTTGCGGCGCGGCTGGACGCTCCGAATGCCGTGATCGGCCTGCTGCCTGCCATCGCGGGGGGTGGCTGGATGCTGCCGCAACTGCTGGTGGCCGCGCGGGTGCGCTCACTGGAATACAAGCTGCCCGTCTACCGCTCGGCGGCGCTGGTCCGCACCTCGGCCTACCTGGCGATGGTGCTGGTGGCCGCCACCCTGACCGCGCACCCAGCCCTGTGCCTGACCCTCTTTGTCCTGGCGATGCTCATCAATGCGCTCGCGTCCGGTGTGTCGGGCCTGCCGTTTCTGGAGGTGGTGAGCAAGACGGTGCCGCCCGAGCGCCGCGCACGCTTTTTCGGCACACGGAATCTGTACGGCGGTCTGCTCGCCTTTGGGGCGGGCCTCGCCGTGCGCGGCGTCCTGGCCTCGGACTTGCGTTTTCCGCTGAACTACGCGCTGATCTTCCTGCTGGGTACGGTCGCTTATACCGTGGGCTACGGCGTGTTTGGGCGGGTGGAAGAACCGCCGGACACGCCCCTGCCTCCCGGCACCCTGAGAGAAGAGCTGCGCGCTGTCCCCGACACGCTGCAAGACGGGCACTTCCGCGCGTTTCTCACGGTGCGCTTGCTGCTGGCGGCCGCCAGCATGGGGGAACCGTTCTACGCGGTCTACGCCCTGCGGGACCTGCACTTTCCCCCCGCCACCCTGGGCGTGTTCGTGATGGCCCTCACCGGAGCCGCGCCCCTGTCCAACCTGCTCTGGCAGCGGGTGGCCGAACGCAAGGGCTCACGCCGCATCATCCGCTACGCCGCCTTTTTCGCAGGCCTCGCGCCGTTGGCCGCCCTCGCCGTGGGAACGCTGGGCCTGGGCACCTGGGCATACCTGCTTGTGTTTGTCCTGTCCAGCGTCGCCGCCCAGGGCTTCGGCCTGGGCCACACCAACCACCTGCTCAACCTCGCCCCACCGGGAGCGAGGAGCCGCTACATCGGCACCCTCAACACCCTGGTGGGCGGCGCCCTGTTCGCGCCGGTGATCGGCGGCCTACTCGCAGACGCGGCGGGCTACCGGGCCGTCTTTCTGCTCAGTGCGGCCCTGTTCGCAGCGGCGTGGTGGCGGTGCGGGAAGCTGCGGCGGGATGCGTAAAAGCCGTTGACCTCTGGCCTTTCGGTTCTCTAACGTCCAAGGGGACAACGCCCCTCCTCAGTGGCCCAGAATCTTCCCCAGAAACGCCTTGGCCCGCTCATGCTGGGGGTTGGTGTAGAACTGCTCCGGGGTCGTGTCTTCGACGATGCTGCCCGCATCGAAAAAGACCACCCGGTCGGCCACCTCGCGCGCGAAGCCCATCTCGTGGGTCACGCACAGCATGGTGATGCCCGAGCGGGCGAGTTCCTTCATCACGTCGAGCACTTCCTTGATCATCTCGGGGTCCAGGGCGCTGGTAGGCTCGTCGAAAAGCATGATCTTGGGCTCCATCGCCAGGGCGCGGGCGATGGCGACGCGCTGCTGCTGGCCGCCCGAGAGTTGCGCGGGGTACTTGTCTGCCTGCTCGCGGATGCCCACGCGGTCAAGCAGTTCCAAGGCCTTGCGCTCGGCCACCTCGCGGGACTGCTTGCGCACCCGCATAGGCGCGAGGGTGATGTTTTGCAGCACGGTCAGGTGCGGAAAGAGGTTGAAGCTCTGAAATACCATGCCCACCTCACGGCGGATGGCGTCGAGGTTGCTGCCCCTCCGTAACTCGATCCCGTCAATGGTAATGGAGCCGCCGTCATGGGGTTCGAGCGCGTTCAGCGTACGGATAAAGGTGCTCTTGCCGCTGCCCGACGGGCCGATGATGACCACCACCTCGCCGGGCCGCACGGTCATGTTCACCCCCTTGAGGGCGTGGAATGAACCGTAGTGCTTCTGCACGTTCTGCGCGACGATGATGTTCTCGCCGGAAGCGCCTGTTTTGGAGCGGTTGAGGTTCTGCGCGGTCATTGGTCCTCCATGATAGAGAAAAGCGTTGTGCGGTCAGGCATCGGCTTTTGGCCTTCTGCCTAGAGCATGTGTCCGAATGTGGCGCCGCCCGCAGAAGGGCAGCCCTCACGGCGCCCCATTCTTCCCAACGCGCATTTCGCTCGCCGGGGCCGGTCAAAAAGAGTCCGCACGTTGACACACGCTCTAAACCGTCGTTTCCGGGTTTGCCGCCCGCGCCACCCGGCCGGCTTGCGGCGCTTCCAGGCCGCGCGCCACGGTGCTCAGCAGGTAGGCAAAGACGAAGTACAGCAGCGCCACAGTCAGGTAGATCTCGAAGGTGGCCGATACCACACGGTTGCCCGTAATGCGCGCCGCCCCCGCGAGTTCGATGAGGCCGATGATACTCACCAGGCTGGTGTCCTTGAAGAGGCTGATGAACTGGCCCACCAGGGGCGGAATCATGTTGCGCAGCGCCTGCGGCAGGATGACGCCGGTCATGGTCTGGGTGCCGCTCAGCCCCAGTGCGCGGGCGGCCTCATCCTGACCGCGCGGCAGCGCGCGAATTCCGGCGCGGACGATCTCAGCCACGTAAGCGCCCGTGAAGAGCGACAGGGCCAGAATCACGGCCCAGAACTGGGTGCCCTCACCCAGTACATAGGGCACGAAGATAAAGAACCAGAAAATGACGGTGATGAAGGGCAGGCCCCGGAAGAGTTCGATGTACAGGGTACTGACGGTTCGCAAAAGCGGCAGTGTACTGACCCGTCCCATCCCGAAAAACAGGCCGAACGGCAGCGATAGCAGCAGCCCCAGCAGCGCCAGAATCAGGCTGAGGGCCAGACCCCCGATCCGCACCTCCGGCACGACAGTGGGCCACAGCATCCAGCTTCCGGCAAGAAAGCCCAGCACGGCGGGTGGCCAGCCCACGCGCACCCGGAGCCGCGAGAGCAGCCAGGTCAGGAAAAAGCCCCCACCCACCAGCGCAAAGCCCCACAGCCGCCAGCGTTCCTCCGCGTAATCCGCCGAGCGGAAGCGCCCGATCAGAAAGAACAAGAAGTTGCGCCGCGCCTGCTCCCAGTTGGGAAGGCCGACGATCCAGCGCAGCAGCAGGTCCAGCACGAGGACCGCAAACACGCCTGCCACGAGGGTGGACCAGCGGCGGTAGGTGTCCTGGGCCTGCGCGGCGGCCTCAGCCCCCTGCCGGGCCCGTTCTCCGGAAAGGGCAGTGAGGGCCGCGCCAACGTGCAGGGCGAGCAAGGCCAACACGGCGAGCAACCTGGTTTCGGGTGCTCCGCTCCTCAACGCCGAGAGGGCCAGCGGCCAGATCAGCAGCGCCGCGACGAGGTACTGCGCCCCCAGCAGCCGCGCGCCCGTGAGCAATTGCCCCAGGCCGGGAATCAGGAAGGACAGCGCACTCACGGGCGCACTCCGGGCAGGCGCAGGCGGTGCATGACGAGGTTGAGAAGACCCGTGATGGCGAGGCTCAGGATCAGGTACGCCACGGTAATGGCCGTGATGCTCTCGAAGCCGCGGAAAGTGTAGCTCTGCACCTGGGTGCCGTAATAGAACAGCTCAGCCACCCCTATCTGCGAAGCCAGCGAGGAGTTCTTGGTGAGGTTGAGAAACTGGCTGCCGAGCGGCGGCAGCACCACGCGGAACGCCTGGGGCAGGATCACGCGCGTGAGGGTGTCCGTACCGCTGAGACCCAGGCTCTGCGCCGCCTCGGTCTGCCCGTGGGGAATGCTCTGAATGCCGGCCCGGATGGTCTCAGCGATATAGCTGCTGGTGTAGACGCTCAGGGCGGCGATGACCGCCCACTGCTCGGGCGAGTGCCCGTTGAGCCAGGTCTTGACGCCCTGGGGCAGCACGTTGAGGACCCCGAAGTTCCAGAAGAAAATTTGCACGAGCAGCGGCGTGTTGCGGAAGAATTCGACATACACGCCGGCCGCCCCGCGCACCACCGGATTGGCGCTCAGGCGCGAGACGCCCACCACGGTGCCCAACAGCAACGCGAGCACGATGCTCGTGAGGGCCAGGCGCACGGTGAGCCACATCCCGATCAAAATGGTGGTGAGGTACGTACCGCCCGTCAGCTGGCTGGGCTTGCCAAAGATGCTCCAGTCCAGCGTGACGTTATTGCGTCCGAAGCCCTGGCGCACCTGCCAGACGATAAACCCGGCGGCGAGAACGAGCAGCGCCCCCGCAATGACCTGCTGTACGGTTTCGCGCCCAACTGCGGAAGAGGGTGAGGATGGAGCGCGCGTCACGCGGCCGCCTTCACGCAAGGGCGAAGCGGGGCGGGATGAAATACCCGGGATGCAAAGAACTGTCGCACGTTGAAGTCATAACCTCCTGCCGGTACAGATGCGGGGGAGCGCGGCGGCTCCCCCAGGGTTAGCGTGAGGTGGGGCTCAGCGGCGCACGGGGAACTGCTCAGGCACTGTGGTCGTCCGCTTGGGATCGGGCAGCGAGTACTTGGTCTTGGGCCCGAACCACTTGCGGAAGATCTTGGCGTAGGTGCCGTCCGTTGCCATGCGGGTCAGCGACTCGTTGACGAAATTGCGCCACTTGCTGTCGTTTTGCTTCAAGATCATGCCGTAGGGCTCGTTGCTGAAATACGCACCCACCAGCTTGAACTTAGACGGATCGGGCGCGCCCGCCTTGAGCCCCAGCAGAATTGTGCTGTCGGTGCTCACCGCGTCCACCCGGCCCTGCTGCAGCGCCGTGAAGGCGTCGGTGTACTGCTGGAAGCTCACCACGGTGGTCTTGGGCGCCGCCGCCTTAAGGTTCACCTCGCTGGTGCTGCCCTGGGCGGTACCCACGCGCTTGCCCGCCAGGTCCTTCACCGTTTTGATGGCGCTGTCCGCGGGCACAAGCAGGCGCTGCCCATCAATGAAGTAGGTGTTGCTGAAGTCCACCACGTCCATGCGTCCGTAGGTGGCGGTGGCGGTGGCCGCCGCGAGATCGATGGTGCCGTTCTGCACGAACTCGATACGGTTCTTGCTCGTCACCTGCTTGAGTTCGAGCTTGATAGGCTTCTTGCACGCTGCCGTCAGGTCCTTGGCGATCTCGCGCACGAGGTCCACGTCAAAGCCGCCCACATCGCCGTCCTCGTTCACAAAGCCGAAGGGCGGGCTGTCGTACTTGACGCCCGCGGTGAATTTGCCGTCCTGGCAGATCTGATCCCGCACCGAAGCGGCGGAGGCGGTGGCCGTGAGGGCCAGAGACAAGATGATAACTCTACGCATGAATCCTCCTGAGACTGGAAAGCGGGAAAATAGGTAGAGCAGGGGAACGTGGGCACCCGCCTGAGCGGGTGGAGAAGGTAATGGCCGGCACTGTTCCTTGCTCCGGATGTTACGACAAATCGCCAGCGAGGTTGGGATGGGGTCCGGGACACCCTCCCCCTTGACTTCAGCGCGAAGCGATCTTGACCCGCTTTTCGAGCTGATCGGTAAACAGCGTCATCACGGTGGTGAGCGCCAGATATACGGCGGCCACGGTGGTGAGTACGGGCACGGGCTGGAAGGTCTCGCTCGACACGCGCGAGCCCGCAAGCGTGAGTTCGAGGAGCGCGATGGACGAGGCGAGGGAAGAATCCTTGAGCAGCGCCACAAGGTTGTTCACCAGGGGCGGCACCACGATCCGCAGGGCTTGAGGCAGCACCACCGTATTCATGGTCTGCCCGCCACTGAGGCCCAGGCTCCGCGCCGCTTCCGTCTGCCCGCGCGGCACAGCCAGAATCCCGGCGCGAATCACTTCGGCGTTGTACGCACCGACGTTCAGCGCGAGGGCGATCACCGCAGACCAGAACTCATTCAGCTCCAGGTTGAGGCCGATCCCCTTGAGGAGCGGCGGCAGGGCGTTGTAAACGAACAGAATCTGCACCAACAGCGGTGTGCCGCGAATCAGCCAGATAAAGGCGCTCGCGGGAGCCCGCACCGCCCACACTGCGCTCGTCCGCATGATGCCCACCACCATGCCGATCAGCAGGCCAATTGCGCCGCTGACCAACGTGAGTTGCAGGGTCATCCGCGCGCCCTCCACGAACAGGTCTGCGCGGGGGCCAATGGGTTCGGGCAGCTGCTTGAGGATGGCAGTGATCAGGAGAAACAGCAGGAAAAACGCGGCGGCGGCCCCCAGCCCCCAACCCAGCAGGGCCAGGCCACCCAGGGGCCGCCGCGCGGGCCGGGAAGCCGTCACGCTGCTCCTCGGAGGTCCACGAATCGTAAGAAAAGCTGGATTGACATTTCGCCGATGATGGCACAGATGCGGGGCGAGCGGCTAGCGGCGGAAAGCGGGAGAACGGGGACATGGCCTCTGCGTCCCCGCCCCGCCGTCCTCCCGCCTGCCCTTACTTGCAGCGAATGTCCTGGCCGAAGTACCCGGTGCTGATCTTGGCGTACGTGCCGTTGCTCATGGCCTTGGCCAGCTGGGAGTTGAGTTCCTTCAGCAGGCTGGCATTGCCCTTCTTGACCGCCATGGCGATGCGCTCCTTGAAGAGCAGGTCACCCTGCACCACTTTGCCCTTCTGCGCCTTCACGAGGTCCAGGCCCGTAAACTTGTCACCCACCCAGGCGTCCGTACGGCCCGCCATCAGCGCGGCCTGCGCGTCCGTGTCCTTGGGGAAGGTCTTTACGTCGCCCACGCCAGGGACCTTGCGGACATTCTCCAGGTAGGTGGTGCCCACCTGCACAGCCACCTTCTTGCCCTTGAGGGCCGCCGCCGTCATGGGACCGCCGGGCTTGGTCACAATCGCGCCGCCCGTGCAGTAATGCGGGTTGGAGAAATCCACGGCCTTCTGCCGCTCGGGCGTGATGCCGTGGCTGGCGATTACGAAGTCGTAACGGTCCTGGTTCAGGCCGATGAGCAGGTTGTCGAAGGGCTGAGTGACCCACTGGACCTTGAGGCCCATCTGTTTGGCAAGGGCGTTGGCGAGTTCCACCTCGAAGCCGGTCAGTTCCTTGCCCTTCAGGATATTGAAGGGCGGGAAGGCGCCTTCCGTGGCAATCTTGATGGTGCCGCTCTTCTTGATGTCGTCCCAGGTGCGGGCCTGGGCAGCGCTGGCGAGCAGGGTCAGAGAGGTCAGGATCAGCAGGGCTTTTTTCATGGGGGTGCCTCCGGGCAGGGTGCTCCGCTTTCCGGAATGGAAAGGAAACAGCGCAGACAAGTCGATGGGCCACTCTACCGCCCGGTGAAGGTCAGGTAAAGGTGTGGGGGATCAGACGAGAAAACGCCGCCCCCTCCTGGGGGCGGCGTTCGCTGGAGCGGGAATTTAGAACGAGGGCTTGATCACACTGACCGTACCCGTGCCTGAACGGCTCGCCGCGCCGTACTCGTAACCGAGGTCCGGGGTATCGGCCTGGCCGCGCGTACCGCCGGGCGTACCGCGGTCAATGGCGTCCTCGGTCGTGGGATCGAAGGCGTGCAGGCGCGTCTGGTCGATCAGCAGGTCGATGGTGTCGCCGGGCTCGACGGCCGCCTGGCCCTCGACCTTGGCCGTCATGTTCTGGCCCGCCACCTCGATAATCAGGTCCGTTTGCGCGCCGAGGGGCTCCACCACCACGACGGTCCCCCGCAGCACGTTCTGGCCCTGGGGAATATCGGTAAAGCCGACCATCCCCACGTGCTCGGGACGAATACCAAGCACGACTTCCTTGCCCTCGTAGGCCCGCAGGCTCTGGGCAAGGCGGCCCATCGGGGCCACGCGGCTCTGACCGACCACGTACTCGCCGCCCTGGATGCGCGCGGTCAGGAAGTTCATGGAGGGGCTGCCGATGAACCCAGCCACGAAGCGGTTTTGCGGAAAGTCGTACAGGTTCATGGGCGTGTCCACCTGCATGATCACGCCGTCGCGCATCACCACGATGCGGTTGCCGAGCGTCATCGCCTCGACCTGGTCGTGGGTCACGTAGATAATGGTGGCCCCGAGCCGGCGGTGCAGCTGGGCGATCTGCGAGCGCATCTCCACACGCAGCTTGGCGTCGAGGTTGGACAGCGGCTCGTCCATCAAAAAGACCTTCGGCTCGCGCACGATGGCGCGGCCCATGGCCACGCGCTGGCGCTGACCGCCCGAGAGCTCCTTGGGCTTGCGGCCGAGCAGGTGCTCGATCTGGAGGATGCGCGCCGCTTCACGCACGCGCTGGTCGATCTCGGCCTTGGGCGTCTTGCGGAGCTTCAGGCCGAAGGCCATGTTCTCGTAGACGTTCATGTGCGGATACAGCGCGTAGTTCTGGAACACCATCGCGATGTCGCGGTCCTTGGGAGGCACGTCGTTCACGATGCGGCCGTCGATCTTCAGGACGCCGTCGCTGATGTCTTCGAGGCCCGCAATCATGCGCAGCGTGGTGCTTTTGCCGCAGCCCGACGGCCCGACGAAGACCATGAACTCGCGGTCCGCGATGTGCAGGTTGAAGTCCTTCACTGCGTGGTGCTTGGTGCCGTAACGCTTGTTGACGTGCTCGAGGACGACTTCTGCCATGAAACTGCCTACCTTTCGCCCCTTCTCTTACCCGTGAATGTTTCCCCACCGTGGGGACTCGGGCAACCGGGGTTCGCAAACGAGAACCTGGGTTTACGCTGACGCCGTGCGGACGCCTTCACTTTACTCCAATATGGGAGCGTCAGGCCAGCAAAAAGTTAGACGGGCGGTGGGGGGAAGGCGAGGGAATGGGACCGCTCCTCATCTGCCGCCCCTAGACTCGCTCCATGAGCTTCGTTCGCAAGCCGAGGCCCTACTCTTCGGGCCTGCCTGCCGTAACCGCTTCTCCCGTTCCCGCCGTTAAACCGTCCCGGGTACGCCGGGAAAAACGCCCGCGCCCCGCGCCCGCGCCTGCCCCCCGGCGTCCGGGGTCCTCGTGGGCCACCGCCGTGACGGCCCTCGCCGTGCTGGGCACCGTGCTCGTCACGCTGGTGGGCGCGGCGGGGTTGGTGGGTCAGGTGTCGCGCGACGCCCAATTTCTTTCCGCGGCGGCGGGCGTGACGGACGTGGTGCGCTGAGGACGTTGGCCAACGGGGTGAGAACGCGGAAACACGGCGTTTGGATGGCGGGGCGTGGGGGCCCGAGAACGGCGTTGCTGGGGAGGCCGTGCCCGTTCACCCCCGCTCCTGCAGCGCTTTGCGAGTCCCCACCTTCCCTCTCAAGAGGGAGGCGCAAAAGCCGTCACCCTCTCCAAGTGGGAAGGACAATCAGGCGTTGGTACGCCCTTTGAACCCCTGGAAACGCGCGAACCCCTGGCCGCGTACTCCCTTTGTGCGCGCCTCCCGACATCCCTGGACCCTGCGCCGCTCGCTGCGTGCGGGGCTGGCGGGCGTGGGCGCCCTGACGCTGGGCACGCTGCTGCTGGGCGTAGCTGGGGCCAGCGTGACCGGAGCCTTTGGGCGGGCGTGGAACCTACACGCCGAGTTACAGCCCATCGAGGTGCAGGACCGCCGGGGTGAGGCGCTGGGCGTAATTGACCACTGCCGCGCCAGCCAGGGGGTCAATGCCGTGCCCTGCCGGGAGTCGCTGCGCGTGCCGCTGACCGGCGTGTCTCAAGCCTTCTTGCTCGCCTACGTCGTCAAGGAGGACGTGCGCTTCTTCTCGCATCCCGGTGTGGACCTCGGGCGGCTGCCCCGCGCCGCACTCAGTGGAGCGGGCGGCAGCACCATCACCATGCAGCTGCTGAAAAACAGCGTGCTGGCTGGACACTTCGACTACGACACGGGGCGACGCTCTGTGGGGCTGGTGCTGGCGCGCAAGGCCACCGAGTTCGTCCTCGCGCCCCTCGTCACCCTGCGTTACGGGCGGCGCGAGGTACTGGCGATGAGCGTGAACAGCCTGCCGTGGCTGGGGATCGGGCAGCGCAAGGGCATCTACGACGCGGCGCGCTCGGTGTTTGGGGTAGACCCGGCGGACCTGACGTTGGCGCAATCGGCCTTTCTGGTGGGCCTGCTGCCCGCTCCGGGACACTACCTCGTCTTGGCGGACACGGCTCCGGAAGAGGCCACCGCCCGCTTTCGCTGGATGCGGACCCAGCAGCTGCTGACCCTGCGGCTGCTGCGCGCACACCGGTTGATCGACGGAAATACCTACCTCCAAGCCGCTTCGGAACCCCTCCAGCCCCGGTTGTGGCGGGTGGAATATGCGGGCGGTGGACCAGACCTGCGGGTGGTGGCGGCCACGCGCAATCCCGACTACACAAACGAGCCCGAACCCGCCTGGGCCCTGCAGGAACTCGTGCGCCGCGAGGTGCGGGCGGCGGGCCTGGACCCACGCTGGGTGGGCCGGGTGGTGCTGAGCCTGGACGCTGGGACGCAATCCGCCCTGGTTCGGCGGGTCACCGGCAACGGAGCCACGGGCCCCCGCGCGCCGGGTGTGGCCGAGGGAGCCGCCATCGTGGACGTTCGGGGCGGGGGCATCCTCGCGCTGGCCAGCAGCACGGGTGGCGACCAGAGCAGCCAGTCGGGAAAACAGTGGGCAGCCACGGCCCGCCGCCCGGTGGCAAGTACGGTCAAGCCGCTGCTGTACGCCGCTGCGTTCGGGCAGGGCCTCACCCAGCTCAGCACGTTCCCCGACGTGCCCACCCGCTACGGAGGGCAGGCGATCCGCAACAACTCCGGCACCTTCCTGGGCCGCGCCGTCACCGTGCGTGAGGCCAACGCCCGCAGCCTCAACACGGTGGCTGTCCGCGTGGGCGCCGAGCGCGAGGAGGCACTGCGCCGCGTCCTCCGCAGCGTTGGCTATGAGGAGGACCCTGCCAACCGCTCCAGCCCTGCCCTGGGCACCTACCGCGCCTCGCCCCTCTCGGTGGCCGCCGCCTACGCGAGCTTTGCCAATGGGGGCAAGCTGTGTCGCCCGCACCTGCTCGCGGAGGCGTATGACCGCTCAGGACGCCCGCTGCCGCTGCCGCGCTCGGGCTGCCAGGCGCTGTGGAATGCGGCGAGCGCTTTTGAAACCTTCGACATGCTGACGGAAGCGGTAAACGGTTCGGCCAGCCACGTCAGGTTTCTGCGCGCGCCCCTCACGCAGCGGCTGCTGGGCACCGCCGTGCCCCTGGGCGCAAAATCCGGTACCACCGACGACGTGCGCGATACGTGGTGCGCCGGAGTAACACCGCAGTACGCCATGGGCGTGTGGATCGGGGACCCCAACGGCGTCCAGAGTGTGCCCACCAATCTGTACCGCGAGCAGGCGGCGTGCCGTGAAATTGGCCTGCTGCGCGACTTGCCCCACACGCTGCGCAGCCTCGAGATGCCCCCAGAACTCACGCGGGTAGGTGGTGCGGCGGTGCCTGGATCTGGCGTCAAACTCCAGAACCCAGACCCACCCACCTCTCCCTAACCCCTCCCCTACTCCAGGAGCCTCTATGCCCTTGTCCGCCCCCCTCGCGATGCTTCCCCTGCTTGTCCCCACGCCGCTCAGCGCTTCTGCCCTGCTCGGCCTGAGCACGCCGCCGCTGCACCTCACCCTCGCCGCCGACATGACGGGCAGCTCCAAGAATCCCGCCTTCGGGTACGCCTCGCAGGCCCGGCTGCTCGCCCAGAGCGTGCTGCTCAACCAGGTACGCTCGGGCGATACGGTAACGCTGCTGCGCATCTGCCAGGGCGTGCAGACGGTGGCCGACTTCCGCTTTCAGTCCAAGAACGGAGCCCGGATGGGCAAGGCCGACATCCTGCGCTACACGAACGCCCTCACGCAGCCCTGCGTGGGACGGGGGAGCGCCATCACGGCGGGCCTGAACCAGGCGGTGACGGCGGCAAAGCGCACGGCGGGCGTCGGAAACGTGACGGTGCTGTTTACCGACGGCGCGGTGCTGGACGATCCCAAGCGGGCGGCGCTGGAAGAAACGGTGGGCAGGCTGCTCGGCCTGAAAGACGCCCAGCTACTGTTCGTGGCGGGTCTGAGTCCGGAGAAGGGCAGCGGCGGCACGTCCATCCGCGACCACTTTATGAAGGCGCTGGGAAATGGAGCGAATCATTCCCACCTGCTGACGGCCGGGGCCTACGACCTGAACAACGTGTATCCCACCTTCGCGGACCTCGTGAAAAAGGCCCGGAAATGACGGAACCGGCCCCCTCCTCTCCCCACGAATATGAGGCGCCGCTGCCCCACCCCGGTCCCCTCACCGCCGAGCAGTTCATGCCCGTGCTGCCACCGCAGGAACTGGCGGACTTTCTGGACGAACTGACGCGCGAGCTGTCCCTGGTGCCGGGAGACGCCGCCCGCGCCGCCCTGACCACCCGCGCCCGGATTCTGAGGTTGAACGTGGAGCAGTACCGCGTCAACTACACCCTGACCCGGACCACCCTCACGCGGGTGCTGGCGGAGACGGGCGCGGGCGTGCGTGAGTCCTGGGCGCGGCAGGAAGAACACCTGCGCTTCATGAACGAGGCGAGCGGTGGCGTGGAACGCGAATACCTGCGGGCCACCGAACAGATTGAGGCTGCCCGCGCCGAGCGCTTCGAGACGCTGGCCCAGTACGGGGCCACGCCGGACACCGGAAGCGCCGAGGAGTTCTACCAGCAGCAGGCGTTGGCGGACCTGGCGCGGGAAGGCCACCCCATCCGGCCCCCTGAGCAGAAAACCGGGAGCAAGCGGGTCTTCAACGCCTTCGCCGTGTTCAGCAAGTTTTTCGTGGGGCTGATCAGCGGCGTGTCCATCAATCTGCTGTTCAATCCGGAAAGCCGCCTGTACCTCACCCTGATCGCGCTGACCGCCGGGGTGATGTTCAGCGTACTGCTGCTGTGGCTGGTGGACGAACTGGCGTACCGCGCGAAGCTCGCCGGAGGAACGCCCGGTATGGGCCGCCCAGGACTGTATATCGGCGGCATTCTGGCCGTCACGGCGCTGTACCTGGGCGTGGAAGGGTACCTCAACTGGGACGGCATTCTGCGCACCACCCAGCAGATTGCGGCGAACGCCGCCCAGCAGGGGCAACTGACGGACCTCAGCGCGGCGCCCGACACCAATGCGGTACCCGAACACTGGTCTTTGCTCGCCTTCACGCTGGCCCTGGTGAGCATGGCGGTGGGCGCGGCACTCCTTCAGGGACGCGAACGGGCCCGCACACTGCTGGAGCGCGAACGCCTCGCGGCCCGGGTGGCCGACCTCAAGCGCAGCCGCGAGTATGTGGACGCCGCGCGGACCACCGGCGCCGTGGCGTATCTGGAAGCGGCGCGGGACCGCCTCGCTCCGCCCAGAGACGTCACCAGTCCGGACCACGCCCGCTTCAACGAGCGCGTGTTGGGCCACTGGGAGCAGGAGAGAGAGACGCAGGTGGGCACGCAGACGGGCACACTTGTGCGCGAGGCCAGGCAACTTCAAGACGCCCTGGAAGATTTTGCCCGTCAGTTGCGGGAGGCGCAGCACCCGCAACCCCGCAGGGGCCTGCTGGGGCTGCTGTAGGCGGGGCACGAGAGCGAAAGGCCGAGCGCCGACGACCAAAAGCTCAAAAAAACACCCCGCCGAAGCGGGGCCAGGAGGAAGCTGGGAGCGTGAGGCAGCGGTCAGTCTGCCGCTTCGGCAGAGATGGACCCAGCGCGCATCGCGGGGGCCGAGGAGATGTAGCCGATGGCCCGCCAGGGAATATCGAGATCTACGCCGCCCACGTGAATAGTGAGGGGGCTATCGGGCAGGGCCGCGCGGTTCAGGGTGCGGCTGATGCGCTCCTTCTGGGAGCGGGAGAGTTCCAGCGGGATTACGTCGCCATTGTTCAGGTGCAGTTTGACAGAAAGCATGATGTCCTCCTAGGGAAGTAGGAACTTGATGAAGTTGGCTTAATGGTAGCACTCTCGCCTGACGGTTTTCTTTCGTCCCTTCATCCATCCGTCTAGAGAACCTGAAGCCAGTCGCCGTGACCCGAGAAGCAGGCGTTCCAGAGAAGTCCCTACCACACCGCTTTTTTCAATCTCCATCCCCCAACGGCCCAACAGCTCGGGGAGCGACCGCTCTTCAGGAAGAAGCAAAAGGACCTCACCCGAAAGTGAGGTCCATGAAGAATGGCTCAAACCACGGCTCAGTCAGGAAGGGCCCGCAGGTGGTCTGCGATGAGGCCGCCGCCCAGTAAGCGGTCTCCGGCATACAGCACCGCGCTCTGCCCCGGGGCGACGGCAAACTGCGGCTCCTCGAATTCCAGCTCGAAGCCGTGCTCGCCGGCCTCGACCACGCGGGCACGCACCGGCTTGGAGCGGTAGCGGACCTGCACCTCCACCTCGGCGGGCAGTTCGGCCAGGTCCAGCAGGTAGTTCGCTCCCTCGGCCCGAAGCCCTGGCCAGAGGCAATCCTCGTAATCGCCCACCCAGACGGTGTTCGTCTCGGGATCCAGGTGAACGACGTGGCGGACCCGGTGTGACTGGTACAGGCCCAGGCCCTTTTTCTGGCCCAGCGTATAGAACTGCGTACCCAGGTGCTCGCCCACCACCTCGCCCGTGCGAATCTCCCGGATGGGGCCCTGGGCCTGCGGCAGATGCTCGGCCACGTAGTCGCCCACCTTGCCGGGTACAAAGCAGATGTTCTGGCTCTCGGGCTTGCGGGCGGTGAGCAGGCCGCGCTCCTCGGCGATCTCGCGCACCCGGGGCTTTTCCAGTTCGCCCACCGGAAAGAGGATGTACGGGAGGGCGTCGCGCGGCGTACCCCACAGGAAGTACGTCTGGTCCTTGCGGGGATCGTCGCCCCGATGAAACTGCACCTCGCCGTGGAGCGTCTCCACACGCTTGACGTAGTGCCCGGTGGCGACGTACTGGCAGCCGAGCATCTTCGCCTTCTTGACCAGTTCGTCGAACTTGACCTTGGTGTTGCAGTTCACGCAGGGATTGGGGGTGCGGCCCCGGGCGTATTCGTCAAGGAAAGGCCCGACGATGTGCCGCTGGAAATGCTCGCGGTAGTCCAGCAGGTAAAAGGGCACCCCCACCTGCTCGGCCACCCGTCGGGCCTCGTAGGCGGCGTCGGGTGAGCAGCAGGTATCGAAGGTGTCCACGCGCTTGCCGTCGGGCCAGAAGCGCATCATCGCGCCGATCACCTGATAGCCCGCGTCCTTGAGCAGCGCCGCCGTGACGCTGGAGTCCACGCCCCCCGACATTGCGCACAGCACCCGTGTTCCCGCATTCCCCACCATTTCCGCCCCCGTCATACCGCCGGGGAGCTTATCAGTTCCTGCAGGAACCAACCGTAAGGGCAGGCCAGGGCCAGACGAGCCCGCCCGCTTCTCCCCCGCGAGGTGCTGCAATGGAGGCATGACCGCCACGGCCACCTCTGCCCTGTACCGCGTCCTCGCACCACCCCGGAAGGAAGGGGGCAAGGCCGTCACCGTCTTTTCCGATGCTTCGGGTGAGCTCCAGAGCCGGGCGGCTGACGCAGGAACGCCGCTGAGCGTCTTCGTCGAATCGGCAGACCTTTCGGGGGTGGAGCTGCAGGTCTTTACGCCACAGAACGCGAAAGGGACCTCAGACTCTGGCGCGCTGGCGGCCCTCGCCTTTTTGCAACCCCTGGGCGTGTTGCTGGACGTGGTGGACGTGAGCATGGGCGGAGAAGTCCTGAGCGCCCAGCTGTGCGGCGGCGAATGGTTGCTACGGCAGGGGGAAGTGACGGCGGAGGCGGTGGTCGGTGCGGACCTCTCCCCTATCGGGCTGCCTTCGGAAAACGTGCACATCGCCTCGGCGGGCCGCCCAAACCTGGTGGTGGAGGTCACGGACCTGGCGACGCTGGACGCCTTCACACCGAACGGAGAAGCCATTTCTACCGTGAACCGCGCGACGGGAACCACGGGTCTGATCCTGTTCACGGCGGGGGGGGAGGGCCGGGAAGACGTGAGTTTCCGGGCGTTTGGGCCGCTGAAAGGCTTTCTGGAGGACGGCGCGAGCAGCAATATGTTCGCCTGTCTGGTGGGAACGCTGGGAGCGCTCGGAAGGCTGCCCCAGAACCTCAACCTCATTCGCGGGGCGCAGCGGATGCCCGGCCAGCCCGCGCGCCTGACCGCCCAGTTTGCCCTGCGGAGCGGCGGGGCGGCAGACGTGTGGGTGGGGGGCCGGGCGGCGCGGGTGGAAGCCGCAGGCTAAAGGTGGGGGAGGGGAAACCGGGGCAGTTTCCCGGGGCGCTCCTCTAGACTCCGTATCCATGAACGCCCCACACCTCTTGCCGGATGCCATTCGGGCGCAGTTCCCACCCCTTGCCCGTGGGCGCGCGTACCTCGACAACGCGGCGGGTGGCCTGCTGCCCGCACGGGCCATTGCTGCCATCGCTGCGCATCTCACCCGCTACGGAGCCACCAACGCGATGCCCGGGCACCAGCCGGGGCAAGAGGTTCTGGCCCTGAAGCACCGGGCGCGGGAAGCGACGGCACTCTTTCTGAACGCCCAGCCCGAAGACGTGGCCCTCGCGTCCAGTTCCACGGCATTGGCTTTCCGCCTTGCCGCCGCGTTTGGGCGGAGGTGGGAACCGGGCGACGAGATCATTCTCAGCGGACTGGAACATGAGGCCAATGCCAGTCCCTGGCGCGAACTGGAGCGCGTGGGCGTGAAGATTCACGTGTGGCACGCCCGTCGGCCCGACATGCAGCTCCACCCTGAGGACCTCGCCGCGCTGCTCTCGCCACGCACACGGCTGGTGGCGGTGACGGCAGCGAGCAACGCGCTGGGCGTGAGTGTGGACATTCCCACTGTTACGGCGCAGGTGCGGGCAGCGGGCGTGTGGACGGTGGTGGACGCCGTGCATTCCGCGCCCCACGCCTTTCCCGACGTGCAGGCGTGGGGCGCGGATTTCGTCATGTTCAGTCCCTACAAGGTCTGGGGACCGCACCTGGGCGCGCTGTGGATTTCCCCCGAACACCGCCCGCACCTGTCCTGGCCACGCCTGAGCTTTGTGGCGCAGGGCGATATCACGGGCCTGGAACACGGCACCCCACAATTCGAGTTGCTGGCTGGCTGGCTGGGCACCCTGGACTACCTGCGCGAACTGGGCGGACACGAGACGCTGACGCGGGAGGCACTGAAGGCGGCGTCCGCACGCATCGGTGGGTTGGAGCGCCCCGTCTCCGAGCGCCTAATCTCTGGCCTGCTGGAGACGCCGGGCGTTACCGTCTATGGACCGCAAACCATGAAGGGCCGCATCGGCACCGCCGCCTTCCGGCTGGAGGGAGAAGCGCCCGGGCACACCGCGGCCCGCCTCTCCGCGCAGGGCGTGGACGTGGCTGCCGGGCACTTTTACGCCGTGCAGCCTCTGAAAGACCTGGGCCTGTACCCCGAGGGCGTGGTGCGCGCGAGCATCGCGCATTACACGACGTTGGAGGATGTGGAGCGGCTGCTGGCGGGAGTAAGGCGGTAGGGGCTGGGAGATCTGAGCGTACGAAGGCTTGCCCCGGATAAACGGTCCTCCCCGAAAGGCGTGAAGCTTCTGCCCCCTCACCCTCATGCCGAAGCCAGGCACCCCGGCGTTACCCTGCCCCCATGAACCGCCTCGCCCGCGAGACCAGCCCATACCTCCTTCAGCACGCGGACAATCCCGTCGACTGGTACCCCTGGGGCGAGGAAGCCTTCGCTGAGGCGCGGCGGCGGGACGTACCCGCGCTGCTGTCCATCGGCTACTCCACCTGCCACTGGTGCCACGTGATGGCCCACGAGAGCTTCGAGAACCCGGAGACGGCAGCCCGGATGAACGCGAACTTCGTGTGCATCAAGGTGGACCGCGAGGAACGCCCCGACGTAGACAGCGTGTACATGACGGCCACCCAGCTGATGACCGGCCAAGGAGGCTGGCCCATGACGGTGTTCCTGACCCCAGACCGCAAGCCTTTCTACGCGGGGACCTACTTTCCGCCCGAAGACCGCTACGGAATGCCCGGCTTTCGCCGCCTGCTCGCCTCCGTGGCCCACGCCTGGCAGGAGGACCGCGAGAAGGTGCAGGGCAACGCGCAGGCCCTCAGCGAACATGTGCGCGAGGCCAGCCGACCGCGCCGTTCAGCGGAGGACTTGCCCGAAGGTTTCTTGCAACGGGGCGTGGAGAACCTACGCCGCGTGTACGACGCGGACCTGGGCGGATTTGGCCGCGCGCCCAAGTTTCCCGCCCCCACGACGCTGGACTTCCTGCTGACCCGCCCCGACGGGCGCGACATGGCCCTGCACACCCTGCGGCAGATGGGCCGTGGCGGCATCTATGACCAGCTCGGGGGCGGCTTTCACCGCTACTCGGTGGACGAGCGCTGGCTGGTGCCGCACTTCGAGAAGATGCTGTACGACAACGCGCAGCTTACGCGGACCCTGCTGCGGGCCTGGCAATACACCGAAGACCCTGAGTTCGCCCGCCTGACCCGTGAGACGCTGGCCTACCTGGAACGCGAGATGTTGGGGCCCCTCGGCGGTTTTTACAGCGCTCAGGACGCCGATACCAACGGCGTGGAGGGCCTAACCTTCACCTGGACCCGCGAGGAGATTCACGCGGTGCTGGGCGAGGGCCCGGACGCGGACCTCGCTCTGCGGGTGTACGGCGTGACCGGGGAGGGCAACTTCGAGGACCCCCACCGCCCGGACGCAGGACGGCGGAACGTGCTGCACGCGCCCACTCCTCCTGCCGAGTTGGCCCGCGATCTGGGCGAGGACCCGGCCCGCCTGCAGGACCGTCTGGACACCGCCCGAATGCACCTCCTCGAAGTCCGCGCCACCCGGCCCCAGCCCGGCACCGACGACAAGGTGCTGACCTCGTGGAACGGGCTGGCCCTGGCGGCCTTCGCGGAGGCCGCGCGCGTCCTGGGAGACGCGCATTACCTGAACATTGCCGTGGGGAACGCTGAATTCGTGCGCGAGCAACTGCGCCTGCCGGACGGCACGTTGCGTCATACCTTCAAGGACGGCGAGGCGCGGGTGGAGGGGCTACTCGAAGACCACGCGCTGTATGCCCTGGGGCTGATCTCGCTCTACCAGGCGAGCGGTGACCTGGGGTATCTGGAATGGGCACGGGAGCTGTGGAACGTGGTGCGCCGCGACTTCTGGGATGGGGAAGCGGGCGTATTCCACTCCACCGGGGGCCGCGCCGAGACGCTGCTGACCCGTCAGGCGCAGGGCTTTGACTCGGCGGTCCTCAGCGGCAACGCTGCGGCCGCCCTGCTCGGCCTGTGGATTTCGCGCTATTTCGGAGATGAGGAAGCTGAGCGCCTGGCCCGCGCCACCATTCGCAGCTACGCCGACGACATGCTCGCCGCTGCCGGAGGCTTCGGAGGGCTATGGCAGGCGGCGGCGTTCCTCGAAGCGCCCCACGTGGAAGTCGCCCTGATCGGCACACCCAAGGAACGCGCGCCCCTCGAACGGGTCCTCGGCCGCTTTCCCCTGCCCTTCGCCGCCCTCGCGCCCGCCGAATACGGCGAGGGGCTGCCCGTGCTCGAAGGGAGGCCGGGAAACGGAACGGCTTACGTCTGCGTGGGCCATACGTGCGACCTGCCAACCCAGGACCCACAGGGCCTGGCCGAACAGTTAAGGCGGCTGGGGTAGGCGGCGGTCAGGGGCAGACCCAGGTTTAAACCCCCAGGTCTGCCCCTTCAAGCGCCGGCCTTTACTGCCGAATGATCTGCGCGTCCTTGGGCAGGGCGGTCAGGCCCGCCGCCGTGAGACCGCTGTTGACCTTGTAGTTGCTGATGGTCAGGTCCGCCAACACCTTGTTGCCGGTGCCGACGAGTTGCAGCCGTGTGGGCCGCCAGCCCGCTTCGGTGATCCACACGCGGGCACGGTCCGAGCTGTTCGCATTTTTGGGCGTGGCTTCGAGCTGGTAGACCTTCTTGCCGCCCACCGTGGTGCTGCCCAGCAGTTTGACGTTGTACTGGCCCAGCAGGGTGGTGGTGTTGGCGAGTTGCGTGAAGTCCAGTCCCGCCAGGCCAGCACTCTCGGCGGCCTTCTTGATGGGCGTCACCGTGACCTGGTTGGTCAGGAAGAGGTACTGCCGGATCTCGTTTTTATCCGTTACCACGATGTTGTCGGCCAGGGCGTCGGGCGCGGCGAACTGGAGGCGGGCCACACCCTGCGCGGGAATGCTCTTGAGGGTCAGGTCAAGCTTCTGGTTGGCCGATTGGAATGAGGCCGTGCCGCTGAGCCGGAACGACACGTCGCGGGCGGACTTCTGTGCGGCATCGACATTTTTCAGGATGTCCTGAGCCGTCTGCGCGCCCGCCGTGGGGGCGAGAACGGCCAGGGTCAGGAGGGGAAGAATTCGCTTCACCGGATCAGTCTTCCACCTCCTCTCATGAGAAGGAGGGAGCGTGGCTGATGCGGGATTCACGGCGTCTGGCGGGACGCAAGACCGCCCAGGGCAAAGCTGTAACCCACCCGCGCGCCGAGCCCCCCGGTGCCTCCACGTACGTCCACCGCCAGGGTTCCCGTTCCCAGGGGCACGGAGGTTTCCAGTCCGGCGCGGAACGGCGCGCTCGCCGTACGCCAGGGTTCGTAGGCGAGGTAGGCCCGCGCCGAGCTGCCCTCACCGAGTACGTCCGGCACCGACACGCTGCCCACTGTTCCCCAGCCGCCGACTCCGACCAGGGCGTCCACAGCCATGGTTAAGCCTGATTCTGCCGTGTAGCTCGCCCCGCCCGTCACGCCCAGCACACCCCGGCCTGCTCGGGCTCCCAGCCGCAGCGTGACGCCACCGGTGCGCTCGGTGGTGGGCTCAGCCTCTGGATCGTCGCCCTCGGCGGGCGGCAGCACGCGGGTGAGGTCCCGCCGCCACTCCACTCCCAGCAGGCCCTGGTTCTGGGCCCCGAACTCACCGC
The DNA here is from genome assembly GCF_900176165.1 of Deinococcus hopiensis KR-140. Lineage (NCBI taxonomy): Bacteria > Thermotogati > Deinococcota > Deinococci > Deinococcales > Deinococcaceae > Deinococcus > Deinococcus hopiensis. The sequence continues at coordinate 1,749,141 of NZ_FWWU01000009.1, forward strand.
CGGCCACCGCGACGAGGGTGCGGTTCACCCGGTAGCGGGCGGTGAAGTCCACGTCCCAGCCGCGATCCCGCAGATCGGTGGGCGTCAGGGCCCAGGCGGCCAGGGGATCTACGTTTGCGGCGGTAAAGAAGGCCCCCCCGAGGTTGAGCGCGACGGGACCGAGCGTGGCGGTGGCCTGCGAGGACACCCGCACCCCACCCCGCCAGGTAACGGCGGCGTCCGTCCGGGCCGTCACCGCACCTGCTGGCGGCAGGCTGAGGCCCTGCGTGACGCCGACCTCTACCCCCCGGTTCGACGCCGCCGCCGACAGGGTAAAGCGCCCGGCCGTCACGTTGGTGACCCCCACCCGAAAGAGGCTGCCCCCACTTCCGTAAGCCACCCCGAAGTCGAGGTCCGCCGCGCCCGCTCCTCCACCCAACGCTGCGCCCAGGGCCAGAACCGTCATCACACGCTGCATGCCCCCACTCTGCACGTCCCGCTCCTCCCTGTGGGCCACATCAGATTTACCCAAGCTTGGCCCGCTAGGGTGGTGGGCGTGAAGAAGCTGCTCCTCGCTCCGCTGCTGGCCCTCGGCCTGCTCCCCACTGGACTGGGAGGATGCGCGCCCGTGCAGTCCGCAGTGCAGGTGCCCTCTTTCGAGGTGGAGAACGTGCGCCTCACCGGCCTGAGTCTGCCCAGCGGTCCGAATCCGGCGCTGGCGAGCCTCACCCTGCGCCTGAGGGTAAGGAACCCCAACCCAGCGCCCGTCCGCCTCGCCAACATCGCCGCGCGCCTCGTGCTCGACGGGCAGGACGCCGGGCGGGTGGAGCTGCCCAACGTTGCCCTGCCTGCGCGGGGCGAAACCACCCAGGAGGCCAACCTTCAAATTCCCGTGACGCTGAGCACCGCTGGGGCCTTTCTCAGCGTGGCGCGCGGGCAGGAGGTGGCCTACCGGCTGGACGGCACCTTCACGGCGGACCTCGGTTCCCTGGGGCGGCCCAGCTTCGGGCCGTTCACGCTGGCGCAGGGGGTGTGGCAACAACGGGCGATGTTGCCGTTCTAGGACCGCCGGTTTCCAGCGGCCAGCGCTACTCTGAGTCGCGTGACTGTTCCTGAGTTTTCCGATTTGCAGCGGGCGTGGGCGTACCGCCCAGCCTCTCCCCTGACGGGCGCAGCAACTGGCCCACTGTCGGGGCTGACGTTTAGCGTCAAGGACCTCTTTGGGATGCCGGGGTGGCCCCTCGCGGCGAGTACGCGGGCGCGGGTCCCGGACCCTGGCGAGAGCGTGCTGGTCCGCCGACTGCTGAAGTTGGGCGCGAGCGCCATGGGCAAGACACACCTGCACGAAGTGGCGCTTGGGATCACCGGGAACAACGGCTTTTCCGGCACCGAACACCCCACCTTGCCCGGACGGGTACCGGGGGGCAGCTCCAGCGGCGCGGCGGTGACGGTGGCGCTGGGGCAAGTCGACTTTGCGCTGGGCACCGATACCGGCGGCAGCATTCGCGTTCCGGCCGCGTGGTGCGGCGTGGTGGGCTACAAGCCCACGAAGGACCACCCGGCCTGGAGCACCGAGGGCGTGCTGCCCCTGTCGCCCACGTGTGACCACGCGGGGCCACTGGCGCGGGACGTAGCGACGGTGGTGCGGGTACAGGAGGCGCTGACGGGAGGAAAGGTGGACGCCGAAAACGGGGCGGGAATAAAGGTGGGCCTGTGGCTACCGGAGGGCTGGGTGGACGCCGAGGTGCGGGAGGCGACGCGGACCTTCGCACGGGGGCTGGAAAGTCGGGGCGCCACAGTGGAGGCCGTTCCCTTCCCCGAGGTGCTCGACGCCTACTCGCCCATCGTGCTGAGCGAGGCGGCGCGGGTCCATGCGGAGGCGCTGGCAGACGAGGACCCCGGCTTTCTGCCCTTCACCCTCGCCTCGCTGCGTCAGGGGCAAGCGCTGGGGCAAGCTGAGGTGGACGCCGCTTTTGCCCGCCGCGCCGCGTACCGCGCCCAACTCGACGAGCTGCTTACCCGCTTCGACGTGCTGCTCGCGCCCGCCGTTCCCACGCCGCCACCCCTCATTGGGCAGGACGAGGTGGAGATCGGGGAAGGGAACGTGCCCCTGCGCCGCGCCGTACTCCGCCTGACCGCTCCCTTCAGCCTGCTGGGTGCGCCCACGGTGGCGCTGCCTTCCACCACGCCCTTCGTCGGCGTGCAACTCGTGGGACGGCACGGCGAGGATGACCGCCTGCTGGGCTTGGCCCTCGCGCTGGAGGGGGAGGCGTGAGGCGCCTGCTTTCCCTCCCCCTGCTGCTCCTTCCCCTGTCTCTGGGCGCCTGCACGCCCGCCATGAACAGCCAGCCGGTTCAGGTCTTTGAAGGCACGGGCCGCGTCCTGCTGCGCGAGCAGCGTTACCGCCTGGTGTTTACGGTGGATCCCAAGACACACGAACTGAACGGCACCCTCGAAAACCAGACGAGCAAAGACCGCTTCGAGGCGCAGGGCACCCTGCTGCCCGTCTCGGCGGAGGAGGCTGAGTTGACCGTCAGGGTCGCGGTGGGGAACAGTCTCACACTGAACGCGAGCGTCCTGGGCTTTGGCATAAATGGCGTCAGCCTCAAGTCCGATGCCCTGCTTACCGGACGGGTGGTGGGGGAAGTCTTCACTGGAAACCTGCTCGTCAACAGGGTTCCGTATCGGGTAACGCTGCGGCGGGTACGGTAACTTGCGCGGGAAGGTGCATCAGACACGGTTCATGAGCTGCCCGTAGCCTCCGGTATGCGCCCTTTTGCCCTCACCCGCCTGCTGCCCGCCGCCCTGCTGCTGCCTGCCCTGACGGGCTGCGCGTGGGGCGCATACATCGCCGGAAACACACCGCTGGAGCGGGCCGTAAACGGCACCTACGAGGGCATCGGCGTGGGCGGTACCGGGCGCGTGCCCTACCGTCTGGTGCTCAGCGTGCAGGAGCGCGAGGGGCGGGCCAGCGGCGTGATCACCAACCTTGAGAGCCATAGGGCCTATGCGGTGGGCGGCGCCTTCAAGCGGCTGGAAGCGGGCAGCAGCCTGGACGTAAGCCTCTTTGAAAACGGCGACAAGCTGCGCGGCACGTTGCGGGGGGAACTGAAGGACGGCAAACTCAGCGGCACGCTACGAACCGTGCTGCTGGGCAAGGAACTCCTTGGGTATGTGGTAAACCTGGAGAAGGTAGGGACAGGCGAAGTGGGCCCAGCGACAGGCATGAGAACACCCTGAAGGGTAGGCATGGGAAGGCGCGGCCTGGAGGGGATGACGGCCCGAACGGTACCGCCCTGCTCACCCTTCACGCCCGAGGAATGTGCCGATCGGCCGATACGTTTTCCGGATCATCCGCCACATCTCCTCGGCTTCGGTGATTCCGGTCCTATCTGTCAGCGTTTTTCCTGCTCACGCCGCTCGGGCCGCCCAGCTCTTTTACAACTGGTGAACCGGAATCCCTATGAACCGGGAAATGGCCCTGCGCCGCCCCGGTCCCACCTTCTCGTCCCGGCCGCTTATGGGTACAGCCCGGATGAATGCTGCCGTTTTACCCAGGGTCCAGGGCTTTTAGAGCATGGGTCAACGTGCGGACTTCGTTTTGACCGACCCCAGCGAGCGAAATGCGCATGGGGAGAATGGCGCCGTGAGGGGTGCCCTTCCACGCGCCGCGCCATTCGGACGCCTACGCCAGGTGACCGGCAGTTCCCGTATGGGTTCACAGGCGCAATACAGCCCGAAACCTCAAGGCGAGATTCTCGCCGACTCAGCCACATCCAGCAGCGTGTAAACGCTAGACTCTCCCCCGCTCGCGGCGCGATGACCGCCCGAGTCAAAGGCCCCGGAATCCCTCCGTCAGGCCAGGGGAGAGCACATGAAGGCACACCTGATTACCTACGGCTGCCAGATGAACGAGTACGACACCCATCTGGTCCAGTCGCAACTCGTCTCGCTGGGCGCGGACATCGTACCGAGCGTGGACGAGGCCGATTTCGTCCTGATCAACACCTGCGCCGTGCGCGGCAAGCCGGTGGACAAGGTCCGCTCGCTGCTGGGCGACCTGCGCAAGCAAAAACAGCAGCGCCCCCTCGTGGTGGGCATGATGGGCTGCCTCGCGCAGCTCGAAGAGGGCCAGCAGATCGCCCGCAAGTTTGAGGTGGACGTGCTGTTGGGACCGGGCAGCCTGCTGGATATCGGCAAGGCGCTGGAGAGTAGCGAACGCTTCTGGGGCCTGCAATTCAAGGACGAGCTGCACGGGCACATCCCGCCGCCGCCCACGGGCAAGCTCCAGGCGCACCTCACCATCATGCGCGGCTGCGACCACCACTGCACCTACTGCATCGTGCCCACCACACGCGGGCCGCAGGTGAGCCGCCACCCCGACGACATCCTGCGTGAACTGGACCTCCAACTCGCGGCTGGGGTGCAGGAGGTCACGCTGCTGGGACAGAACGTGAACGCCTACGGGGTGGACCAGGGCGCGAAGCTGGCCGGATATCCACCGTTTGCGGACCTTCTGCGGATGGTGGGGCGCAGCGGCGTGCAGCGCATCAAGTTCACCACGAGTCACCCCATGAACTTCACCGAGGACGTGGCGGCGGCGATGGCCGAGACGCCCGCTGTGTGCGAGTTCGTCCACCTGCCCGTCCAGAGCGGTTCGGACCGGGTGCTGCGCCGCATGGCCCGCGAATACACCCGCGAGAAGTACCTGGGGCATATCGCCGAGATCAAGCGGCACCTTCCCGGCGTGGTCCTCGCCACCGACATCATCGTGGGCTTTCCGGGTGAGACGGAAGAGGATTTTCAGGAGACGCTCAGCCTCTACGACGAGGTGGGCTTCGATAGCGCGTACATGTTCATCTACTCGCCGCGTCCCGGCACGCCGAGTTACAAGCACTTCGCGGACCTCCCGCGCGAACTGAAGACCGAGCGTCTGCAACGCCTGATCGCAAAGCAGAAGGAATGGAGCGCCCGCAAGAATGCCGGGAAGGTGGGCACGGTGCAGGAAGTCCTGCTGCGCGGCGACGCCCACGACTCCGGCTTTCTGGAAGGCCACACGCGCGGCAACCACCCCACGGTGGTCCCCAAGGCCGTGGGCGCGAGCGGTTCCGGCGTCTACCGCGCCCGCATCGAGCACGCCACACCGCACATGCTGTACGGCCGCCTGATTGGTGCAGACGGCGCAGACCTGCCCGAGTTACCCCGGTTCAACCCGGAAGCGGCGGCGCTGAGCAGCCCCTTGCAAATGGTGTAGACGGCAGGCAGATGGCGGAGGGCTGGGAGCAGCGCGCTTCCGGCCTTTCTATGTTCAGGGACCGGTGACGATGAGGGGCGGAGCATCCGCGCGGAAAGCCCCCTCCTCACAGGCGGACTGCGCCCTGAGCATGCGTCGCCCCTTGAATTCAGCCCAGGCCTTCTGGATGTACGACCTGTAGGGAAAGTTCAAACCATCCGTGAAGGCACTTGCCTACCAACAGCGTTCCTGAGCCTGAAGGACAAGCCGGCATATCTCCACTGTCCCTCCGTCCGCCGTTGGAAGCGGCCGGACTGGGGGACGTGGGTAAAGCCGATCTCCGTATCTCCGCAGCTCACCTCGCGGAGCAGACTGTCACTGCGCATACTTCGCTTCTGCCGTCAGCTTCGGATGGACACCCTCAAGCAGTGGAGCGCACGAGGCCAGTGAGGCAAAGGGACAGCGAGCGCCTGAGCCACTCGGCGTACACGGCTCTTCTCAGGGCTGCTGCGGAGGAAAGAACGCCACCCGCCAGATTTGCATTCCCCTCACGTTCCCTCAAGGTCCCATCACGCCAACGTCAGGTTCAGCGGCCAAAGTGAGCGGTATGAAAAAGGTGTTGCTCGGGATTGTGGGACTGGGTGCGGTGCTGACGGGTTGCGGAACGGACCTCGCGTTGGTCGATCCGGTGAAGAACCTGAATGTCACTGGGTATTCGACGAACTACCAGTTGACCACAGACGTGCGGGATCAGAACGGCGGCACGATCGCTGCTGGCAGTGACGTAATTTGCGACAACCTCAGCACCCGCGTGGCCGTAGACGTGAGTTGGACTGGGGGACTTCAGCAACTCGCCATCCAGTTCAAGGGAGCTCGGACGGGAGCTGCCAAAACAGTCGTTACCGATGATTACGGTCCGGTCGACTACCGTGGGGCAGGCAGCTACGAATACACCCTTATGCCGAACATGGCACCGCAGAGCGCCAAGTCTGGCCTCGGCGCTCAGGCCATCGTGGTCAATCCCATCACCAACGTGAATGTGAAGGGCTACACCTACGTCCGCGTGCAGGGCTATGACGTGGCGGGCAATGCCAGCGCGATCAGCGAGAGCGTGACCCAGATTCCGGTCGTCGACTGCCTCTAATCCCCTTCAAGGACCAGAGAACGAGGCCGCCCTCTACCGGAGGCGGCCCTTTATCTATTTCCTTCCTCAGCGCTCGCCTCTGCTTGCCCCACGCTGACCTCTCCGCTGCGCCCGTTCGTGCCCCCGCTGCCCGTCATCAGCAACCCCAGTTGGGTTTCGGTTGCCGTGGCAGCGTCCACCTCACCCACCACCTCGCCCTCATACATCACGAGGATACGGTCCGAGAGGTTCATCACCTCACCGAGGTCGGCGCTGATAAGCAGCACGGCGAGGCCCTGGTCCCGCGCCGCCACGATCTGCGCGTGGATAAACTCGATGGCCCCGATGTCCACCCCGCGCGTGGGCTGCGACGCCACCAGAATCTTGGGTCCCTTGCGCATCTCGCGGGCCACAATCAGCTTCTGCGCGTTGCCGCCGCTGTAACGCCCAGCCTGCAAGGACGTGCTGCGCGGGCGCACGTCGAACTGCTCGCTGAGTTTGCGCGCATTGTCCTCGATGGCGTCCAGCCGGAGAAAACCCAGCGGCCCGGCAAAGGGCGGACGGTCATGTTCGCCCAGGATGTAGTTCTCGGCGGTGGTCATGTCCAGCACCAGGCCGCGCTCGTTGCGGTCCTCAGGTACGTGCGACAGACCCGAAGCCTCCACTTCGCGGACCCCATGGGCCCGGCGGCCCAGGTAGGTGATCTCGCCGCCCGACACGGACAGCAGGCCGGTAATCGCCTCCACAAGTTCACTCTGGCCGTTGCCCTCTACGCCCGCAATGCCCACGATCTCACCCGCGCGGACTTGAAAAGACACGTTGTTGACCGCGTTGCCGTGTTCGCCCTTCACGGTGACGCCGCGCACGTCCAGCGCCACTTCACCGGGGCGGGGCAGGCTTTTCTGTACCTTCAGCGTCACGTCCCGGCCCACCATCATCTTGGCGAGCGTCTCGGTGGTGGCTCCCTGGGAAGGGATGGTGCCAATCATCTTGCCGTCGCGGATCACGCTGATGGTGTCGCTGATGTGCAGCACCTCGTGCAGCTTGTGCGAGATGAAGATCACGGCGTTGCCGCTCGCCGCGTACTGGTTTTTCAGGAAGGCGAACAGCTCGTCCGTCTCGCTGGGGGTCAGCACCGCCGTGGGCTCGTCCAGAATCAGGATGCGTGCGCCCCGGTACAGGGTTTTGAGAATTTCCACCTTCTGCTGGAGGCCCACGGGCAGGTCACCCACGAGCGCATCGGGGTTGAGGTCGAAGTTAAACTGCTTAATCAGTTCGGCCACACGCTTCCGTGCAGCGCCGTAGTTGATGGCCCCGCCCGCTTTCGGCTCGGCCCCCAGAATCACGTTTTCCGTAACGGTCAGGGTGTCCACCAGCATAAAGTGCTGAAACACCATGCCGATGCCACGCGCGATGGCCTGCGAGGGGTCAGACAGGTTTACCACCTCGCCGTCCACGACGATCTCGCCGGAAGTGGGGGGCTGCGCGCCGTACACGATCTTCATCAGGGTGCTCTTGCCCGCGCCGTTCTCGCCGCACAGGGCGTGGACACTGCCCCACCGCACCTGCATGGAGATATTGTCGTTGGCCAGCACGAGGGGAAAACGCTTGGTAATGCCGCGCAGTTCCAGCGCGTGGGGAGAGTTGTGCCGCACCGTTTGCAGCACGTCACTTTGAGGGGCCGTCATGGCAACAGTGTAGCGCCGCCCTGTCTTCTCTTCCCCCTTACGCGCAAACACCACTTAAGTCACAATAAGCAGACATGGAAGCGTTCTGGCTGGCTGTCACACAACTCGGGCGTGACGAGGTATTTATTGTGGTCCTCGCGCTGTATACCTGGCTGGCACGGCCCCGGGGCGGGCGGGAGCTCGGGGTGGCGTTCGCCCTCTCTTACCTGGTGAACAGTGCCCTGAAGTACGGGCTGAACCTGCCGAGGCCCTTCACCAACGATCCCAGCGTGGCGAGCGAGGCGGCGCGGGGCACAGCGGGCGGGCCGGGACTCCCCAGCGGGCACGCGCAGCTCATCACCACCCTCTGGGGCGGGATGGCGGCGCAGGTGGGGCGGACGGGGCTGTGGATCGCCGCACTCCTCCTGATCGCCCTTGTGGCGTACTCGCGGCTGGCGCTGCACGTCCACTTCCCGGCAGACGTGTTGGTGGGACTCCTGCTGGGAGCCGTCTTCGTGGGCTTCGCGGTCCGGGGGTACTTTCCGCAGGGGGGCGCACTGCGCTGGCTGGTGCCGCTCGGACTGCTGGCCGTGGCAGCCTTTCTGCCCGCCGGAACACCCCGCGAGTACGGCGTGGGCCTGGGCCTGCTCGCCGGCTTCTGGGCCGCGCGGCCGGACTTCGCCCCCCCGCGCGACTGGACTGGGCGCCTGATCGTGGCGCTTGTTGGGCTGATCCTGGTGTTCGCCGTGTACTTTGGGCTGTCCGCGCTGCCGCACTCCGTCAAGGACCTGGGTGTGGTGCGCGCGCTTCGCTACGGCCTGCTCGTGCTGGTGGCAACGGAAGGGGTGCCCGCCCTGCTGCGCCGCTGGCTGCCACGGGTGTAGAGCATTTGTCCGAATTGGACCGCGCGCGCAAGGGCATCCCTCACGGCGCCATTCTCTCCATGCGCATTTCGCTCGCTGGGGTCGGTCAAAACGAAGGCCGCACGTTGACACATGCGCCAAGCGAAGCGGAGAAGGGGGTGAGGTTCCGGGTGGTTCCGGCCTCGCCCCCTTTGCTGCCTGCTCACTCCTCCCCAGCAGCCTCGAAGAGCTGATTGGTCAGCACCGCGTAGCCCACCACCGTTGCCGCGTCGCCCCGGTTGCCCAGGGTCAGCATGACGGCCTTGCCCAGCGTCTCATAGCGGTTCACCATCTGGGTCCACACCTTGGGATCGTAGAGACCATAGGTGTCGTTCGGCTTGGGCTTGTAGGCGCGCAGGGTGCGGACGTACCCGGCGAAATCCTGCTGCGCCTCACGCACCACCTCGCCGTAATGGACGGAGGTCCGCGCACCCAGAGGGGAACGGGCGAGGGCGGCGAGGCTGGCGAGCTGCTCTTCGAGCCAGGTGAAGCTGCGCGGCACAGCGTGGCTGTACATCGTGCCTCCGCCCGCACGAATGCCCGCGAGTGAGCCTTCCAGCAAGCGCATCTCGCGCAGTTGCTTGCGGAGCAGCGCGATGCGGGCGCGCAACTGCGGCTGTGTGGAGAGGTTGGCTTGCAAAGCGGCAGCCCGGCACTCGGCCCAGTTGTAGCTCGAATTGTCCTGATCGACCTCGGACCACTGCACGGTGGTCAGGACGTCGTAGCTGCCTGAATCGACCGCGCGGGCAAGGGCACAGTCGGCAGGAGCCTGGGCCCCGGCGGTACCGAACAGCAGGGCGGCAAGGACGAGAACGCGTGGAGCAAGCATGACCTCAGCTTACGCGCCGGGTTCTCCAGCGCGGCGCAGACGGGCGATAAAAAAACCGTCGATGCCCTTTATGGGAACGGTCAGGATGCCCGGACCGGCGGGCACCGTGGGCACGTCCACCCCGGGCACGGGTTCAGGAGCAAAGTCAGGACGGGCGGCGAGGAAAGCCCCCACCACCTCCTGCCCTTCCTGAGGCGTCACGCTGCATACGCTGTAAACGAGTACGCCCCCCGGCTGCACGAGGGCCGCTGCGCGGGGCAGCATCCGGGCTTGCAAGGCGGCCATCTCGTCCACCGCCGCTGGGGTGAGGCGCAACTTGATCTCGGGGTGGGCCCGCAGGGTACCCGTCCCCGTGCAGGGGGCGTCCAGCAGCACCAGCGGCGCGGGAGGCAGGTCCAGCGGCTGGGTCAGATCATGGGTCAGAAACTCGGCTGTCAGCCCCAGCCGGGTGAGGTTGGCGCGGGCAGCCTCATGTTTACGCGCGATGACGTCCACGCTCATGACCTCGGCTCCCCGGGCGGCGAGCATGGCGGCCTTCACGCCTGCGCCGCCTGCCAGGTCCAGCACGCGCACACCCGCCACCTTACCCAGCGCGTCCACCACCGCCAGGCTCGCGGGGTTAATGGGCTGGGCCTGCCCCCCCCGGTAGGCGCGGCTCTCGCGCAGGGGCCGCGCCAGCGTTACGCGGTCCACGCCCTGTGGCCCGGAGTCCACCACGCTGCCCTCTGCCTCCAGCTCGCGCACCCCCTCATCCGACAGGCTCAGCCACAGGGGCTGGGGCTCCAGCAGGTCCAGCATGGTGGCTTCGGCCCGTTCGCCGTAAGCGGCGCGAAACAGCCCGATCAGCCAGGTCGGCAGGGCGTAACGCGTCTCCTCCGTTTCAGGGGGGAGTTCTACCCGGCGCAGCACGGCGTTGACGAGGGCGGGCGGGGCCAAACGCGCCATTCGCGCCACGTTTACATACTCGCTGACCACCGCGTGCGGGGGCGTACCCAGCGCCAACCGCTCAAAGGTGCCGGCCAGCAGCAGGGCGCGCGCCTTGGGGTGCGTCTCGCCGCGCAGCAGTGGAGCCAGGGCCGCGTCGAGCCGGGCCAGATACCGCAGGGTGCCGTAGACGATGTGCGTCGCCAGCCCGGCGTCTCGCGCGGGCAGCCTCGCCTCGGTGAGGGCCGCGTCGAGCGTCGGTGCGGCGAAGCCTTCGCCCATCAACACGTGCGTCAGGACGCGGACCGCCAGCGCGCGGGCAGGATTGTAGGAGGGGCGGGCAGCCGTCATCCGGCCAGCATAGTGCCCAGAGGCACAGGCGTGGAGGGGCGGCACGGCAAAGGCGCCCGGGCTCTTCTCGTCAAAAACGGGATAGCGCCTGCCCTCAGTGTTCCCGCCCCGCCGTGGCCGCCGGTTGCACCCCAGGCCGAACGAGCAGGCTCCAGACCAGCAGCGCAGCCAGAATACCGCCGCTCAGCAGGTACGGCGCTCCCTTGCCCGCCACCTGGTACAGGCCGGTGCCCAGAAGGGGTCCCGTCATGCGGCCCAGGGCCAGGGCCGAACTGTTGAGCCCAGCCACCCGGCCCTGCTCCCCCTCGCCTACACTCAGCGACAGCGCCGCGCTGAGGCTGGGACCCAGAATGGCGCTGCCGACCCCAATCACGGCGAGGGCAGCGGTGATCGTCCAGAAGGTGAAGGTCTGCGGCAGCAGGAACATTCCCGCGCCCATCACGAGCAGGCCCAGCGTGATGAGAGGACCGGGGGCAACTTTCTTGCTCAGGGGCCGGATCGCGCCGCCCTGCACGGCAGCGGAAAGAAAGCCGAACACCGCCAGCATCTCGCCCACGGTCCTCGCCGTCTGTGCGGGCACGAGGTGCAGGGTGTCCTGGACGTAAAAGGCAATGGTCTGCTCCATGCCCACGCTCGCCAGGGTGTACAGGGCGCTGACGGCCAGAAACAGCAGGATACCCGGTCTCCCCAGCAGCGCCCCGCCGTCTCCACGGCTCGCCGCAGTTCCGCCTCCACGCCGCGTTTCGGGCAGGGTCAGGAAGGCGGCCAAAGCGGTAAGGAGTCCCAGCCCCGCGCTGAAGAAGATGGGAACCGTCAAACCGAGGCCCGACAGCACCGCGCCCAGCCCCGGACCAAACACCACGCCGAGGCCGAAGGCCGCGCCGATCAGCCCCATTGCCGCCGCGCGGTCACGTTCGCCGCTGAGGTCTGCCATCATCGCCTGCGCCGTGGGCAGGGTGGCGCTCGACAGCACGCCACCGATGAGCCGCGAGACGACGAGGCCCAGAAAAAGGCCTGTACCCGTCAGCGCCCCGCTGGTACCCAGGGTGGCAAGCACCGCGAACAGCCCAAAGCTCAGGGAAAAACCCACCAGGCCCAGCAGCAGCACCGGCTTGCGTCCCACCCGCTCGCTGCGGTTTCCCCAGATGGGCGCGAAGACAAACTGCGCGAGGCTGTACGCGGTGGAAAACCAGCCGATCTGCGTTTCCGACAGGCCCAGTTGCCGCCCCAGGGGCGCGATGATCGGAAACAGCACCGACAGGCCCAGCATGGCGACGAAGATGGTCAGAAACAGGATCAACTTGGCGCTCCCACGGGGGGCGGAGGAAGCCGCAGACATGCCGCGAAGTGTATCACCGCCCCTGACCGTGCGGTCAGTCAAGCGTCCCGGCCGTCCAGGTTTGCTGAGCCGCTTTCCCAAACCGGGGTCGGAGAGGCCTATTGGGGTAACTAGACCTTTCGCCCCTACCCCCATCAGCAAAAAGCCGACAGGCCCTTGTCCTCCCGCACGGTCTCTCCTATACTTTACGAAGTCAAGAAATAAAGTAGCGCGGAAAGCGGGCCGGGTCCTTTCCCCTCTCCCACGGGTGCAATGCCAGAGAAGAGTTTCGGCAGATGTGGGCGAACGCTCTTGTTTTGACTGTCTTTTAAGGCGATTGGAAGCGGTTCACTTTTGGGCCCCACCAAAAGCAGCTTGGTGAGAAACCGAATGGAGAAAAGGCCGTAGACTGGGTACAATTCTTTTCCATAGCCTCTAAGTCGCCCCGCTGGGGCAAGCTGGAAGCGGTTCCCACCGCAAGGAGTTTTCATGAAAAAAGCACTGACTTTCCTGTCCCTCGCCCTGCTGGGCAACGCCAGCGCCGCCACCCTGACGGTGTGGACGCACTTCGGTACCACCGAATTGGCATGGCTGAAGGGCCAGGCAGCGGCCTACGAGAAAAAGAGCGGCAATAAGGTCACAGTCGTGAGCGTGCCCTTTGACCAGATTCCCGACAAGCTGATTCAGAGCGCACCGAAGGGCCAGGGCCCTGACCTCGTGGTGACCCTGCCGCAAGACCGCCTGGGCCAGCTGGCTGCAGCGGGCGTGATCGAGCCGATGGACAAGTACGTCACCAGCAAGAGCGATCTGGACAAGACGGCCCTCAGCGCCATGACCTACCAGGGCAAGCTGTTCGGCATCCCCATGTTCGCCGAGGCAGTGGGACTGGTGTACAACAAGAAGCTGGTGCCCAATGCGCCGACGACGTGGAGCGCCTTCCTCAGCGCCGCGCAGAAGAATTCCGGCAACGGCACCTTCGGCTTCCTGGCGGACCTGGGCAACGCCTACATGAACTACGGCGTCGTGAGCGCCTACGGCGGCTACGTCTTCAAGAACAACGGCGGCACCCTGAACGTCAAGGACGTGGGCCTCGCCAACGCTGGAGCGGACAAGGCCAGCGCCTTCCTGAACGATCTGCGCTACAAGTACAACCTGGTGCCCGAGGGCGTCAACGGCGACGCCGCCCGCAGCGCCTTTATCGAGGGCCGCCTGGCAATGTTCCTGACCGGGCCCTGGGACATGGGCGACATCAAGAAGGCCGGCATCGACTACGGCATCGTGCCCTTCCCCACTCCTCCCGGCGCGACCGGCAAGTGGAGCCCCTTCGTCGGCGTGCAGGGCACCATGCTCAGCGCATACAGCAAGAACAAGGCCGCTGCCGCTGCCTTTGCCAAGCAGATCAGCTCCTCAGACGCCCAGGTCGAGTTTAACAAGGCCGGTGGCCGCATCCCCGTGAGCCTCTCGGCCAGGACCAAGCTGAAAAAAGACCCCGTGGTGGCGGGATTTGGCAAGACCATCTCGATGGGAACGCCTATGCCCAACGTGCCCCAGATGGGCGCGGTCTGGGGTCCTTGGAGCAACGCGATTGCCCAGAGCGTGCAAAAGCCCAACCAGAACTACTCGAGTATCCTCGACAAGGCTGTGCAGGAAATCAACAGCAACATCAAGTGAGGGTGTAGGCCGGACGCAGACCGGACGGGAGAAAGTGCCCGTCCGGTTTCTTTAAAGCATCTGTCCGCAGAACGCCGTGCGTGGAAAGGCACCCTTCACGGCTCCATTCCCCCAGATGCTCGTCTGAACCTGCTCGCGCTGCGCTGCAGCTTTGCAAGTCCGCTCCGCCAAGAAGAGCATTTCTTTTTGACAAATAGGCTTCGGTGCCTCTCCACGCTCCGCACCTCATTACACTGAGCGCAACGCGTAACCTGTTCGGTCTGGCTCCTTTTCTACCCCGCCGCCCTTCCTGCCCTGCCCGGCTTTCTCGCCCTCCCGAAAGGAGCGTTCCCATGACCGTGACCGCCTCCCCGCGCCTGCCCAAACCACGCTCCGTGACTCCCCCGGAGGGCGCGGGCGGCGTGATGCTCGCCGTGCTGGTCCTGGCCCTGATGCTGGGCGGCGCGGTCCTCGCTGGATGGCTATTGAGTGGCCTGACCGCGCGACTCGTGCCGGGCGCCCCGCCTTACATGATCCTGGTCTACCTGGTGGCCACGCTGCTGCTGCTGATGCCCGTAACCGCCCGTCTGGTACCCTGGATTACCAACTGGTACTACCTGTTTCCAGCGCTGGTGTTTCTGTCGGCTTTCACGGTGCTGCCCATCGTTCTGACAGTCAATTACGCCTTTACCAACTACAGTGCCGTGAACAGTGGCAATCCCGACTCCGGCGTACGAACGGCCGCCAGCCTCAGCGCGGACCGCCGGGTGGTGACGCTGGCCGAAACGCCTGAGGCGAGCAGCCTCTCCGATTACCTGCGCTGCAAGTCGGCCACCTGTACGGGAGACACCATCGTCTTGTTTGACGAGGAGGCCTCGGTGCCGGTGCGCGCCGCCGTGGCGAACGTCAGCGGCAGGCAGGTCACGTTGGCCGCACCCGTGGCCGGAACGCTGGCGGTGGCGAACGCCACCCGCATCAACCGCTACGGTCACGTAGGGCTGGCAAATTTCCGCGAAATCTTTGCAAAGGCGTCCCGCGCCCTGTGGCCGGTGTTCCTATGGACGGTGATCTTCGCGTTTTCCACCGTGGTCATCAACGCCCTTGCAGGCCTGGTTCTGGGCATCTTGCTGTACAACAAACGTCTCAAGGGCCGCAACGTCTACCGCACGCTGCTGTTCTTGCCCTGGGCAATTCCGGCCGTGATCAGCGTACAGATGTGGGTTGCGCTGCTCAACCAGCAATTCGGCATCGTCAATAAAAGCCTGGGCCTGCTCGGCATCGCGGCGGTGCCGTGGCTCAATGACCCGCTATGGGCCAAGGTCAGCGTGCTGCTGGTCAACCTGTGGCTTGGCTTTCCGTACATGATGACGGCCACCATCAGCGCACTGGCGACCATCAATGAAGACCTGTACGAGGCCGCCAGCATTGACGGCGCGAGCCGGTGGCAGCAAATCCAGAACATCACGCTGCCGCTCTTGCGGACCTCGTTCACGCCCATTCTGCTCTCGGGCTTTGCGTTCAACTTCAACAACTTCGGCATCATCTACCTGCTTACCAAGGGGGGCCCCGCGCAAGAAGGCCGCGAAGCCACCGCGCAAAGCACCGACATCCTGCTCTCGTGGGGCTTTAACACAGCCTTCGCATCAAGCGGAGGTCAGAACTTCGCCCTGGCCAGCGCCATCGCCCTCATCATCTTTTTCCTCACCCTCGCCATCAGCCTGGTGAACTTCCGGGCGGCGGGCGTCTTCGAGGAGGCCCGCAAGTGACGGCCACGCCCCCCCTCACGCCTCCCGGCGGGTACGTTCACCGCGAACCCGGGCCGCTGCGCCGCGCCCTCCCGTGGATCGTGCTGGCCGCTGTGGTCATCGGCTTCATCGTCCTGGGGTACTTCCTGGCAAGCAACATGCAGGGCCGTCCCAAGAGCTTCACCATCTTCTTCGTGGAAGGCGGCTGGAAGAAGTTCCTGCTGTTCCTGCTCGCGGCGAGCGGCGTGCTGGCGCTCACCAGTTTGATCGGGCAAAAAATCGGACAACTTCGAACCAAACGAAAGATCGACTACACTGCTGTGCTGGGCGATCAGCTTACGCATCTGTTCCTGATCCTGGTGGTGCTGGTCGCCATCTACCCGCTCGTTTACGTGTTGATCGCCGCCTTCGATCCCCGCAACAGCCTGTTTGCCTTTCCTGATTTCGGCAACCCCAATCTCCTCTACAAAACTGGCCTCCTGCCCAAGCTGGACGTGCTGAGCTTCGCCAACTTCCAGGCTCTGTTCGAGGGCTTTTCACTGCCGGGTTGGCAGGTGGCGCTTGCCGGAGTGGCTGGCGCTGCGCTGACCGCCCTACTGCTGCTGACGCTGCTGGGACGTTTCGGCCGCGAGAGTGACGGGCTGACGCAAACCCGCACCTGGACCACCCGCGCTCTGCTGGCTGCGCTGGCTGTACTGGTCATTTTCATGACGCCGGGTCAGTTTCAGGGAGGTACCAACGAGAGCAAATTCCTGCTGTCGGTCCGCAACACGCTGCTCGTGTCGGGCATCACGGGCCTGCTGGCGATCTTGCTGTCCACGAGCGCCGGGTACGCGATGGCGCGGCTGCGCTTTCCAGGCCGCTTCCAGATGCTGCTGTTCTTCATCTTTATCCAGATGTTCCCGGTGTTCCTGGCGCTTGTGGCCGTGTATACCCTGATGGTGCTGCTCGGCTTGAGCAACACCTTCACGGGCCTGATCCTCGCGTACAGTGGCGGCGCCATCGCCTTCAACACCTGGATTTTCAAAGGCTACGTCGAGTCTCTGCCGGAGTCGCTGGAGGAAGCGGCGATGGTGGACGGCGCGACCCGCTGGCAGACCTTCCTGCGCGTGGTCCTGCCCCTGTCGGGCGGCATCCTGGTGTTCATTTTCCTGAATCAGTTCATCGGCACCTACGCTGAGTTCATCCTGGCGAACATCCTGCTCACTGGCGTAGACAAATGGACCGTCGGAATCATGTTGCTCTCGTTCACGCAGGGGCAATTCAGTACCAAGTGGGGCGTGTTCGCCGCCGCTGCCGTGCTCGGAGCCCTGCCCATCGTGGCGCTGTTCTACGGCTTCCAGCGCTACTTCGTGGGGGGCACGGTATCGGGCGGCGTGAAGGAATAACGTTCTCCTTTT
Organism: Deinococcus hopiensis KR-140; assembly: GCF_900176165.1. Lineage (NCBI taxonomy): Bacteria > Thermotogati > Deinococcota > Deinococci > Deinococcales > Deinococcaceae > Deinococcus > Deinococcus hopiensis. The sequence continues at coordinate 1,766,262 of NZ_FWWU01000009.1, forward strand.
CTCCTCCCCGGTCGGCCTACGCCACCGGGGACGTTGCCATGCACGGCCAACAGTCTAAAGGTTCACCTACAGAAGCTTCATAGCCCGGTTGCGCCCGCTGCTTACGGTGAAGGCAGAGAGAGAAAGGAGCCCCGAAGATGGATTCACAGATTAACGACCGGGTCGAGGACGCCCTGAGTGAACATCGGTGGGTGGAAGCGCTGGCGGAGCAGTGGCAAGGCGCCCTCAAGCGGACCAAGGCCGACCTGCCCCGTGGCCCGGCCGTCGCCTCGGTCCTGCATGGCGAGCCGCTGGGCCATCCGCTCCATCCCATTCTGGTCCACCTGCCCCTGGGCGGCTGGTTGGTGACCGGTCTGCTCGACTTCCTGCCGGGAGGGCAGGCCCACGAGCGCGAACAGGCCGCCGACCTGGCGCTGCTGCTGGGCACGCTGGGCAGCGTCGCGACCATCGCAGCGGGCTGGACCGACTGGTCCAACACGCGTGGGCAGGCGCGGCGTACCGGCCTGATCCACGGCGCGCTGAACGAGGTGGCCTTTTTTCTAAACGGCGCGTCTCTGCTCGCGCGGCGGCGAGGCAACCGCAAGATGGGCAAGGCCCTGTCCGGTACAGCGCTGTGCCTGGCCGGGGTAGGCGGCTTCCTGGGTGGGCAACTCGTGTACCGCCATGGCCTGGGGGTGGGCCAGACCCTCGCCCATCCTCAGGGCTGACTGTCCCTCAGGTCCAGTGCCTCAAAGTGACTTCCCCCCTTCAGATGAGGGGGAAGTCACTCGCCGTAGGGCGTAGGGGGACTCGGCACAGGAGGCTCACGGCGTGGCGCCTGACTCCGGAGAGGCCAGGGCGTAGTCACGGGCAAGTTCACGGTCTTCCTGCGTTAGCGAGAGAAAGGCGAGCACCATGAGCAGCACGGTGACGGCGGCCATGACGAGAATCACTTCCATGCCTCAGTTTGCTAGAAGGAGGGTCCCGCCGGATGACCCGCCCTTCACGGACCCTGCAAGGGCAGTTCAGGGAATCTAGAGGCTCGGTGGGGAGACCACCGGCCACAAAAGCACAAAAAAGGGAAGCCTCGAATCGGCTTCCGTTGGCTACAGAAGTAAAGGTATTTGCCCGCTTCCTGCTCACGCGCCCGTGTTTCCTGCGGGACGGACGCCTCCCTCAAGTGCTCCTGCCTGCTCGACCCGGTTAAGAACCAGAAGGTAAACTATGAGACTTTTTCTCTGCGTCGTCAGGGCGCGCGGTCCAGGCTAGAGGTGTCCGGACAGACTGCGGAAAGTGGACACGAGTTGTACGAGGGCCGTGAGGGTCCCCAGACGTGAGAGCCACAGCAGCAGCCGCGCGTGTTGGTAGGGAGCGCGCAGCAGGGCCCAGACCGACATCACGGTGCCGAGCAGCGCCGCGAGCATCATCAGCTGGTTGCTCAGCCGGGCATCAATACCATCGTTGATCGACAGGGCCCAGATGATGAGATCCACCGGAACGACCAGCAGCCAGGCCCAAGTCAGGGCCAGTGAGCCCAGACGCTCGTCCTCATGCTGCTGTAACTGCCGGAAGCCGGCGCGGGAAACGCGGGCAGGCCCTTGGCCTCCGTAAGTTTCGGAGGTGCTGAACGAGGGTCCGCGAAAGCGGGACTTGAAGGCGGTGGAGGTCTGGGTGGATCGGGCAGCGGAGCCGGAAAGTGTATGGGGCATGGGAAACCTCGGGGATAAAGGCCCAGAAGGCCGTGAGGGCGAGGAGTATTGAGGCAAGTTTAGTCAACCTGGCGGCCAGGCGATATCAAAAATTCCACGCACGACACGTTTCCGATCACGTTTGGCAGAGGTTGAGAGCGGTTGTCCGAATGGCGCCGCGCGTGAAAAGGCACCCCTCACGGCGCCATTCTCCCAATGCGCATTCAAGTTCGCTCGCTGGGATTGGCCAAAAAGAGGACTTCTTTTTGACAACTTCTCTAAAAACGTCCTATGCGTTCCGGTTCCTCTGAAAGCGTGTCGGCCCACCCCATGATTTCCGGTCCAGACTTGGGCAACACAACGCCGAATTCTGTCCCGTTTACGGACGATCCACCGCGCTCCTTCGGCTCCGCAGCCCTGCGAGTTCACTCTCAGCTGGCGCCGTTTTTCCTTCTCTCGCCCTCGCTGCGGGTGGGTTGCCCTCCACCTGGGGAAACCTCCCCCTCTCTCCGGCTTCCCCGACTTTCAGGAAAGCGCGCTAAGGTCTTGTGCACGGGTTTTTCTCTGGCCCCACTTGTGAGACGCCCCACCCGGACGAGGCGCTGTCCGTTCGAAGGAGGAACGATGAGGAAGATCACCGCTTTTACGCTTGTGGCCTGCACCTTCGCGATGGCCCAGGTCTCTCCACCCACACCGGGCTCTGCGCGTGCTCGGGCGGCCGGCGCAACGCCGGGGACCGCCTATACCGATGGCAAAAGCCTTCAGAACCTCGTGCGCCTCCAGCCCCACGGGAAGGCCATCTCCCTGCAACTCGGAGATCAGGAGATGACGGTCTTCACGGGACAGCGCCGCGCTTTTTCCAACGGGGACCCGGTGGTTCTCCCCGGCGCTCCCTTTGTGCTGGAGGGCCGGTCCTACTATCCGACCGGGCTGCTGAGGGCAATGGGCTGCTCCGTCGAGGCCGCGGGAAGGACGCCCGGTCTCAAAGACGTCCTCTCGGTCACGTGTCATGTGGACGGCAAACTGAAAAAACTGCTGTTCAAAAAACTGATCTTCTGACCATCGGCGTATTCCGCTGGCAGCGCGGCCCTCGCCCCAGCCCTGCACCCTCGCCCACCGTGCCGGTGGCGAGGACACGCAGCAGCCGCTATAAGGGCTTCTCGGGGGCACACGCCGTGACATACAGCTTCTCCCCACTGGTGTCTCCGGCAGAACCTGGTGCTGCCCAGAAGGCCCCGTGATGGTCTCGCCTTCCACGCGGGCCGTTACAGGGTTCATCTGCACGGCGTTTACCCACAGCTGCGCTTACTCCCTGGTCTTCGTGGCGCTCAGCCGGGGATTCTGGAGGCCGAACCAGACCACAAGTACCGTGCTGAGCAGGCGGAGCCCGGCGGTCACGATCACGGAATCAGGGGCCATGTTGCTCTCCTGGTTCACTGATGTTGCGAGCGGCGATGAGCTTGTCGGCGATGATGCTGCTCCAGCTGTGGGCGCTCGCCCTGGTCAGGACCGGATCCGCACCAAGGATCCGGGACGCGGTGACGCTAATTCAGAAGAAGAGTGCCGGCAGGTAGGCGATGCGTCGGCCGAGGCCCGTGGCGCTGAGCACGAGGGTCAGACCGGTCAGGACGGTGCGCCAGCCCTAGAGGGCCTGAGGCAGGCACGCTATACCGCCCCAGCTCCTACCGGCGGTGCTGTGAACCAGATCCTGCTTCTGCAGGAGGAAGACCCGTCCGAACCAGAGGGGTGACCCGCATTGTTCAGCCGCACGGGGGTGGCGACCGTGGAGGGGCGCACGGAAGCCTCTAGAAACCGGTACGGAATTGTGGGGACGCCTGGCGCAGACAGGCGAAAGACGAGCGTGGGGGGCCGAGAACAAGTGATTCAGAAGATTTTATAGAAATCTCATGATGCTCAGTTATTTTCGGTTATGAAGCTCATTCAGGTCAGCGATGTCGGCGTCGAATTGGAGATGAATGGCGAAGCACTCCGCGCTGCACGCCGGGTAGACCGCTACGTGAAACCGGGCAAATGGTTAAGGCCATCGGAGTACGTCGAGATCTGGCGCTTGGAAGACGGACGAGAAGTGCGCGTAAGCCGGGTACATGGAACCAGCGAGTGGAAGGCCCGCTGGCGCTCCGCCTCCTAACTCCTGGCATGACAAACCGCCTGGGTCCACCCCGGCCGCTCGGCAGGAGAGGAGTGGGAGCACATATGGCCTCAGCGTCGGGTGACGCGTGGCAGGCGCGGTGAAAAACCCCCGCGCGAGGCGGGGTCTGCTGGCCTTGCGATGAGGTCAGCGCATCAGGAGTTGCATGATCAGGAGGGTCAACGCCACGGCACCGAACGCGAGACCCGCCATGACACGCGTATCGCTGCGTTTCAGGCGCCAGAGGTATTTGCGGTAGGAACGCTTCACTGTGGAAGCCTAGTGGCTCTTGGTCGGATTGGCCATCTCCTCTCCCAACACGAAGCGAGAACCACCCAGGGCTGGGACCTGCGCGGGGGACGCACTACGTTTTGCGCCCAGTGGCCCGAAGGAAGCGAAAAAGACAACGTCAGCAGCAGTCAGAAGACCGTGGGCCTCCTCCCGTGACACACCTCCTGGCCCCCGATGTGCTCTTGCCGCTGCTGAACCTGTTGGGAACGGCCCCCGGTAACGGGCCGCGAGGTTCTGCTGTCAGACCATTTCAAAGTGTCAATCCAGCCTTAAGGCATGCGTGCGCGAGCGGCCGCAACAAACAAGCTGTGTCCGTATGCATTGAAATGTTGCTCGGTTGTCCCAACGGGCCACGACCCGCGGCAGGCTGCAGTTCGTCGGAGGCACCGAGTACAGACCCAAGGAGCTGAAGTTCAAGAGGACGGACTTCGTGAAGGCCCTGAAACTGATCGGCAAGCACCACAAGTAGTCCGCGGACGAGGTGGAGCACTCCAGCACCGTTGGCGCTGACCTTTACACGTTGCGAAACTCGATTGTAGCCGGGACGGACACACAGTGCCGTTGCGCTCGGCTACCCTCAAGCCGAGCACGACGTGTATGCGTGTCTCGGTGCCCACCTGCACGTCTGGGTCCAGGGCGAGCGCCAGCTCACGCCCGGACAATTCAGCCTGACGCTGGTCAATCTGATCCTTGAACTAGGTAGGGTCAAGGCTTTCCAGCGTCCGAATTTGCTGCTCCAGGTTACTTACCTGGAACGTCAGCGGCCGGGGTCTAAACCCCGGCACTTCGCCAGACTCTTTCTCGAAGAGGTCGCTGCCGTCAATGCTCGCGCGCAGACTGAAGCGGGCCAGCACTTCCTCCGCGCTCATCACCTCTTCGCACAGCCGGGCTTTGATGTAGGCCTGCCACGTCTGGACGGTGGAGGCGCAGCAGGTACTTTTTGCTGTTCTCACTGTACCTGGCCAGGACACCCGCCTTGCGCTTGTTGAGGGTGGGAGACAGGCGTCTGCCAGCGCGCGGTCCTTGTCGGGAAGGACCTCGCCCAGCTCCTCGGCCGTGGGTTGTTGCGGTGCGTCAGAATTCGACGCGGGACCAGCTCCTAAACTGCTTGGTATGAAAATTGCTGAGCTAACCACCCTCCTGCGGGAGCAGGAGCGCCTGGCCAATGAATTTGAGAATTTGATGGAGCAGCTAGAGCAGCATCCGATCCTCAACTTGGTTGACCCCACAGCTTCGGATCATTTCCAATCTTTACAACGCAGTCGGGCCATCAGCCAAGAGGCAATCGAGAAGCGTGAGGAGATGGTGGTGTTCCTGAAAGACTTCAACGTCCGCTTACAGGCAAATGTGAACTACCTTCAACGGCTACTGAAGGAGTTTGACGAACAGGACGAGGAAGTCTAAATTCCCGGCCCCACTTCATACCTGGCCCGAAGCTTACGGCCCGCAGCACTCGCAGCAGTCCCAACTCGGGCAGGTGCAGAACGAAAACCCGCCTTAAGGGCGGTTAGAAAAGAGGTGAAACGTCTTCAGGGGATACGTTTACCATTGGGTCGGTATTCCAGCTTCACCCGGCTGGAGTATGGCGGGTTGGAGCCTTGTCACCCTTGGGACCCCGTTGACTGGCAGAAACCCGATGGAAGGCGCCCGTGTTTCTGGAATCAGAGCGAAACGGAAAGAGTGGGAATCCACAGTGTTCTTCGCCAGCACTTTCAGAATCAACAGAGTACCAATACGTTTCCCTTACAGAGAAAACGCCCAACGAAAGACCCCACCGAGGTGGGATGCTGACCACAACGCCGCGTTTGGAGCCTGACCCTGACACCACGCACTTCGCTACACTCAAGGCTCGGCTCTATCGGCCCTTCTGAAATCACGAAGTCAACAAATACATGGCCTTCTGCGCCTTGCAAAAGGTTATAGGCCCCCTCCACTGCTGCACCGTCTAGGCCGGGGTATTCACGCACCCGCCCATCAACCATCTCAATTCGGATACCGGGCATCACTCACTTTAAGGGCCTGATACGAAACCAAAGTGACTCCTATAAATGGCTAGATGTATGATGAGGATACAGACCACGTCCGGGAGGACTTAAATAGATATGACTCTCATAGCCATATAAGTGAGAATCATTATTAATTCGTATGATACCAGCGCCCGGCCTCCTCATACTGAGTTAAGGTGAGTTCCGAATATGAGCGCTGCAGCCTTGATTCCGCACCATACATCTGAAGAGCTTGAAGTTGCGTATCACCAAGCCGAACGTCTTCTTGAAGGCTCCCTCCTGGCAGATTACCTGGCTCAAAAGCAAAGGAAAGTCAATTCCGGAGATTATTGACGCAACCGGGTTTTCGCGTACAACGATCAGTACGTTGATTGCTGCCTACAATGCCAACGGCGAACAGACTCTTCTGGAGAAGCGTCAGTTTAACAAGTCTGATCCCACTCTGAACCCAGACCAGCAAGAGGCATTATTTCAGGTTCTCCAGAGACCACCCGAGAGGGGTGGTCTCTGGACCAGCAAGAAAGTCAAGATACACATCCAGGAGCATCTTGGGATTGAAGTGGCTGAGGTGTGTGACTGGGGCTACTTGAAAAGACTTGGCTTTCCTGTTCAGTTTCCTCGAGCGACTCATACGGAGGCAGCTTCTCCCAAAGAACAGGGGGCGTTCATAAAAAAGTCGAAGCGGCGTTGAGCAACCACAGGCCGCTTACCCCGAAAAGCAAGTTCGCCTTTGAGTACAGGACAAAGGACGTTTTGGCCTTAAGCCCGTGTTGAAGCGCCTCTGGGCACTTCGAGGTAAGCGGCCTGTGGTTGCTCAACCCCGGCGTTATCAATGGCTCTACACCTACATTTTCGTCCAACCTGAGATGGGCCAAAGTGAATTCCTGATCTTTCCCACGGTCAACATCCCATGAATGGAGACCGCTCTGAGAGAGTTCAGTCGGGCTGTCGAACCTGAGGTTCGACAGCTTATTGTGCTTCTACTCGACCAAGCGGGGTGGCACATGAGCAAGAAAGTTAGCGTTCCTCCCAATATCTTTCTACTCCCATTCCCAGCCTCTACACCTGAACTCTCCCCAGCAGAACCCATGGTCATGAAATTGAAAGCACCATTGGCCAATAAAACAATATGAGATCTTCAAGAAGTCGAAGATCTGATCATACGAGAATGTGAAAGACTTAGAAGTTGCCCTCAGGAAGTAAAGTCGCTGACTCTGTTTCCATCGGTCAAGCACGTTCTAGACTCATCTTAATCCCGTATCACACGCCTCCCTGCCCACTGGCGAACGCCTCGACGGCCTGGCGAGGCGTGAGCTTCTTGTGTGCTGAGCGCTGGCTCGTTTTTGCTACCCGAGTTTCCTCTACCTGGCGCCGGGCGGTTTTCTACGCAGGGGTCTGGAGGGCCGCAACGATGAGGTCGTGCGCCTTGAACTTGGTCACGTCCACCTCCGCGGGCGTGAAGGGGCGAAGGTCATTTAGAGCAGTGGCCCGAATGGCGCCGCGCGTGGAAGGGTACCCCTCACGGCCCTATTCTCCCCCATCCCCATTCATGTTCGCTCGCCAGGCTCGGTCAAAAAGAAGCCCACACTTTGACAACTGCTCTAGGCTGCCTCCTGTTGAAGCGAGCGAACGTCAAACGGTCAATCTGAATCTGACGGTCCTCATACGGCACCTGTTTACACTTCCGGTCATGAAGACCAAAGGGCAGGCAATCGGCTTCTGGATGGCCATCGGCGTGGGTGTCGGCGTCGCTATAGGCGCAGCACTCCACAACATCGGGATTGGCATCTCAATGGGGATCGCCCTAGGCGTTGCCGTGGGCGCACTGGTAGGCCGCAACCTCCCCTAACCCCATCTCTCCGCCCGCACTTCTGGAGCACGCAGCGAGTGCTCCAACGGCTGCCAGGAGCACACGACCAGAAAAGTCGGAAAATACCTGTCTTTAAGAAACATTCGTACTAGGCTCACCAAATGTTTAAGGAGCCACTGAAGGCCGTCATCTACGAAGGTCTTCCGTTTGCGGTCGCCGGGGGAACTCTCGTTTCTATTGCAGCCGGAGACTGGCGCTTCCTGGAATACGCACTGATCCTGCTGGGCTGCACTTTCATCGCGCTTTGCTTGCAGCCTTACCAGCGCCGCATGTTGCTGAGAGTCAAGTACGCCCATCTGAAACGCCCGACGCGCCGCCAGAACTCTTCCAAGGGCTGACCGTAAGATCCTCGCTTGCTGGTGACCGTCTGTACCCACCAGCCGGGCCGCGCCCACCAGTGGACGGTGACAGGCCGCAACCCTGCCCCTCCGGTATCCGGCTCGGCCTGCACGTCCCACTGTGCCAAAGTGACGGGACTGAAGACCTTGGAGTCCTTCGTTATTTTGCATTCAAGCTGGAAACCCCGGTTTCGCAGAGGCTCGCACACCACCTCCGGCGAGTCCGAGTCGCCCTTAAACGGCTGGCCGCGCGTGGCAGGGTGGCCCAGTTCGGTGAACGCCTTCGCGAGCTGCGGCTCCCGTCACCCAGCTGCTCACCGGCTTCTTCCTTTGGGGGAAGTCATACAACCCCATCGTCAACGAAGATTCATGACCCACCGCGCTGACTGCTCTGGTCCATGCAAGGGATATCGCGCGTTCCGCCTTTCCAACGGCCACATCATCGACATGCAGGTGGAGGGGGAGAAGAGGACACGAAGGAGGGTGATCCGTTGCTGTATCAAAGGGCGTTGCTGCATCCAAGGTATTGATGCTGGAGGGCAAAAAGAACCACTCCCCTGAGAGGGAGCTCTTTGGTAGAAACGAGGGGATTTGAGCCCCTGACCCCTACCGTATCACCACATCCGCTCCTGTTGGGGTTCGCCGCGCTACGGGCCGGTTTTTTGCTTTCTAACCCCTGCCCGTTCGCGGTTCACTGAGGCTTACGACGACTGCGTAGGAGTCAAATAGAGTCGTCTCTCCTCTTTCCCATCCTGTGGACAACAAAAGGCCCCCCGCTGGATATGCAGCCCGGAGGGGGGACTTCAAATTATTTCACGTGCAGTACCCTTTGTCCGTCGACTTGTTCACAGCAAGGAAAAGCCCCACCTTCGTTTGCACCGACGGGTGGGGTTCTGCGTTTCTACTTCTGTTTGGCCTGAAGCGCGGGCGCCACGCTTAGCGTATGCCCCAAATCATGCCCAGCACGAGGAAGGTTGGCCTGCGACCTGATCTTCCCAAGTTTGCTTAGCCCTGCTCCTCCTCCGGCACATAGAGCCCTGTCCTCCACCGGGCAATGGTGGTGATGGCAGCCAGCGTCAGGCGGCCTCCTCGCAGCAGTCCCAGGCCCTCCAGTTCCTCCACTTCCGAGGATGAGGGTGTGGTGCCGTGGTGGATGGATTCGAGGAGGCGGAGCTGCCGGACGGATGGAGTGGGCAGGTAGGGGTTGGGGGTCATGGGGCCTCCGCGTTGGCGTCTGACACTTCCTGGGCGGCAAGGGCGCGGAACGACTTCACGGTGATGAGGAAGGGCGCGGCGCGGGGAGCGCGCGCCATGATCCAGCCGTCTGCTACGGCCATCACCTTGCACTCTCTTCCGTGCAACATGAAGCGGGTACCGGGATAGGATCGGGAAGGGCGGTCACTGCTGCTGTTTGGGCTGGATGATGAGCTCGAGGCCGAGCATGTCGAGGATGGTCTGCCAGTCACTCCGGGGGTCAATGGGTGACCGCGCGAGCGTGCGGCTGATGCTGGCCCGCCCTTTGCCAAGTTGCGCTGCCAACTGCGATTGATTCATGCCCCGGGTTTTGAGGGCAGCCTGCACGGCTTCTCTGGGCGTCTCACTCATGAAATGACTGTAGCACTTTTGTTGGCCGGACCTGTTGACATCGCCCGGGGAGAAAAGCCGGGTTCCGCAAAGAAGCCCCGGCCTTCTGACTCCCCAAAGTCGCCAAACCAGTAGGAGCACCATGAACACTACCACCACCCCCGCGCCAAGACCATCACCGGCAAAGCCCGCAGCGCTAAGGCCGAGTACCACGTGATTCGCAGCGTTACCACCCAGTTCGTGACGCTGGTGCGGGAACGCGGTCGCCCGCCAGTTGCACCGTACCTTGGGCTGCCTGGGCTACCGCCACCACTACGCCCCGGCCAGTGAGGTTCTGGCCGCGCGTTCACCAGTCTCGCAGCGCTCAGCGCAGAGGACGCTGCCGCGGTCCGGAGCTACGCCTCCGGGCAGTTCGGGCTCGAGGCGAGGAGCGTGGTGGCGTGAAGAAGACCGCGCTGATGGGGGTAGAGTTCTCCAGCTGGAAGGCCGGGGGACTGCTTCACCCGGCGGCGGCCGTCGAAGGCGATAATGCGGAGGTACGCGCGGCATTGCTGGCCGCGTTGCTGGAGCTGCAGGGCATGACGGTGGAAGTTGCGCCCTGCCGGGCCACCGACGGAAGCTTGATCTTTGTCGACGTGAGTGCCGAGGCAGCAGCGTGAGGCGCACAGTGCACGAACGGGCGGTGCTGGGCAGGCTGGATCAGCGCGCTCTTGATCGCCTGGGATGCCGCCCATAACCAACGGGATCTGTGCCGCGTCTCCCCTGCTTAATGGGCGGCATGAGCCTTTTGGGAGGGGAGTTCAAACCAAGAAGGCCACCAAAAAACACAAGCCCGCCAGTAGGGATAGCCCCCACAAGGCATACCGCACCATGGTACCGCGCACAAACAAGCCCAATCCGAGGAGGAAGAAGGCCAAGGCCAACGCGCTCAAGAGGACCACTGGGGCCAACACTACCTCAGTGTGGCGAATAGGAGGAGACGGGATTTCTCCTCGGCATTGGCTCCCGTTCATCTGATTCTCGGATAGCGCTCCACTTTATTAAAAACGACTCTCCGACTGCAAGTCAACGTGGGGCTTTTGTGAGAAGGAGTCATAGGGCGCGCTTCCCCTCATCGTTCCAAATTAAATGGATTTAGTTCTTAATATAAGAATGTCACAAATAAGAAAGTTTGATTCACTTAAAATGTTGATTACCACTCAAGCAAGGCGTGATAGACACCATGCCGCTGTGACAATGCTTCAGTCCGGGACAGCAAATGTCCTTCGTCTCCCTTCATGGGAAAGAGAGGAAATTATCCATGTCCAGTCACTCAAGCATTTTGAAACTCGTCCTGGCCGCCGCACTCCTTGCCTCCCCGGCTGCTGCCCAGCAGCAGAGCAGCACGATTCCCACAAATGTCAGGGCGCAAATTCAGGTGCTGCTCAGTCAGGCCAATACGCCCGGATTTGAGGCCGCGTTGCGTTCGCTGCTTCAGCGGAACCCCACGCTCGTTGCGGCAATCGCTGCGAGCGCCGCACAGATACGTCCTGCACTCGCGGCAGAAATTACGCGAGTCGCTGTTCTCGCTGTTCCTGACGCTGCCGCTGCCATTGCCGGCTCCATCGCGAGGGTTGTTCCCGCACAAGCCGCGGCCATTGCAGCTGCAGCGGCCAAGGCGAGCCCTACAGCAGCAGCGGCCATTGCTGGGCAGGTTGCGCTTGCTGTTCCTGGGAGCGCAGCGGCGATCGCTGCCTCGGTGGCTCAGCAGGTCCCTGCAGCCGCTGCCCTGATCGCTCAAAAAGTCGCTCAAGCTGCTCCTGCAGCTGCAGCTGCCATTGCAGCTGCGGTCGCCACACAAGTTCCTGCCGCCGCGGCTTCTATCGCTGCCGCTGTCGTTCAGGCGGTACCCACGTCCGCTGCGGCAATTTCGAGCGCTGTAGGTGCAGCTGTACCATCAGCCGCGGCTGCCATCGCCTCTGCAGTCACCACTGCCCTGGCCAATCCCCTTCCCCTGGCACCGCTCGTCGACAACTCCACAAGGCCTATTACGCCTATCACTCCCCGGACTTGAGTGCCGGGCGCGCCACGTACAGTGGCGTAAAGAAAAAAGGCCCCACCCGCTGCGAGGCAAGGTGGGGCCGTTCGTTTGGCGCAAGTTACAGCAGCAAAGGTAAGGGCGCTTGTGGCCGGCCTACGAAGCAGCCCAGGATTGAAACAGCTTAGGTCAGTTGAGGTGCAAGCTCCACCGTCTCCATTGCCTCAGGAAGCGGGAGCGCTATGGTAGATAACGGCGGTAAGGACGTCCCCGGTACCCACCCCTCCCACAACAGGGAAAGTTGTTCAAATGCAGTAAAAACGACAAAGAGAATGCCAAGTATTCCCAGGAGACCGAACGCAATCCAACAGGTGTTTAAAGCACAGTAGCACAGCGACATCATGAACAGGAGGGCAAGGCTGGGGGGGAGTTCCGTCCGCTTCTCACTGTTTATGTCAGTCATAACAGCAGTTTAAAAAACGTCCCATTACAGCTTCCGCACTTGGCACTAATGTGGTTAGATTACTTTCGCGAGTCTTGGTAGGCGACCGTTTGGAGGAACTCTCTCATCCGACGTCGGTTCTCGGTGACAAGCTTTTCACCTCAGTGAGTTGCATCCGTGGAGGGGTTTCCACAGTCACGTTTCAGCGTAACTGTGACATAGTCTTGCTCAACCGCTCTTGCAGACGTTCTTCGTTCGCTCTGTTTTGAACATTACAGTGCTGCCGTTTCATTAAAGGGCCTTGCTGTGAAGAACTCACCTCTGGGATTGGCCGTTAATCGCGCCTGCCTGCCGCTTCCTGACCACCGTGCGGTACAGCGCCTCCAGCCCCGCCACCGCAGCATCCGCTGGGGCGAACGGCCGAACCCAGAGCAGCAACAGCGGCACAGCGTACTGGCCAAACACCCGCCGAAGATCAGTACCACTTGGGCGTCTGGACCCTTGCCCTTTGCGAGGGGCGCACCGTCACGTACGGTTAGGCTTACCACCCCGGCTACGCTCATTGTCAGCGATGGGGCCTCTGGGAAGCTCAGCCACCCAGCGCGGCCTTGATCTGATCGCTGCCACCGAGTACCTGGGGCAGCAGGCGGGTGAGCAGCGCCTCAAATTCCGTATTGCCGAGCGGCCCTGGGACAGGTGGAGTGGTTGAGGGTGGAGGCGTGAGGCGGGGCAGGGTGGGCAGCCCTTCCGGCGTGGCCTGGGGCCGTAGTGTGGCCGGAGGAAGCGGTGTGTGCAAGATGAAGGTGCCCACCGTCTTCCGGGCTTCGGGGATGGCCGGCACGAAATCAGAATCGGCGGGAGGGATCATGGGTGCTCCTAGGAGGGCACAACCCTTACGCTGCGCAAGGGCTGGAAGAAAACGGGGTACGGTAATGGGCGTGAGACGCACAGTGTTGGCCTATTTGCTCCTGCTCACGTCCTGTCAGAAAAAAGACGAAGCCCCAGCAGGCACCCTGGTTCCCAAAAACCCTGGCGTCGGCGAAGTCATTGCCCTTCCAGCACCGATCACGGACGGCACCTCTCCCCCGTTTCGCCTCTCAGGAGGGAACTACGAACTTCGCGTTCGGCCCAAAGGGGCCTCCACTTGCAACAGCACCATCACGCTCCACCTTCACAACAAATCCGCGATCAAGGCGCAGGCACAGGTTGAAAAAGCACGGAACGTGGACTGGCCGGGCATGCGTGCAGGGGTGTATGTCCTCACGGTCGATGTCGGAACACAACCTTGTGCCTATGACCTACAACTCACCCGGCGAAGCTGATTCACGGGCCCGCACATCAGGGAGAGGCGGTGTGGGGACCTGCTGCACCGGGTCTGCCGGGTCCACTGAAACAGGCGCGATACCGTTTGCCGCCTTCGCCCTATCTGCAAAGATGCTGCGCAGGGTATGGGACGCCGAGCATCGCCAATACAGCCGTCGGAAGCTCGGCGGTCATCGCCGCCGCTTTCCGGCCGGTGAAGTGGGCGTGCAGGTACACGCCCAGGATCACGCAGAAGCCCGTCGCGCCCAGCACCAGGGTGTAGAGCCCGCCCATCGTGCCTGGAACAGGACGCGCTGCAGTCAAGGGCATCTCTTCTCCAGACATGACGAACTGCTCAGGGGCCGGAGTGGACCTGGGCAGGGGCACGTACGGCCTCAGAGTTGGCGACGCGTGACAGGCGGGATGAAAAACCCCCGCGCTGGTCGGGGGCAGAGAGAGTACCGTTACTCGTCGCGGGGTGGAGCGGGCTCATCTCGGCGAAGCCATGCGGTGACCCCCAGAACCAGCAGGAGCAGCACATTCAACTCGATCCAAGCCCATGTCACAGAGGGCACAAGTTGCATGATCACACCAATTTATGCTGTTGAGTACAGGTTTTCCGTTAATAAGATAACAATCAGGTTTCCTTGTACCTCTCTGCTCCCCGGCCAGAAGCGAAACCCCCACGCAAGGCGGGGGCACTGGACGTTGGGAGGAATTTAGCCTTCGCACCCCAAGGCGCGCATCACGTCGTCGAAGTCAATCGGACGCTGCGCATGAAGAAGCATTCCAAGCTGTTGTGCCTGTTCCCGAACCACCACGCTTGCTTGAACAGCAGGCGCAGCGGGAACCGGGCGGTGCAATGCCACCGCTAACCGCTGGAAGGGATTGGGGAACTGAAGCATGGGTTAAGGTGACAAGGTTGTGAAAAAAATTTCGCAAAAAGGCGTCTTTTTCGTCTCTTAGGGCTTAAGAAGGCACTCGGGCTCTCCTCATCCTTCCACTACGGAAACCCCGCACAAGACCCTTGCCCGAGCAGGAATGGAAAACTCCCGCGCAGGGCGAGGGCTGGCCTGATTCTGCAGGGTATTGATACCGGCTTGAATTTCAGACGACTGGCATGCTGTCGTCGTGGTGCAGGTCTGGCGCCCCTCGAGGCTGAGCCGTACGCAACCCGGAGAACAACGGCGGTATGCGCAGCAACTTCTTTACGATCCTGAAATGACCGAACCCGTCATCGCTGAGACCGCCGGTGTCTCAGAAAGCACTGTGCGGACTCGGAAACAGCGGTCGCGAGAACGAGGCAGCCTCGAGGCCACGCGGACCACTGGTCCTGGACGGCGCCTGAGCGCCAAAGAACTCAAGCAGCTCCAGATCGCCGCATGCTGTAGGGATGAGCGCTGGACCACCTCCCGCGTGCGGGAGGTCATCGGGATGCAGTTCGCGGTGTGGTACCACGTCAATCACGCGAGGAAGGTGCTGCATCAGCTGGGGTAAGGTCGCTCAGGGCGCCGCTCGCGTCAACGAAGAGGCGAGTGGCTTCCGCTTCAAACCCACAGCCACCCGAACCTGAGCTCCCCGTCGTGGATCAGGCCCATGGGCCCGGCCTTGCGCCTAATCCTGTCGAGGTAACCCACTGGATCATCGGCGCGGCTGATTGAGCGGGTGCTGAGGCGGACACGTCACCCACCGAATACGGACGCGGGTGTAGGTGACGAACCCCACGCCCTGCCCATAGTTGCCCACAACGCCCTTCATGGGGCGGTTGCCGCTGCTCCCAGTGGGTGCTGTGAGGCACTTACTGCGTGTGACGGTCTCTCAGCGCTGCAGGACTTGATACCACGCTTCGCGGCCGAGGTGCGGGCGCCACGGGTGAGGTCGCGCTCTGTAGGGCGTATTCCCTCTGGCGTCCGGAGGATGCGCCAGTTCACAGGGCGGGAGCGCATTTTTGCCTGCGCCCCTTCCTCTCCTGCCGTAGGGTTGGAGCCATGCAAGAGCACCTGACCTTCTGGAAGTGGCTTCTGATCATGCTGCCCGGTCTGACGGGTTACCTCATTTTCTTCGTTGCCCTGATTGCTGTGTGGCCCTACAGGAAACAGCTGACCGCTCCGTGGAGTCAGCTCCTGCCCATCGGAGCATTCTCGCGGCATTCTTGGCACGGGGCGCTCTTGAACGCTTCCCCCTCTTTCAGGAAGGCCAGAGAACACGAGGCAGCTCCTTCTGGGCTCGCAACTGGCAGCAGGACCCTCAACTCAGCTGGGCCCTGTTCCTGGTGCTTTTCTCTGGCTCCGGGCTCTTGACCTTGGCCTTCACAGGGTTCTGAAAATTAGGCCAGCTCCAGGCGCGCGAGAGCGGGAGTCATTTCAGCTTCCCCAGGCGGCGCAGGATTTCACCGGCTGGCCTGGCCGAGTCTGCCAAACCAACACGGGCGGCGTGCACGTCGCGTACTGCCTTGGCTGGTCCTGAGGAGTAGAGCTCGGCGAGCACCTTTCTGACAATGACGTCAACGGGCTTGTTCAGCGCGTCTTGCAGCTGCCGGGAATCGACCACCACAGAGGTTTCGTCGGCCTCCAGTTTGGCGGGGGCCGTCACGAGGTCCACCCTGCCTTTGCGCGCAGACAGAAACTTCCGGCTCGGACCGGTTCAACGTTCGTCATGGGATTCGCCAGTGGAGCAGGCCTGAACCCACCCCCTTTCGTTCAGGCGCTGGGCTGCGTGCCGCCATCCGGCTGGCTGGGCGGGAAGGGCAAGTCAATGTCCGTTTCGTACATGCCTTCCAGTGCGCCGCTGGTCAGCAGCCGGTCCTGGTTCTGGAGCAGCAGCACCCTCTGCACCCCTGCCCTCTCCGCTGAGCTGGGCCTTGATGTAGGCCTGGACGGCGGAGGTGGAGCGGGGACTTCTCGCTGTACTTCGCGGTCACGCCCGCCTTACGCTTCTTGAAGGTGGCGAGATAGGCAGCAGCCAGCACCCGGTCTTTGCCGGAGAGGGCCGTGCCCAACTCCTCGACGGTCTTGGGTTGTGCCTCAGGATTGGACACGGATCACCTCCTTTGGCATAGGGTGAGGAATGGAACGCATTCAGACGCACGTTGCAATTGACGACATCACATCGCCAATCCAACGCTTGGCTTTGCCCTCAGAACACTTTACAACTGAAGAGCAACAACTGCTCCGGATAATCACAGGCGACAACGTCCTATTGCACACGAACGCAGGATGGCGACGATTCATCGTGGTTCATTCGGACAAGGACCATTTTGAGTTTGAGAGCTCCGGAAGGCCTGCTGAACACGCCTGAACTCTACCAGTGTTCTCACCCCTACCTATGAAAAAGCCCCTGAAAAAGAGTCAGGTACGCTTCCTTGGTTACTCGTCTGCAATAATTTGCATTTTCGCAATGAGGTCCATGCTGATCCTGTAAGGGTCCTTCTTTCCTCCACCAAAATCAATACAGAGGACGGTGGGGCCGATTCGATCCATGAAGTTGGCGAACGTCGCAAGGTATCCCTCAAGAACACTCTGTGATCCGTGATACGTGTGGACCATCCCGTTTTGTCTGGTAATTTCCAGGTGGGGCATCCCTCACCATACTTGTACCTTCCCCTTGATCACTGGTATTGCCTCATACCTCAGCTCAACTGGGATGCTTCGCAGCACCGGCTCTAACCCCAGCCCCTGCAGATAGAACGGTTCCCGGACCGTCTGCTGCTCGAACGTCCTCGGCGTTGCCGATCAGTTCCCGGATGGAGCGGGCCTCGAAGACCGGTATGGTATCCCGCCGCGCTCCTCGTCAAAGAAGTCACTCCCATCTATGCTCGCGCGAAGGCTGAGGCGCGCCCGTACCTTAGCCGAAGACGGAGGCAAGTCACCCTCGCATCCCCTTGCCTGCCGCCCCCCTGGAAGCCCTGCAGGTTCATAGAGCGAGAGAGTGAACCGGCCGCCGAGGACTGGAAAGAGCACGCGCTGGCGTTTTCCACGCGTCTGGGCACCATCGACCACCCCCATGGTCTACCAGGGCCTGGACCCCGAGGCCATTGCAGACGGCAGGGACTACAGCCGGTCGAGCGTCACCCTAGACATGTGCGCCATGTGTTTGAACAGCAGCGGGAGAAGGCCGCGCTGACCCTCACGCCGCTGGTGAACCGGAAGGACTTCAAGACGGGTGACCCGCTGCTGCAATTGGGGGATTGCTGCTGGAGGGGGAAAAGAAAAACGCCCTCCAGGAGGGCGCCTTTTGGTAGAACCGAGGGGATTTGAACCCCTGACCCCTACCGTGTCAACACATCCATACCCGTTGAGGTCTGCTGAGGTCTGTTGAGGTTAGGTGCGCTGCGAGCCGTTTTTTTGGCTTTTTGACCCCTACCACTTTGAGGTCCGTTGAGGTCTCTGACGACTGCGTAGGAGTCAGAATAGTCGTCACCCTTTTGCCACCGCTCCCTTATGGCTACTGCTTGGGCTGAAGCAGGGGCTGTACTACCTCCGCTCCAATTCTTCGGCGAGGGGAATAGGTGCGTCTAGTTTGGGCTGAAGCACGATCTCCATGCCCAGGGCATCAGCCAGGGCTGTCCAGCGATCTGGCATCTTGCCGATTGCCCCACTCAGCATCTGGCTGACATGGGTGCGGGGGATGCCTGCGCGCTCACCCAACTGCTCTTGGGTGAGTCCTTGCTTCTTCATGGCTTCTCTGGCCTGCAGCCGTATGCGGTCGTTCATACCCAGATAGTACCTCTACCGCGTACCGTACACAAATGTTTGACATACGTACACGATTCGCGTACTATAAGGACAGCAGAAAAGCCGGGTCCCCTTCGAAAAGTCCCCGGTCTTCTGACTCCCCTAGCACCTAGCACAAGGAGCACCATGAACATTACCACCCCCCGCGCCAAGACAATCACCTACAAGGCCCGCGTTGCTGATGTCGAGTACGGCGTGATTCGCAGCGTCACCACCCACTTCGTGACGCTGGCCCGGGATCACAGCGGCAACCTGAGCGCGATCGTGGACGGGGAGAACATGAACTTCGTGGAGGCCTCCCGCCTGTTGGACCGTGCTTCCCAGGTCGAGAAGATCGAGGAAGTCATCCTGCCCGCTCCGGCTCCCATCGGGAACCCCGCGGCTCACCAGCTGCACCGCACGCTGGGCCGCCTGGGCTACCGCAACCACTACGCGCTGGCCAGTGAGGTCCTGGGCCGCACGGTGACCAGCTTGGCCGCCCTGACGGCGGAGGATGCGGCTACGGTGCGCAGCTACGCCTTCGGGCAGCTCGGCTTGGAGACGGAGCTGGCAGCGTGAAGCAGATCGAGTTGATGGGCGTGACCCTCTCCGGCTGGAAGGCCGGAGGCATGGTTCACCTGGCGGCAGCCGTCGATGGAGCGGATGCGGAGGCGCGCGCCTCCCTCCTCGCAGCGTTGCTCGAACTGAAGGGCATGACGGTGGAGGTGGCGCCGTGCCGGGCCACGGACGGGAGCCTGATCTTCGTGAACGTGAATGCAGAGGTGGCGGCGTGAGCGGGGCACGGTACATGAGCGGGCGGTGCTGGGCTGGGCGCACCGGTGCCCTCCTGATCGCTTGGGATGCGGCCCAGTACCAGCGGGACCTGTGCCGGATCTCCCCTGCTTACCGGGCGGCACGTGGAACTTGGGGAGGCTTGGCGTGAAGGGTTCAAAGCAGGAAGGCCACGAAAAAACACAGGCCCGCCAGCAGAGACAATCCCCACAGGGCATACCGGACCATGGCACCGCGAAGGAACAACGCCAGGCCCAGAAGGAAGAAGGCCAAGGCCAACGCGCCTAGGAGCAGCACGGGGACGAACATCGGCTTAGTGTGAAAAGTGTGACCAGCCAGTATTTCTGTCCGGTATTGACGCCCGTTCATCTAATTCTCCGGCAGGCCCTCGCTTCATTAAAAACGGCCCCACCCCGCCGACTGGCAAGGGTGGGGCCTTCTTCCACAGACGTGATCAAGATGAGCTTCTGCTCTGAAGGCAAGCCGAGAGACAAAACCGTCAGGGCAGAACAGTTAGATTTCTGGTATGAGCAGAACGGTCCACCGTCGGCTCGCACCTTCATGTAGGTCAGGTCTTCAACACGCTGTCATGCGGGACATGTATGCTCCAAGAGACTCAGGTAGTGCCCCTATGAGGGGCCGACGGGTAGGGGGCAGATCCTACGCAGCCGAGAGTTCCACTACCAGCTTTTCGTGGCGGCCTTGAGTCGTTACTTCTGCATGGTAACTGGAGCTTTCGGCTCCTATCTTTTCCACAGGCTGTGGATAACTCTATGACCAATCAAATACCCCTACCCGAACACCCGAAGCTTAAAGATCCAACCGTCAAGACGGTGGCCTTCGAAATGACATTCGTTAGTAAACAATCTGCAGAACAGGTTGTGTCTGAAATACAGAGGGCACTTAGCGCTGAATACCCAAAGATGGCGCAAAGATGGGGACATAAAGTAGAAGCTTCCTTCGATCCCGAAGATCCTTCTACGCCTCAGTTCACAGCCTCTATTGCGACTCCTCCTCCTAACGAACCTCAGTTCAAATTCTACAGCGACCAACATCAGCGAGAAGTACAGGTTGGGGAAGCATTTTTACAATTCTTGCTTGCGGGAGAATATCCTGGTTGGTCAGCCTTCTTGGTATACCTTAAAAAAATTCTCAGTCTCCACCATCAAGCAGCTGAAACGATTGGATATACTTCTTTTAAATTAATTTATGTCAATCGAATAGATTGGTTTCCAGGAGCGGAGGAGAAAATCCTTGAGGCTTGGACATTGCCTGTCCCTCCTCCATTATCCGATTCGGTTCAAGTGGATTCCAGACAGCAGCGGATCGTTATACAGTTCCCTGATGGAGATCAGGAGATAACTATTACTGCTCCAGGCGTAGATGATGAAGAACCTAGCAGACCTGTAATTCAGCTGGATATCGATCATCACATTGACTTCGATAAACCAGAACGGGCTCTACCGGACAACCTACTTGCTTGGCTTGAAATTGCACACGAACGGATACACCAAACATTTCGCTGTGCTCTACGACCAGATTTCTTGGAGGCAATATCATGACACGCAGCTATCATGATTGGTCAGTCGTTAGCAATCGAGATGTTGTTCAAGGGATGGAATCAAATCGGCAATCAAGTAACAGAAAAGCCACAGGGACTCCGGTTAATATCCCTCTCAAGGGCAAACTAGGTCGTATTATCTTTAGAGGTAGCACAAATCCCACAGCCGACGCAATGGCCTTAGCTCTCAGGCTTGAGCAAGCTACACCACGAGTAATGATTGCAAAAGACGCAACCTGGGCACCTCATGTGTCATCAAAATCTCTAGATACTCGAAGTCGACTCTCTGAACCTAAGGTACGTGTAGCCGTGATGTATGGGAGCGCCATGAGAAGCGACTCGGGTACATATACTGAGTTTAATATTCGAGTTGGCAGGGTAACAGAAAAGCGTTCTCCAGATTTAGCAGCGCTAGCCGAAGCACGTCGAAGGCAGGACCAAGCCAAGAAAGAACAAGCTCGTGAAATCATTGAACAGTCTTCATGGGGGCGTCCTTGCAAGGCCTTATATTTTGAACTAGGAGAACAACAGTCTTCTAAATTAATCGCTCTAATCCACTCCAACCACTTAGCCAACACAGAACTTACATACGCCCTAGAAGCAGCCGGCCAGTTTCACTCAACAAAACTAGTACGGTCTCTTTTGACTCCCTTCTTAACGCATGAAAAACCATATGTTCGCGAAGGCGCAGTATACGGACTTGGACAGCATCGCGGGGTACCAGAAATTCGCGAAATCCTTCAAAAGCAACACGCCCAGGAGACAAGCCCTGGTGTTCGTGAGGCCATTGAGGATGTTCTGGAAGGCGACTCTGACGATTAATGACTGCCACCTCCGCCGTATTTCGTGTCATAGATCGCAAATCATGTCCTGAGGAGACCACCCCAGCTGAACTGGCAGAGTTGGTTTTTAAGGATCGTTATGGACATTACAATAACTTGTCAGTCTATCTGGTTAGCAAAGAGGACGACCTAATACTTCAGATTGCCGCTGAACACCATGCCAAGGCTCCTCTTATGCCAAGCAATAGAGCTTTGGTCGATATATCTGACTTATTTAACGAAGAATGTCTACACTCACCCGATGAAAACTGCCCCTTCTCTTTGTGGAATCAAGCGCACCATGAAATAATGTTTGCAGATACGGCACAAGCCGTTTTGCCATCGGCCTCTCTACTTTGTCCCATACTAAAAAATAGATGGGTGGGCATCAGGGAAAAGCCGATGAAGCAATATGCTCGTACAAGATGGGCTAATAGAGATCCGGAGTGGCTGCAAGCGTGCACAAATCCAAAAGTGGCAGAATGGGCTGCCTTACAGCCCAAACTATCACCATAGTCAAGTTGAGGCGTAATTTGTTCGTGCCTCTTCTACTTCTTCTCCACCACCCCTTCTATCCCAGCAAAAAGGCCCCACCCGCCGCGAGGCAAGGTGGGGCCTTTTTCGTCTTAGGGCATGTTGGCAGGCATCGCCGCCGGACCTGGGACCACACGAGTCCCGTCAAACTGGTAGGAGCGGTCAAAATAGACGACCTGGTAGGAGCGGTCATAACGGCTTCTTCTGGAAGTGACGTAACCGTAAGTCCCATTGACCGTCTGCTGTATCCGGCAGGTGGTCACGCCGTAGGGGAACGACGGGATGTTGAGGATTCTGAAGTCTTTACAGTCCGTGGCCGTTTTGAGGTAGGTATTGCTGTCGAAGCGGTAGCTCTCTGCGGCGAGGACGGCGTTACGCAACAGGGACTGGGCCACCAGGAGATTTGGGTAACGGTGGCGGTCCATGATGAAGCCGTCCTGAACATCGTCCCACAGAAGGGCCCCCGGAACGACCAGAAGAACGTGCCCTGCCCACCAGAGGACCTTGCGCCAGAGGACCACTTGGTACCGTGGATCATGTGTCCCCCATCGGCGATAGGCCTTGGTGTAACTGGGCAGCATCACGGCTGTGGAACCCAGAGCGATGCTTGACCACAGCGGCCAATCCTGCAAGGTCAGCCCCTGGAAAGCAAGGATGTCTGTGTCCTCCCAATACGCCCCCGTATAAGCCTCGTAGAGACTGGGGATCCATGGGAAGAGAAGGACGCTGACGACACCCCAATAACCGATGATCCCGAAGAGCAGCCCCATCGCGCAGCCCCAGCGCATATGGGCTTTGTGGTGACCCAGCAGGGTGAAGCCTGCACCCGGGAAAAGCAGGTTTAGCAACACACCAGTGATATAGATCCACCTGGATTTCCGGGGTGGGCCTGCCGCTCCAATAGGGTCTTCCGATGTGGGGGCGGCCATACCCGCAGTCTATGGGGCCGTTCGTTTGGCGCGAGTTGTCCGTGCCTCAGCCTTCACAGCCCATCGCGCGGAGGATGTCCGTCATGCTGACAGCTGTTGTTGATGACAGACTTCTCACCTGAATGACGCTCACCTGGGGCGGGGTTTGTACCGTCACTTTCCGGCGTAACGCTGCCATCGCCTTGCTCAACTGCTGTCGCATACATTCCCCCTCTCCTGCTTTGTTCTGTTCATTACATTGCACCCCTCCCCCTAACGGGGGCCTTACTGTGAAAAACCTACCTTTAAGGTTGAACCTTAAGCTGTGCTGCGCTACTTCTTCTTGACCACTGCCCGGTACAGTGCCTCCAGTCCAGCCACGGCGCCAGCCTTGAGCGCCGGTGCGAACGGCCGGACCCAGACGGGCAGCAGCGGCACACCGTACCGGTCGAACACCACGCCCAAGATCAGCACCACCAAGGCGTCGGCGCTCTTGCCTTTCACGAGGGGCGCACCGTCGCGCACGGCGAGGCTCACCACTCCGGCCACCGTGGTAGCGAGGGACAGGGCCTCGGGGAAGCTCAGCTTCCGGTCTCCGAGTGCGGCCTTGACCTGATCGATGCCGCCCAGCACCTGGGGAAGCAGGCGCGTGAGCAGGGCGGCCAGGTCTCTGTCCCCGAGCGGTGCAGGCGGGAGAGGTGTGGGTGGCGGCACGAGTTTGGGCAGGGTTGGGATGCCCTCAGGGGTCCGCTGAGGCGTGATCGGCGCAAGAGGTGCGGAGAGAATGACAGTGCCCGCCTTGCGGCGGGCTTCGAGGATGGCCTTCACGAGGTCAGAACCGGGAGGCGGGGTCATGGGTGCTCCTAGTCGCGGGGTCGCAGATCGGGCAGGCTGCCCGTCTGGGGAATGGTCTGTGTGGGGGCGTCGCTCGGATCGACGGGCACCGGTGCCATGCCGTTGGCAGCGTTGGCGCGGTCAGCGGAGATGCCTCGGATCTGGTGGACGCCCAGCATGGAGACGCAGGCGGTCAGGATGAAGCTCGTGATCGCCTCATTGGGCGGCGGCTTCCCAGTGAAGTAGCTGTGAGCGTGCATGAACAGGATCACGTAGAAGCCTGTGGCGCCCGGCACGAGCGTGTAGAGCCCGCCCGTCGTGCCGGGCACGAGGACGCGCTGCAGCCGCTGAAGGGGTTTCTCAGGGGGCCGTCGTGACATACAGCTTCTCTCCCACCTGTGTCTTCTTCACGACCTGGTGTGTGCCGCTGGGCAGCGTGATGGTGTCGCCTTCCAGCCGGGCTGTCGCGGGGTCCATCTGCCGCCCGTTCACCCACAACTGCTTCCAGGGGATCGACGGGTGGACGATGGCTTCCTGGCTGGCCAGCGCTTCCGCCTGCTCGCGCAGCATCGGCACCACTCGCCGGTATCGGGCCAGACGGTCGTCGAAGCCGTTCTGCCCGCCGTTGATGCGCTGCGTGATCGTCACCATGTCTCCCGCGTCAGCCGCGGCGTTCAGCCCTCGGTCCGTCCAGAACAACCCACACACTTGGGCCGAGACACTGGCCTGCAGGATCAGGTTGGGGTTGCCTTCCAGGTCCAGCCCGATGCGCTGCCCGTAGGCGCGGTAGGCGTCCCGTCCGGTCAACTGGGGCCAGCCGCCGCCTCGGTACGCCCAGCCATCGTTGGGCCCCGTGTTGCCCATACGGCCGTTGTAGACCTTGTTCGCCAGTGCTTGCGGATTGCCAGCGTAGGGAGCGGCGCTCGCCACCGTAGGGAACCGGCGTGGCCAGGTCTGGCAGATGCGCGAGGCCTGGGAGTAGTTCAGGTTCTCGCGCACGCCCACGAACTCGCTCTCGTGCGCCCACTGGGCTACAAACATCCCCAGGCGCTCAGGGGTCTTGTTGATGCCGTGCCGCTCGAGCACCGGCAGCAGGGCGTTCACCACGCTCACCGGATCCGGGTTACGCGGCGCCACTGCGCGGATGTGCTCAGGGGTCAGCGTGAGGTTCATACGGTGCCTCCATCGGCCAGCTGGCGGGCCATGTCGCGCATTTGGCAGCCCTGAGTTCCGCACGTGGCCACCGCGGCCAGTTGGCTGTGCAGCTCGCCGTTCTCGCGGTTGAGGGCGTCCTTCTCTTGCTGCAGTTGCTGGATGGTGGCCGCCAGACGGAGGTTGTGGTGTTCTGCTGCCGCACCGTCTTTTTCCAGCAGGCGCACGCGGTCCTTGAGGGAGTCATTCTCCTTTTCGAGACTGTCGTTTTTCTGCTGTAACAGCGCGATTTTGGTTTCAGCGTCGGACAGGCTTTCTTCCAACTTATCGATGCGCTTCTCAAGCCGGTCAATGAGCGCCTGCTCGCTTGTTTTGGCGTTGCTCATCCGCACGTTGAGGAAGCCCAGGAAGCCCACCAGCACGGTTCCCACTGTGCCGATGGTGGCGGTCACCAGGGCGGGGTCAAGGGCCATGCTGCTCCCCGGGTTCATTGATGCTTCTGGCCGCCAGGAGCTTGTAGACGATGATGATGGCCGTCCAGCCGTAGGTGGTTGTGCCGGTCAAGATCGTGCCTGAGCCGAGGACCAGGGAGACGATGACGCTAATCCAGAAGAAAAGCGCCAGGAGGTAGGCGATGCGTCTGCCCGTGTCCGTGGCGCTGAGGACGAGGGTCAGGCCTGTGAGCACGGCCAGCCAGCCCCAGACCGCTTGGGGCATCCAGGCCATGCCACCGTAACTTTTGCTGGTCTGGCTGTGGATCAAGTCGCCTTGCAGCAGGAAGACCAGGCCGAACCCGAGGGTGTGCCCTGCGATGAGCAGGCGCGCCAGGATGTGCCGGTCGTGCAGGTGGGTTTGAAAGCGCTTGGGCCAGGTGCGGAGTAATGAGGGCATGGCCACCTCTTCTCCCGGCATGACGAACTGCCCAGGGGCCGGGGGGACCTGGGCAGGAGGAAGGCAGGGGCGCTGACTAAGTGTACAAATTACATTAAGAAGACATTAAAACGTAAGAAATTAAACACTAAGCTGAGGAATGGAAATCCTTCAGTACAGCGACTTTGGCCTCGAACTGAGTGTAGGTGGAGAAACGGTTCGCGCGACACGACGGGTAGACCGTTACACGAAGCCGGGCAAGTGGCTCAAGCCCACAGAGTACGTTGAGATCTGGGAGCTTGAAGACGGCCGCCAGGTACGTGTGAGCCGCGGAGGTAAAGACATACGCTGGAGCGTGCGTTGGCGTCAATCCGCTTGATTTCATTTCCTCCTAGCAAATGAGAACCCCACCGCGCCGGGGACGGTAGGGAATGAAAAACCCCCGCGCTGAGCGGGGGCAGTGGATGTTCTGGGGATTAACCTTCGCAGCCTAGAGCGCGGAGTACGTCATCGAAGTCGACGGAACGTTGCTGGGGTGGGTTTGCGGCAACGGGAGTTTGCGGTTCTTCCGGCATCTTCCACGACACCTTGAACGCCGGTTGTGCGGGCGTTACAGGCGCAGGAGCGCGAAACGCGGCGAACAGCCATTGGAAGGGGTTAGGCCGGAGAATCATAAAGCCATGTTGCAAAACGAACCTCCGGGGCATATGGCACATCTATGAAGGTCTGCCTTGCCATTTCTTGTGCACACCCTTAGGTCTGGTGGTGTGTACACCCTCCCTCCTGCTAATTCACTTCCGCCCAGGGCCGGGGCTTGAGCGGGGTGGAGAGAGCGATGGAATTACTTTTTCTTGCCCTGGCCTTTCGTTGACTCGGGCGCAGCCATGATGCTCCACGGGTCCACATACGGCCGCCAGTCCGCAGGGAGGGCGTCCAATACCTGCACCTGAGGGTTGAGGTTGACCAGCTCGTCCACCTCGGCAGCAGTCCAGTCCGACTCCCAGGCGATGCGGCGTTGCTCCACACCCTCGGCCTCGCGCAGCGGTTCCGCGAGTACCATTCCCGAACCAAGCGTCTTGCCCATGAACTGCGCCTCGCGGTTGTCCTGCATCACGATCCAACTCATATCGCCACCTGTAACCCTTTCGTCTGAATGAGAGTCTTCCGAATGCTGCGGACGGCACGGACGTACTCCGCGTCACTCAAGACGCGGTTCCAGATGGCGACGTAGTACAGGGGGCCACTCCAATAGGCGGTGCCACTGGAACCATTGCGCCCGATGTGTGTAGCCGTGCGGGTGGGGGGGGTTGCGATGGCGGTGGGTGTGCCGAAGGTGAGGTTCTGGATTGCCTGAATGCTGCTTCCCGTACACCGACTCCCCATGAAGAAGGGAGTCCCTGCGCCCAAGCTGCTGCCCGCTGTAGCAATCTTCTGCCCTGTATCGAAGGCGGTGGCTACGGTGGCACCGCTCGAATGAACGCCCATGTATGTGGCGCCTGTATCCGTCCCGAGGGCCGCCCGAGTCGTCCCAATCGCCAAGGGGGCCCCTACTACGATCTTCGTCCAGGCGGTGCCAAGCGGGATGTTGGGCAGTACGGCGTAGTCATCCCCGCCAAAATCCAGACCGAGAGCTGTCCAACTTGGATCAGCACTGTCCGTCGCCGAGGCGCTGCTGCCGAGGGTGGCGGAGTTGGCGGGCCGTTCGTACGCCGCGCTGACCGTACTCCAGTACATCTCGGTGATTTGCAGAGAGGATGCGCCATCGCCCTGATAGGAGGTGTTCGCGCCTTCAAGCATCAGGAATTGAACGCTCCACGTTGTCGGAGACGCCGAAGAGGCCAGGGGGACTGCCTCAACATTGAGGCGGTACTCCCCTCCTCCGAGGTTCTCTACGCTGTACGCGGCTACACTCGAGGAGGGGGTGGCAACCCCCGTCGCCAGATCAACGGTAAGGGTTGGATTACTCCCCGCACCCCATATGGTCGTCCCCCCCGAGAGCTGAAAGCGAACGTTGCGGCTCCCAGTATTGCGCTTCACTCGTACACTCGTGTACTCCCGCACGCCTACGGTGTGATTGACCGTGTACTGAGTGAGGTGCAAGTTATTGGTCGCATCCTCGGTGAGAACGGTCGTAGTTGCCGTAGCGTTACTGCGGGTAGCGTTTGAAGAAAGCAGGTTGGCTGCGGCCTGATTGCGCCCGTTCACGCTGCGGTCCAGCAGCGTCTGACCGCTGCCCTCCGAGAAGGTGTAAAGCGCCAGCAACCCCAAAATAGGTAAGACATCCGACTTCTTAAGTAGTGCCGGGTGCATCAGAGCACCTGCGTGATGAGCGACAGCGTCGCGCCGCTCGTCTGCGTGACCGGTGTGGTGGGCGTGCCGGAGCGCAGACGGATGTAGTTGATGCCAATGAGATCAGCGACCGGCAGGATGATGCTGCGGCTCGCAGCAGCTTTGATGGTGTAAACGCTGCCGTAAGCGTCGTACAGGTCTGCCCAGGTGGCATTGTCCGCGCTGGTCTGGATGGTGATATCCGCAGCCGTCCAGGCCGCTCCCACGATCAAGCGGAGGGGTGAACGGCCAGCGAGTGCCGCAGACGCGCCGATGCTCTGCCCCGACGTGATGCTCACGTCATAGGACGTGGTGCCCGGGGCAACCCGCTGCATGTTGAGCGTCCCCTGGAGCGCCGTGAGGATGCTCGCCAGGGTGGTGTTCCCCGTCGTCTGCCGTGCCCCAGTGGCTGGATCAGCATTCCCTGAGTTGACGTTGAGCGTGCCTTGCAGGGCGGTCAGGATGCTTGCCAAAGTCGTATTCCCCGTTGTCTGCCGCGCGCCGGTGGCAGGGTCTGCGTTGCCGGTGTTGACGTTGATGGGGTCGGCATCGCTGGGCAGCGTGACGGGGAAGCTGTTGGCCTTGTTCTTCTGGCCCATGAGTTTCAGGAGTTGTTCGACGAGCATCTAAGCACCTCCAAAGGACGCGCCCCAGCCGGTGCGGGGCTGGGGCGGGGAGAAAGGGTGGGGTTACTGAGCGCTGACGGCTTTGACCTGACGGGTGCCAGGTCCGATGGTGGAGACGCCGAACGCGTCAGCGACGACAGTGGCGTCATCCGCGTGGCTGTACGTGGCAGAACTGGGGCGGGTGCCGCTTACGGCGTCCCACATCCGCACCTCGATCTGTCCCCCAGTGCGCAACACCTCCAGCCACACGTCATCGCTGGGAATGTCCGGGCCGCTTGAACCGATCCAGAACGCGACGTTGGAGCCCTGAACAATGCCGCAATCCAGGCGAGCGACGGGGTTGGCCGACGCTTTGTAGAGCCAAGCGCAGATCGCGCGGTTGTCGCTCAGCTGGTGGAAGGCCCGCAACATGATTCCGTTGCCCGCCGCCGCGAGGAAGTTGGCCGTGGTGAGCCGCATTGCCACTCGCGTTGTGTCTGCAGGTAGAGCGTGCAACGTCCCCCGCGCCTGCGAGTCAAACGGCGCGGCCACGTCCAGCCCCGAGGCGGTGATATCCCCGGTGCCTCCGTAGACCGTCCACCCGTCCTGCCCGCTGATGGTGCCAGGCGTGAGCGTGTTGAACGTGCGGTTGTAGCCCGTGACAGCAGGCGGCGCAGTCCCGTCCGCTCCTGTCGCGTGCATGGCGATGTATTGCCCGATCAGTTGCTGACCCGCTGCCGTGAAGTGGAGTTGAGCCGCTGTCATCATGCCCGTCGCTCGGAGCCCGTCTGTCAGGTCGTGCCCGAGGTCAATCAGCTCCACCCGGTTGGGGAACTCCCGCGCCAGTTGCGCCACTACGTCCCGCGCCACCTGCCGGACCTGCTCCATCGTGTACCCGGCGCTGTTCCGCGTCCCCTCAGCGATATCTCCACGCCAGGGGGGCGTGACGCGGTGCAGGAAGCACGGTCCCCTGTTCAGGATTCCCCGCCCGCTGACCAGGGACGCTCCGTAGACGGTCCCTGGGTTCGTGGTGCCCGGCGTGCCGAGCGGCAACGCTGCCGTGTAGTCGTTGGTGCCAGCAAATTCCACCACGTGCCCGTCGTAGTCGGCGGGAACTGCGGTCGCGTAACGGTTTACCACCGGATTGCTGCTGTTCGTGCCGTTGGCGAGCGTGCTGCCGTTCATGCCCGCATTCGTGAGCAGCGTCCAGTTGCGCGCCGCAGCCAAGTGGACCGGCCACGCGGCCGATGGACCGCCCGCCTCATCCCCATAGGTCAGGCTGTCCCAGCCCGCGATGAGGGTGGGCGCGAAACTCAGTTCGTCTCCACCTCCGCTCGTCGCAGGAAGCTGGGCTGCAGGCACCTTGCCGTCTGCGCCCAGGGTGGGCACGCCGAGGGGTTGTCCCATCTCCGAGCGCTTGATCTGGGCATCGTTCGTGACGCTCCCCAGGCCCACGTCCGCCTTGCTCAGGGTCACGTCCCCCGTGCGCGTGTTCACGCTCGTGACGCTTGCCGTCCCGCCCCCTGCCGGGATGTTGTCCAGGTCTGGGTAGTTCCCGCTGAACTCCTGATTCGGGAGTGCGCCGTTCAAGCTGGTGGTGCCGCCTGCTGCGGTGGGAGTGAAGGTGAGCACGTCTCCGCTGGAGAGCGTGGCCCCTCCGGTCAGCGCATTGCCCCCTCGGGTCACGGTGCCGCCCTCAACGCTGGTCACGGTCAGGCCGTCCAGGGAGGCGGGGAGGGTGTAGGTCAGCACTCCCACGGCGCTGATCGTTTCTGGCCTCGGGTCTGTTTTCATAGTCCTCCAGGGGGCAGGTTGCCGCCCGTACCGCCACGCCCGAGCAGGCAACGGGAGAGCGGCGCGTCGATGTTGAGCGTGATGGTCAGATCAGGGGTGAGGAGCGTGCCCAGGGGCAGCACGAACGGTTGCCAGCCACGCACCTGCGGGTTGTGCCCGAGAGGGTGGAGAGGTCCATAAGTGGCGTCCACGGGCACGTCCTTGCCCCGCTTGGCCCTCAGGAGCAGGACCGCCCAGCCGCCCCCAGGGAAGGAACCAGCGAAAGTAACAGTCAGCAAGCCGCGGACGCTTTTGCTGTCATCCAGCTCCTCAGCCCACTTGGTAGGCGGGTAGAGGGTGCGTTTTCGGAGGGCAGCCAGGGCGCTGGGCGAGGGTGTACCGTCCTTGAGGACCGCGCTGGGCAGGAGGAAAGGGGCCTGGCCGCGCCGCAGCGCTTCATCTCTCACGACTGACCTCCATCGCCGCCCACACCGGCGGTGAACACGTCCGCCAGCGTCAGGCCGAGTGGCGCGACTGGGGCGGTGCTTGGCATGGTCTTGGGCCGCTTCCCAGGGCGAGCAGGCCAGTACCAGTGGGCGGGTGGAGGCGTGCCTGTGCTGGGCCGCTTGCCCTTGATGCTGTCCCGCCAGGGATCGTGCAGTGTCACGGCCCGCACCTCCTGTTGAAGCGTTGCCCCTACGCCGGTTTGACACAGCGCAAAGGCCCAGTGGGGCCATGTATGCGACAGCAGGCCGAGCCCCAGGAACCGCTTGAACGCGCCCTCTGGACACCGAAGTACCTCACGCTCGAACACCTCACGGTCCAGAACGTCAACCATTCCGTTGTCCTTCACGCGGCTGATATTGCCCTCGTCTTCGTGCAGCACCCACGCCTCAGCCTGCCCGGTGCTGTCCATGGGACCGCACATCGCGCCCCAGCTCCCCAACGAGAAGGTGTGCCCGTAAGCGCTCAGGGCTGCCCCGGTTTCCAGCACGTCATGGTCCATCGTCGGCGGGCCGGTCACGGTGACGCTTCCGTCCTCCGATTTCCAGCGCGGTGACGGCAGGGGTGGAGGTGCGGGCTCAGACGGCCATGTCTGCGCGGCCAAGTGATCGGACTCGAAGCGCACCGTCCAACTCACGGGGTTGGGATCCGGGGGAACTGGCGTGCCGTTGAGGGCCCACTCTTCCCGCGTTGCCGCCGCGAGGTTGCTGCTGACGTTCTGCCAGATTTCGTCCCCGCCCTCAACCACGGGTGCCAGGAATTGCACCTGCCACTCCCGTTGCCAGAGCGTCGAGGAGTTGCTTGGGTCGTCACCCGGCCAAAGGACGCCCCAGCGGTCAATGAGGCGGTAACTGAGGATCACCGCCCCCCCTGTCTGCAGGCGGAAGGTCGTGACCAGCCCGGAGGTGGTCATGGTCACAGGGGCGTCGATACCATCTGTCCCGTCGTATCTCCAAGTGGTCAGGAAATAGGGCCTGGACGCGATGCCTGCATCCAGAGAGGCGAGGGTGTGAAACAGGAACCGGGTATCGTCCGGGTTCCAACCTGTCGGGGCCTGATTGCTTGGCACGCCGTGCAGCTGCGCTTCGGCCTGACGCGTGGTCGTTCCGCCCTGCCAGAACCTCGCCCGGCGCGCCGCATGGTCAACAACGAAGGGCGCGGTGAAGATGCGCTGATCGCCGCTGTCGAGGGTCATCACGGGATCAGCCCGCACACCGCCTCCTGAGCCAACGAACACGCCTGCATTCGTGCTGCCGGGCAGGTGGTCGCCTCCCCATATGCCTGGGCGTTGCGGCGTATCGAAGCTGGCAGGCACCACGAAGACGTCATCCCGACGCGGCAACGTGACCGGGCGTGAGCTCGTCTTGATCCCCACGATGCTGCCCTCGCCGTCCACCGTGACCGTCTCCCCAGGGCGAATAGGAGCGCCAAGCGGGTGAGGATGCCGTCCGCTTGGCGTGATCACGTACTCCGCGGTGGCGAACAACACCTCCTCCCGGTGGAAAGCATGTGGCAGAGGCGGTGGGCAGTTGCACTCGTGACAGCCCAGGCAGTCATCAAGACACAACGGTCCACGCCCCTGACGCCTGCAACAGGTTCACCCGAGCCTGCGGATACGCCCGGCCACTCGGGTCCAGTGCCCGCACTGGTCCCACCCCATCCACGTTCACGAGCAGACCGCCTCCAGCAAGGCGGGAACTGACCGTGCCGCGCCGGATGGGACTCGGCGCGGGCTTCTGGTCTTCACAACACATCTCACGCCTCCTTCGGCAGCTTCTCTTCCAGCTTCACCGTGCAGGACACGGCCCCAGGCTCCCCAGTCGCGCTGAACTCCCAATCCCCTCCGGCCTCGGGGATCTTCAGGGGCACCAGCGCCGTGTAGCTGAGTTCTTTCCTGGCCAGCTTCGCGCCGTACAGGTACTCGAAGGCCAGGGGTGGCACCGTCTCGCACCAGGGCAGGTCCACCTCCACCTCGTCACCCCGGCCGCCCGTGTAAACCCGTCCGCCTTCCAGACGTATGTCGTAGGTGAAGTACGTCGGCTCCTCCTCGTCCTCCGGGCAATCGTCCCCGTCCTTCTGCGCCCGCTGCGGCCCCTGGTCTGTAATCTCGCTCGTCACCTCGAACACGGGTGCGTCGATGGTGTCCTCAATCTCCGCCCCGTCCCCGAATTGGGGGATGTACTTGCGGTGGTAGAGAGCTAGCCGGTGCAGCCATTCCCCGCCCCCGAGCGGCAGCCAGGTTTCCACCGCCTCCTCGTGCTCGTAGATCAAGGTGTCGATAAAGACGTCGCTTGCGCCGTCCCCGTTCAGGTCCGTCTCGGTCTGCTGGGTGCCGCTGAACTTCCGGCTGGTGGTGGCCGTGCGCTCCGGGTACCCATAGTCGTTCCAGGTGTGCGTGGTCGCCGTGTCCTCGGTCAGAATCACGGCGTCGAAATCGCCATGGTCCAGGAACGGCATGTACGTGTAGACCTGCGTGCGGCTCCCCGTCTCGCTGCCAGTCCAGAGGGGGTGGCCGTAGCTGTGGGTGGTGAACTTACGCCCCTGCGTCGCCCACCGCTCAGTGATCGCCTTGTAGTCGCCCGCTTCATCCGTGACCAAGGCGAAGCCGCCCGACACGGGCACGAGGCCCGCCGTCTCCTCCTGCTCCCGGATGACCCGGCCGCCCTTCTTCTCCACCTCCCACTTCCGAATGCTTTGCAAGGTCTTGCCGTCCGCACGGTAGGTGGAGTCCTCACCCTTGAGTACTCCGTCTTTGACCGTCTCGAACCACCCGTTCGGATCATCAGCCTTCTTTTTCTCTTCGTCCCCTGGGGGCAAGGGAGGCTTCTCGTACCGAATGGTGGCGAGCTTCGGAGTGATCCAGCGCGGCAGGTCAAAGCTGCCCCCCACCTGCCCCACAACGTCCTTGAACTCGTGCGCCCCCTCGCTGATGTAACTGACGCTCTCCTGCGTCAATTCGCCCAGCGTCACGCCGAGGGCCGGCGCCACGCTGTCCGGCTCCAACAGTGCTTGAGGTGGCCCGATGAAGCACACGCCCCCCCGGAATTTGTGCGTCCACCCCACGCGCCCCCAGATGTCGTTCATGACCTCCAGCGGCTTTTTTCGAAGGGTGGAGTAGGTGACACCCAGGGTTCCGGTCCGCTCACCGTTGTACGGGCGATCTGTCTCGGCGTAGAACCGGCACCCCGGGAAGGGCGGCGAGGCCGTCACCACGACTGGGAAGGGCAACTCGGCCAGGCAGTCCTGCACGAGTTGGTCCACCAGGTACGAGCGTTTGTCGAACTTCAGTTTCTTGCGGTCCTTGCAGGGCAGCTTGTTACGCTCGCGTTCGTCCAGTGCATCCTGCCGGGCCTTCTCGGCGGCATGCTCAGGATCGGCCCAGTACTGCCGCTCGCGTTCCCAGGGCACCTTCTCGGCGAGAAGTTCCTGGAAGGGCTCATGGTCCGCTTCCGTGGTGTCCGAGACGGAGAGCTGTGTCTCCCAGCCTTCAGGCGTGTGGGCTTGCGAGGCTTCGGTGACCGTTAGAGGGCCATACGTCGCGGTGATGCCCCCGCCACCACCGTTCGCTGTGCTGGTGATGTAGACCTGCGCGTTGGGCGCCCGCACCTGCCCCAGTACCTGCAGGCTGCCGGAAACAGCAGTCGACGTGCTGCGCGCGCTGACGTTGTACCCCGCGAGGGCGTACTCGGCCACGGCGCTGTGCGTGATCACGTAGGCCCGGTGACCCACCGCTCCAGCAGGAATGGACAGGTCGAGGGTCTTTACCCGCCCGTACAGGGTCAGGGTGTCTGGCGTGTTGCTCTGCGTGCGCAGGCGCCCCGTGACGGTGAGGCGGTTGGCCTGCACCACCACTGTGCCCGCCACCTGCAGACTCGGGAGGGTGGGCTGGGGAGTGGGAGTCTGGGGAACCGAGAGAATCAGGATGGTCAGGCGGGGTCACCTCCTCACGAGGGGCGCTGCTGAATGAGCCACCGGAAGACGAACCCAACCTCGTTCAAGGGGGCGGCCGGGGGCACCGTGGCGATGGATTGCACGATCAAGGTGTGGCCAACCCCGAAGGGGTCCGTGAAATTAGCGGGTGTATTGCCGGTGAAGTTGTGGCTGGCGATCACGTTGTCGCTGGCGTCGCGGTGTACGGCGGTACCGGAGATCCAGGCGTAGGCCGGACTGCTGCCGGACGCAGCCACCACGACCTGCACGCCAGTCGGGTAGGCCACGTCTCCGGTGTTCTTCACCAGGAAGTCGGTGGTGCTCAGGCTGGAAGCGCCAGGCACCACGACCCCAAGTTCCACGAGGGAGACGTGCGTGGTGCCATCCAGCGCGAACGATTCGAGTTTTGCAGGCAAGGGAACGCCTCCTAGCTGGGGTATCCGGCAATGGCCAGGTCATAGGTCCAGAGCACGCCGCCGTACTGTTCGAGCCAGTCCCCGTCTGGTCCTTCCAGGCGACCGACGTACTCGACGAACTTCGGTTCGTCCTCGAACATGCAGTTCGTCCACGTGCGCGTGACCGAGGGGCGGCTGTAGGTCTCCACCATCCCAAAGCCGCCCACAGGCCACAGGGCTTCCAAAGCTTCCTTGATGTCGTTTGGAATCACGTAGCCCTCGGGGGACTGCACCCGAAAGATGACCTCGCCTGACGGAGGCGCCATGGTACGCACACGCGCGCCGCCGAGGGTGAACTGCGTTTTGCTGGCAACTGGCGTTTCCCGAGCCACGGCGCTGCCTGGTGGGAGCCAGGGGAACGTGTGGCCCGCGATCTGGAGGTATTCGGTGAGCGCGGGCATCAGCAATCTCCTGTTCTGCGCTTGCGAGTTCTAGCGACGGACTGAATCTTGTCGTAGAGCTGCTCGGGAGACTCCCCGGGGGCCGCCACCACGGTGACCGGGCCGATGTTCACCTCGTCGTTGTACGTGACGTTCCTGATGTTGCTCACGCTGTTGATATCCCCGCTGGGTACACCTGAGTCACGGCGAGGGACCGTGGCACTCAAGACGTCCTGTACGAGAGCCGTCACAGCTTGCTGCACATCGGCAGGTTTTATGGCAGCTCGTGCGATGGCGTCTTGATTGAAGTAGTACTGCGGGTTGTTTCGCCGGTACCACTCCCGCTTGTACGCCTCCAACGCCTCCGCGGTGTAGAACGTCTGGCCGTCGAAGGTATAGGTCGTGGGGCCGGGAGTGGGCAAGGAGGGAGCCGCAGGTGTGGGTGAGGGGGAGGCAGGCGGCGTGGCCTGGGCTTCCTGCTGACTCTCGATCAACCGTTGCACGCTCTCCCCGAAAGAGGCAGAGAACTGACCGAACTGGTCCACCGTCTTCGAGTTCTGGTCCGCAATGGCGGCCTGCTGCTCGAGCTGCGTGGCCTCGCGTTCTTGCTGCACGCCCCGGCGTTCGAGTTGCTTGAGCAGGTCCTTGATCGGCAACTCGTTGTCCAGCGACACCGAGATGCCTGCGTCTTTGAGTAGGGCTTGCTGCTTGCGAATGCGTTCGTCGAGAGGGTTGAAGTCGTTCAAGGCCTTCGTGATCAGCTTGTCGTCGCCGGTCCGCATGGCAGCCTGCAAGCGCTGGAAGGCCGCGTTCCTCCTCTCCTGGATGGCCTGGAAGCGGTCAATTTCCAGGTTCGTATCGATCTTGGGTTTCTGACCCTCGGGAGTAGGCTGGACGCTGTTGGCGAGGCGTTGAGTGGCCTCCTGCACGCCAGTGATCAGCCCGAGCTGCTCGCGATAGGCCGAGGAAAGCCCCTCGACAGCCTTCCGAGAGCCGCTGATCGCGCTGGTGTAGCCGTCCTGGGCCGCCTTGAGGGCGTCGATCCGCTTGGGGTCCATCGGGTTTGCCAGGAGGTCAGCCTGAGCTTCCTGCAAGGTGCGCTGTGCTCGGGCGCGGATGGTGGTGGCCTCCTCCAACCTACGGGTGGCCTCAGTGACCGGATTGTCGCTTGGAGTTGCACTTTCGAGGCGGAGATTACGGGTGCTGTCAGAGAGAGACTCCAATACCCGCACACGCTCCCGCTCTGCGAGCAGGAGAGAGCGTTCCTGAGTCACCTGCCGGGCCTGCGTTTGTTCAATACGAAGTTCGAGGTCCTCGCGCTCGCGCAGGGTCAGGTGTAACTCGTCGGCCCGTTTCAGCCGGTCCTGATCCAGCCCCAATTGTCGGGTGGTGACATCCAGTTCAAGTTGGGCCGAAAGCACCGCATCGTCAGCGAGACCGGCAAGCTCCAACTCTGCCTTCCGACGGGCGCCGATCATGTCCACAGAACGTTGGGCAGCCTCCACATAGGCAGAGCCGAGCTTTCGCACCCCGTCTTCTTCCTGCTGGAGCAGACCCGAAATCCGATCAGCTGCTGCACGCTGCCGCTCGACTGTGCTCGCTGTGCGTTCCACCTCCCGCTCAAATGCCAGTTGCTGCTGGGTGTCCAGCAACTCCAGCCGCGCGATGGCCACAGGATCGTCAGCAAGGCGCGAGCGAGTCAGCGCAAGCCTCCTGGCCTGCACCTCCCGCTGCTGGTCTTTCCTGAAGCTCTCCTGCTGCGCGTCGACGATCTTGCGGTAACCCTCTACCTCGCTGGTTTGGAGATCCACGATCTGGCGCTCGGTCTCCACCCGTTGCTGAGGCGTGAGCGTGGAGTCAAGCAGGTTGCGCCTGGCCTGGACCAGTTGCCGTTGAATCCCCTCCAGCTCAGCGCGTGCACCGCTGACCGCATCGTCCTGCCCCGCCCGAGCTCGACTCAACCGGTCTTGCGCGTCCACCAGTTGACGCGCTTGGTCTGCCTGCCCGCGCAGGGCTGCTCCCACCGCCCGAACCTTGGCCACCTCGTCGGTCTCAAGCTGAACGAGACGCTCCTGGTCCTGCAGACGTTGCTCGGCGGTCCGTCCCAGTCGCTCGCCATTCGCCACCAGATCACGCTGGGCAACCAATTGGCGTTCCAACGCTTCGAGGTCTTGGCGGGCGGTGGTCACCCCATCGTCTTGTCCTGCCAGGAGCGTGGCGAGTTTGACCTCGCTGTCAAGGATGGAGCGTTGACGAGCTGCCTGATCGAGTTCAGCCTGAGCAACAGCACGGCGCTGCTGCACCTCAGTCGCCAGGAGCCCATTGAGCTTCTCCTGGGCTTTAACCCGCTCCTCAGGAGAGAGAGCGGCGTCCCCAGAGGCTGCAAGCCTCTGCTGCTGAAGGCTGATCTCGTCCCGCGTGGCTTGCAACTGACGCTGGGCACTCAGGACGGCGTTGTCGTCCAGGCCGGCGAGGGTGTCGCGGAGCTTGACTTGGCTTTCCAACAGGGAAAGTTGCTCGGCCGCAAGCTCAAGCGGCGCACGGGCGAGGGCCCGACGTTGCTCGATTTCGGTGGTGAGCAGCCCATTCAGCTCGGTCTGAGCTTTGGTACGGGCGTCCCCCACCAGCTGACCGTCACCTTCAACCGCGAGACGTTGCCGGAGGAGGGCGATGCTCTGCTGGGTGGCGCTCAGATTGCGGGCCGCCACCACCACCGCGTTGTCGCCCACTCGTGCAAGGGCGTCCGCCAGTTTGACCTGGCTTTGCAGTAGGTCATCCTGCGCTGCCCGCTGGGCAAACTGCGCCTCGACAATCGCGTCGCGTTCTTGCTGCTCTTGACCGAGCAGCTCGTTCAGCTTCACCTGCGCCTGACGCCGTTCCTCGTCGGAGAGCGCCCCCTCTCCCTCCTTATTGATCCGGGCCTGCAGGCTCTTGATGCTGTCCCGAGTCACTTCCAGGTTGCGCTGCGCACTGAGCAGTGCATCCCCGGCGCGGTGGGCCAGAATGTCGCGCAGCTTCACCTCGCTCTCAGTGACCGCGAGCTGCTGTTCAGCGATGTCAAGCGGACGGCGGGCCAAGTCTCGAGCCTGGGCCTCCATCTGGGCCTGTTTCTGGAGGCGCTCGCTCATAAGCGCGTTGATGACTGCCTCGCCATCAGCGTTCTCCTGGGCAAGGCCAATTCGCCGGTCAATGTCCGCGATTTCCTGCGCCGTATAAGCGAGGCGGTCCTGCAACCCACGGGTGACAGCTGCATCACTGCGGGCGATGGCCTGCTCGTAGTCCAGTTCGGCACCCGTCAGCGAGAGGCGAGAGGCAAGGAGTGCGTCTACCGCAGCGCGTTCGTCGTCCTCCAACCTCGTGATGCTCTCCTGAAGGCCGGCGCGGCGCTCGGTGAGCTCGTTGATGCGCTCATATGTGGCCCCGTTTGCCTGAGCATTGGCGAGCTCCGAGTCAGTCACCGCAAGGCGTTCCTGATCGAAGCGCAGGAGGTCAGCACGTGCACGGGTGCGCGCCTCATCTCCCTTGGCCAGATCCAGGGTGGTTTGAAGCTGACTGCGTTGGGTAGCAACCTGCTGCTGTGCCCGTTGCCGGTCGTCGTCGCCGTACTGTTTGAGGTTGTCCCGGAGGGTGAGCTGCTCGCGCTCCAGAGCAAGGATGTCTTCCTGGGTACCCCCCGTCGCTCGCAGGGTTGCCAGTTCCTGGTCAATGGCGGCGAGGCGGTTCTGATCGATGTTCAGAAGATGGGCGCGGGCAGTAGCACGGCCTTTCTCCGTGCTTGCCAGGTTCAGTTGAGAGACAGCTTCTTCCCGGGCATAGTCGCGGGCATCCTTGATGCGGTTCTTGATGAGTTCCAGGACCCGGGCGCGCTCCTGGTCATTCCCGGCCAGGTTCTGCTGGATGGTGTCCTGCTGGCCTTCCAGCTCGGTGCGCTGGCCTTCCAGTTGCCCGCGCTCCTGTGGGGTCTTCGCCTTTTTAAGGGCTGCGTCAATCCGCCTCAGACCCTCGTTCGTTTGGAAGAGGCGGTTGTTCCAGTACTGATGATCGACGGCGAGGGCCTGCTGGTAACCCGCTGTGTCAACGTTCTTCCCGGCCTCAAAGCGGGTCTTCGCGAGCTTCAAGGCCGCTGCTTCTGCATCGTCTTGCTGCTTGCGGTAGAAGGCCTGGTCAGCCTGCAGCACGGCGACGTTGCGACGGGCATTTGCGTCCTGCACGATGCCGTTCAGGTCATTCATGCGGGACTGCATCTGGCGCCCCGCGTCCCCCAACTGTTGCTGTGGGGTCAGCTTGGCAAAGCTCTTCTGGAGGTCGGCGATCTCTTTGTTGGCTCCCTTCAGAATCTCGTTGAAGGGAGAGGCGGCCGAGGAACGCGCCTTGCCCAGCGCCGTCTGATCGATCCCCGCCAGACGGTCCCGCAGCTCCAGGGCCCGGTCGCTGCTGTCGGAGAGCTGATGCGCAAAGTCACGGGCATTCTCGCTGGCCTGCTTCGTGATGGTTTCGAGGGCCGAATCAATGGCCGCCACCTTGCCACCGTCGCCTGATGCCAGGGCCTTCGCGCGCTCGGCTTGTAGGGTGCGTCCCAAGGACGCAATTTCCCTTCCGGTGGCGTCCTCCAGGCCCTCCAGGCGTTTGGCGAGGCTCTCCTTGTAGATGGTCAGGCGTTCTTCCTGAACACGCTTGTCCTGTGCCAGGAGAGCCGTGCCCAATTCGGCCTGCTGGCTGAGTTCGAGGTTGCCGAGATTGGTCAGGTACTTCTGGCGGGCCGCTGTTTCCAGCTCGCCACGTCGGTTACCAGCGGTTTCCGCTTGTTTGAGTTCCTGATCAAGGGTCTGCTTGAGGGCCGCACGCTGGGCCTCTCCACTGACCCGGATGCGCTCCTGCTCCATCTGCGCGAGGACGGGTCCGTAGTGCTCCTCAATGGCCAGTTTCGCCTGGACGTTCTCGCCGGCCAGCGCGAGGTCCCGGTCACGTTCCTGCTCGACCAGTCGGATGCGAGCAGCGCTACCCGTTGCCTGGGCTTCAAGCACCTGCTGCTGAGCCGCGCGAACGCTCCGCAGCCGCTCCTGGTCAATCTCAACCAGATCTTGGTTCCCCTTGCGCTGAATGGCTGCGACTTCTTCGGCCTGCTTGCGCTGGAGCTCGCCAGCGTTTTCCTGGAACTGGCGGCGCGCCGCGGGGGTGGGGGCGCTTTTCGCGTTCTGAAGGGCGGTCTTGATCTCCTCGCCGTAAGCCTTCTTAACGTCGTCCACCTGGCGCTGCAATTCGACCTGGCGGCGTTGCCGGCCATCTTTCACCAAGGCAAGCTGGGCATCTTGGACGGCTCGCTCGTGCTTGATGCGGGTCTCGCCATCCTCTTTAAGCTGGCGGTCGGTGATGCCCTGGAGAATGGCTCCCTGATCGGTTTGGGCACGCTTTTTAAGGGCTGCCCCCTGGAGCGGAGTGAGTTCACCCTTCTCCAGGAGCTTATCGACTTCTTTGTTGAAGTCGGCGAGGCTCTTGCGGGCGTCCTGCAAATTCTTCTGGAAAGTGGTTGTGCCGCTCTCGCTGAACTTCGTTTTCAGATCGTCGAGTTTCTGGAGAAGACCGTCATAGGCTTCGGTCTGTTCAGCAGTCGCCGCAACGTCCGTTCTCTTGCTTTTTGAGGCCGCGAGGCGTGCCGCTTCGGCGTCTGTCTCGGCCTGAATCTCTTTTTTCAATCCAAGGAGGCGTGCATCAAGCTCCTTGTTGCGCTCGTCGCTGTTCTCGAAGTTGTAACGAAGGTTGATGGTGAGGAGCTGGTTGGCTTTCAGGTTGCCGAGCTTGCCCTGGCCACGCAGTTCCTTGACGCGGGCCATCATCCCTTCGAACTGATCCTCCAAGACCTTTTCAGTCTGATCTACGATAGCTCGTGTATCCGCAGAGAACTTAAGCGCATATGCAGCTAAGCCCCCTGCCAGAAGGGCAATACCTGCTAATGCGGATGCGGCGGCAACGGGAATAGCATTTAACGCGCCGACGAATCCAATAACTCCTCCGGTATTGAAGCCAATGGCACTAGCCAGCGCCACAGCCCGTAAGCCTGCCGCCACCTTCGTAAAGAGTTGCGCGGCAACCGAAGCGCGATATAGGGCCACCAAGCCAGCAAAACTGGAATCAGCCAGGAGCAGCCGAGCTGCTTGGCCGTTCAAAATCATGGCAGTAGTAATAGCACCAAAGCCAACGACCAAGGCGGTTGCATAAGCCTTAAATGTTTCTCGATTATTTAGCAGTAGGTCCATTTGGCGGACCAATTTAGCTATGGAATCAATAGTGTTGCCCAGCTTTGAGCTAAACTGCTGCGCGAAAGTTAGTGCCAAATCATCAACGGCGTTGCGCAATCTTTCTGTTGCTTTCCCTGCGCCTTCCGTCATAGCTTTCGCGTACTGGTTTAATGCTCCTTCTCCTTCTTTCAAGGCGTTATTGTATTTTTCTACACTATCTCTCATATTAAGGAAGCCGACGATTCCTCTAGAGCGAAAAATCTTACTGGCCGCTTCTACGCTATCCGCTTGACGAATAGTCGCCTGAGTTGCCGAGTCGTAAGAATCACCAGATACGGCAGCTGCCTTGCGTAAATCAATTAAGATGTCACGCACATTACGGGCAGAGCCATCCGCATTCTTCATTTCAACGCCGAGCTTTTTAATTTCCTGGCTCGCAACACCCGTAGGGCTGGCCAGAGCCAACAAAACAGCTCTAAATGCGTTTGCTCCAATCGTACTTGCTTTGAGCCCAGTATTATCCAAGGCAACCAAATTTGCAGTCGTCTCTTCGATCGAGAATCCAGCACGAGCAGCTATTGGCCCCACAACGGATAACCCCTGCTGTAATTCTTTGGCTCCTGATGCTGCAAGCAGTGATCCCTTTGCAAATACATCGCCAAAATGCGCTGCTTCCGCTGCGGCTTTTGGGCCATCCAGGCCAAACTGGCGTAGGTTCGCAAGAAGCAGACTGCTGCTTTCTGTGAGCGACTGCCCCTCCGCTGCTGCCAATTTGTAGCTAGTGGCTACCAGTTTTATAGCATCAGCTTCTGCCAGCCCTTGTTTTGTCAGGTCCGCAATGCCTGTTCCCAGCTCAGCCCGATTGAATTGTTGCGCAACTCTACCGCCTTGAGATTGGAGCAGCCGCACGCGAGCATCAAGGCCATTCCCAAGACCTTCGCCTTGAGCATTCAAAGTGTTTACGGCTGCTTGAAAATCATTGAGCTGCTTGATGCCGTGAGAAGCCAAACTGGCCGCCGCTACCCCAATAGCCGCCAGTCCCCCAACCAGAGCAAACGAGCCTACTGTATTAAGCCGTTGAGCAGTCGTCAGTCCATTGAGGGCCACCGTAGCCGTACTTGCCGCCGATGCGAATAATCCGAGCGGTCCAGGGATGAAGGCGAACACGCCCGAGAGGCGCTGCGACATACCCAGATTGGCTCCCGCGGCTGCCGTGAGGCGCATGACGCTGCGCTCAGTGTTCAAGAGGGCCGCAGAGGCTGCGGGGAGGCCAGGAGTGGCCATGCGGAGGGTGATGGTGCGGGTATTGGTCCCGCCTAGGCTGCCGAGCTGTGCGCGGAGAGCGGCGACCTGGGAGAGGGCACGCGTTATGCCGCTGGTGTTCAAACTGATGTTACGCACTGCGGCTAGGCGGGTTAGTTCGGTATCAACGCGGCCTAATTGCACAAGGGCGTTGTTGACATCGAGGAGATAGGTGTCTTGCAAGGTAGCCATTTAGCACCTCCTTTCGGGGAATGAAAAGCCGCCCCGAAGGGCGGTGATGTTGTTTTCTGGTCATGTTGTGCCACTCTTGTTAGGGGCAAAAGCTAAGGTAAAGCCATGCTTGAACTGATGGTGGCCATCGTCCTTGGGACAACGATCTGGATGGGTTATGACTCTGCGCAACACAAAATCGCTGTGGATAGTAAGCCTTACAGTGCCAACAACGGTGCTGCAGCCTGGGTCCTGAGCGGGATATTCCTCTGGATTGCAACGTTCCCCTATTACCTCGTAAAACGCTCTCGGGCCGTCTCTAGTGGGTCCATTGCTGCTCCCCCTATTGCGCCCGCCCCTGCTCGCCCCCTCAGCGAGGAGTTGGCTGCCCTCTCAGACCTTCGTGCTGCCGGGAAAATCTCTGAGGCCGACTACGAACGCGCCAAATCCAAGCTCCTCAAATAAAGAAGCCCGCGCTAAGGCGGGCTGCTGGCTATGGGACGGGGAAGCGATCAGGCATAAACTCCCAGGGCATTTTTGCGTTTTTAGAGAGGTTGCATGTGGCGCAAGCAGCAACAAGGTTTTCGGGGTAATTGGTGCCACCTCTTGCTAGAGGGATGAAGTGGTCTATATGCCAAGCCTCCCTCCCAAGCCTCTCCCCACAGTAAAAACAGCCGCCCCTTTGTTTTTTCATTATTAGATGTATATCCCAAGAAGTAAAACTACCAGGCGCAGCTAGCCGCCGTGCTCGATAGTTTTGCTCCCTTGCGCGGTATTTCTCAGGGTCTAATGCATAGTCGCGCGCCCGCCAAGCCTTTTGTCTGAGACGGCCCCTCTCTGTATGATTGGCCTTTCTATATAATTCCCTTGATTTATTTATATTAGCAGCACGCCAT
Organism: Deinococcus hopiensis KR-140; assembly: GCF_900176165.1. NCBI lineage: Bacteria > Thermotogati > Deinococcota > Deinococci > Deinococcales > Deinococcaceae > Deinococcus > Deinococcus hopiensis. The sequence goes on from NZ_FWWU01000009.1 coordinate 1,810,692, forward strand.
GAGGCAGACTTCTTGCGTCGTACAATTTGCACTCGGTCCCGCAGAGTCGGGTCACCAAGCATCGCCTCCTTAAGAGCTTCGTACCGCCGCTTCTTGTAAACCAGACGTTCCGCCCGATATTTGGCATGTGCGGCACGGTTGCCAGCGCGCACCGCCTCTCGGTTGCTAGCTGAGTACTTCTGCTGCTTGGTCCTGAAGCATGATTTGCAATAAGAATGCAAGCCCAATCGATCCTTTTTGTTTCCATAAAAAAATTCGCGAGTGGCAAGCTTCTCCTCCCCACACTTCGTGCAACGCCGCACCTCAGGAGTCACGCTTGCACCCGACCTCGAACCGTGCGGGCCGGAACTCCCAGGGGAACTTATCGGCCTTCTCCCGGTTGCACTCCGGGCAGGCGAGAACGATGTTTGACATGAAGTTGCTCCCTCCCCGGCTCAGCGGTACGAAGTGATCTACTTGATACTTACGCTTCCCAACCCAATCCAGTTTCTCCCCGCAGTAATGACAGAGCCCTTTCTGCTTATCAAGCCGCATCTGCACATCCCACTTGTCGAAGCTGCCCCGCGCGCCGTACTTCACAGCCCGGCGTTTGTGCTTGCTCCGGTAGGCATCGTTACTCCTGAGCATGGATCACCCCGTAGATGACCTGCACAGCGTGCTTGCAAGCCTGATACGCCTCCTTGTGGTCACTGGGCTGTTTGGCAATTAGGACGGCAGCCAATTTGCTTTCCAGCCAGCGCACGTCTGCGAGCTGCGCTTGGCTGAAGTGGTCGCGGATAGGTGCCGACTTCTTTAGGCCGTGCGCCTCGCGGTACTCGGCTGGGCTGCGTCCGATGACAGCGCGGGTCACGAGCTTGCTCACGTTCTCGATCAGGCGGTTCTCTGGGGCGTGCCAAACATGCAGCACGTCCATGAGTTCGGCCCGGCCAGCTTTGACGGCGGCTCTCGCAGCCAGCCAAGCGGCATCAGCAGCATTCGTGTTCCTCTGCAACACTTCATCGGCCAACGTGATGTCGCCTTGGCGGTAGCGCTGGATGAGCAACTTCACCCACTTCTTGAAGGGGCGGGCCTGTTCCAGTTCGCTGCCCATGATGAGGCCATAGACCCCGACTTCGGAGATGACTACAACTTCTTGGGTATGGCGGGCGCGGGATGTGATGGCGGTATCTGAGGCCCTGTTTTGGGGCGTCACATGGAGGCGAACAGTCGTCTTTTCGTCGGCATCCACATGAGCGGCCAGGGCGTTGCGGGGCTTCTTGTAACCGAGGGCCTGGGCCACATCACGCCCAACGAACCAGAGTTCACCGTCGCGCTCCACGGTCCTGAGTGGGCTGCCTTCAAAAATCGGGGTTGCCAGTATTGGTAGGTGCATAGACCCTCCCGCCTGAGTCGGCGCAGGTAAGGGGCGCACCCGTGTGTTTCAACGGGTGCTGCCGGTTTACTTACTCAGGCTGCGAGGCGGAAGGGTTGAACTCCCTCCTGAGCGAGCGTCCCCGCCTTGTACTCATCGAGCAACTTCCCGCCGATCTGGCCCAGTTGCTCGCTCAAATCAATGATTCCGGGGCTGGTTCCCCAGATACCGACCCACGCCTCAACCGCCAACCGCACCTGGGCTTCCAACTGGAAATACGCAGTGTCGTAGAGGGCATAACGCTGGGCGCACCGAGGGCAGTAATGCTCAACGTGGCCCTCCCGGTGGTGGTAAATCACGCCATTGGGAGTACCGCAGGAATCGCACTTGCGGTAAAGGGGGGCGGTCGCCGCCTCCCCATTCACGCGACCATCTCCAAGCTCTTGCCGTTGGTGCTCATGAAGCGAACCTGGGCGCTGTGCCGGTAGGTCATGAGGTTCGCCCGGTAACGCCCGCAGGCGTACTCGGTGATGAAGCCCCGGCTGAAAGGGTTCTCCTGGCGTACCCAAACCCGGCCATCTGCCGTCGTGATGGTGTCGGGCGTCGGAACTTTGTCAGTGCTGCTAGCGTACTCTTGCATTGATCCACTTCCTTACAGGGATTCCAAGAAGGCCTTGCTTCCTAGGGCGTTCGCCTTCTTGGTATCCATATATTACCAGCCCTCTGGTAATAGTGCAAGAGGTCTGGTAATATTTCCTTAGGGCCGGAGAGCCCACACTAGGAGGGTGATCGTGCGCTGGAAGGTAAAAGAGTTTTTGGACAGCAACAACAAGACCGCATACGCGCTATGGAAGGCATCAGGGCTGTCACGCACAACTACCTATGCCATCGCACAGGGCGATATGGAGGGCGTGCAATTTGACACCCTGAGCAAGTTAGTGGAGGGATTGGAGAAATTAACAGGTAAGCGTGTGGAGATAGGCGATCTCTTGGAAGTGGTGCGGCCATGACCCAGTTCGTCTATGTGCTGGAAGACAAGAACACGCACCTACTCAAGATCGGAATTTCCCTTGACCCTGAATTTCGCGCCAAGCAGGTTGGTAAAGAATTTGGAACTGATGTGGTGGTGGCTGGCGTATTGAAAGTGGACGATGCCCGCCGCACAGAGCAGTTTCTTCATAGCATGTTCTCCGAGCGCCGAGTGGTTGGGGAATGGTTTGAGTTGACAGAGAAGCAAAAGGGCTATCTGCTGGCCTACTTTATTGACAAGCCTCAAAAGAGAGATGCCCGAGGCACAAAGGCCCCTCCAAAGCGGCGTCCGCCCGCGCTGCCCCGTAGAACGGATTTTGCTCTTCAGAAACTTCAAGGGGGGAGCTGGAGCATCCTTACACCCGATGGAATGGTGGGGAGTGTGCAACTCAAAGAAGGGGGCAACTCTTTGGGCTTGGAGATTAAGAGCAGGGAGCAGATCGAAGCCTTGCGAGGCATCCTTGACGCCCTAGACCTCGAACTCGTCGCCGTCCCCAAAAAAAACGTGTGACCTTACAGGTGTGAGACATCCCTTTACTGGATTGTCGCGCGCTGAGACGCTATTGCCATTGTCCCCCTACAATTACAAAAAGTGGCTCCCGCAATTACTGCGGGAGATTTCTCTAATTCAATAATTATGAAGATCGAGATCTTACGCGAGATTGAGAGCGCATCTGTGCTCTTGCCTGTACGGTAATACTGGCCTGCACCTCTTGATACAGAGAAATTTGTGCATCCTCGTGCTCAAGTGACACGACAAGACCATAGCGTTGTAAATCCTCTTCATAGCCCGGGAATTCTTCTTCGCAACCCACTATCAGATGGATTTTATATTTACCGTCGCTGTGCCTGCATGTTTCCAGCACTTGCGCACGAGTTGTTTCAAAAATATTTGATTGGACGGTTGACCAACTTAGTAGCTCTCCAGTTGGCTTCATATTGAGCAATTGATTACTCCCGAATGCGACACTTCCACTGCCACCTGTAGATCGAATGCTATCTATCTCACTTGGCGTAAGTCCACGACACATCTTCATCCACATTGTACGAGCAACATAAGTCTTACGAGTGTTCCTCACTGGTGGATCGAAGGCGAGAGTAGCTCTTATTTTTCTACGCCCCCTATTACGCACAAAGTTTTCAGGAAGCTCTAGTTCATAAATATGATACTTACCACTCGCAATCAAATCATCAGCCACTAGAAGCACTCTGTTTGTATCCGAAAATAAGGCCTTATCTATAGAGGGCCTACCATAACCAAAAAATCGACGTAACCTTCTCTGCCCTGCCCCTTCTGTTAAACCATTTGTTAGCTTAACTTGTATTTCTTGTGGAATAGAAGCACTATGAACAGTAATTGCACGAACTAAATTGGCAGACGGGATTTTACCCATAGGATGAAATATTCTGCGCAATTGGTGTTCGACTTGAGCACATACATGAGTTACTTGAGGAGCAGCAAAGCTAGTTCCCCAACCGAGAGTCAAAAGTGAGCCAGTTGGAAAGTTGTGGTTGAGAAGGACTTCTGCCAAATTTCGATCGTTATCTTTCCATCTAGCCCAGACGCCGCCAGTGGAAGTAATAGAATAGTTGCCTCCATACGACACCAATTCAGGCTTGACCTGCCTTACAAGGCCAGAGCCTTTATCAAGAACATTGCCAGTTCTCGTAAAGGGAGAGGGCATTTCCGATTCTACTGGAACAATGGGCGAAGGATCTCTTTCAAAAACATTTGGGTGTACAGAGGGCTCATCTCTGCGAGCGATCGAACCAACTGTTAAAACATTTGCTCCAGAAGCTGGATCAGCAATAGCGTGTCTTTCCGAAGTCTGAATTTCCAGTAAATCCCTACCTAGCTCAGTTCGCATAAACGAGGATGGTATTTCTGGAATGGCATTACCCGAAGAAACCACAACAACTATATTGAGCTCTCTAGCTATATCATCCAGCATGAGTGCCCATTCCGACTGCCTTCCTCCTCTATAAACTCGATGATTTTCATTTATCGAAAGATTAAATACTCGACACCCATAAGTATCGTGAAGTGTACGTATTGCATCGGCCATCTGTATACTAGCCCGTTCATCTTCCGCAAAGATGACTCCGCCAGTGCCGTCAGGATTATTTCTCAGCACCTTACCACTTAAGACTCGGACTTTAGGTTCCCACTTCCCCGTAGTTAATCCTTCAGTAAGATCTCCATAAACAACAACTCCGGCAACCTGCGTTCCATGACCATGCAAGTCAGCAGGCGTGCCTTCGCCCGAAGAAAAATCTATCGCATCTACTACAAGTCCGCTGAGGAAAGGATGGCCAGAAACAATACCAGAATCAATTATTGCCGCCAAGGGCATCTCTGTCGTAGATAATTGACTTAAGTCGGGCAATTCAATTGCGTCATCTATTGGCGTGAAACTATCGAAATTGACAGAGGGGGGGAGGTCGATCCATGACACCATATCTAAGGTGAGCAACTCACTAAGAAGATCGCGGTTCCCTTGCACTTTAGCTACTAACAGACTGCCTGCTATTTCTTGAGGACCGCCTGGCACCCGCCCCTCTAATTGCTGCACAATCGTCCTAAAGCTCTGCTTATATTGAGAGATATTCAAGTTTTCACCAGGATGCCAAAGGTCTACATCAAAGAAAAAAGTGTCCTCTCCGATCTGATCGAATTTCTCCCTCAAGCGTGGTCCCATTTTATCTTCGGGGGATAATGATCGCACACTCTGCAAAGCATCAAAAAGATTCGCACGTTGTACAGCAGTCAAGAAGGAGTTCTGTGTATTACCTTGAGCATACAGATTTGCCTCATCTATGAAGTGCTGCTGATCCACTAAACTGGTAAATTGCACAATAAATTTGTAAAGATTTTTCTGAGAACTTCTTATTTTTCTGGAATTGACTCTCTCAATATCCAAACCTTCTACCTGCAGAATAAAACTTTCTTCTATTAGATTAATCAGGCTGCTTCTTTCTGGGTGGCTCAAAACGTATTTTTTATCGCTCGGTATTCCTAAACTTGCACGCTCAGGAGACACAACAAAACCCATGCTGGTGTACGGCCCACGGCTCCATTCTTCTAAAAAGGCATGAGCATAATCCGAATTAGAAAAATGGAGGCTAATTTCATAACGAGCCCCCATATCAGCTTCTTCTGTATTACTTTCAGACACAATAAATGCTTGGAATTTATCCTCTAACTGCTGACGCTCATCTATCCCCAAAAAACTCATCTCAAGAACTAAAAGATTTGTCACCTCTACTTGAGAAGGCCTAATCCTAGTCGGTCTTTCAACTGCTGCATGCATCTGCATCGCAATAGCGCCTTGGTGCTCTCTCTGGTTCGACCTAAGTGGAGGAGATGCACCAAACGCCGGGCGTTCGGGTCTTCGAGTTTCGCTTTCTTTGAGGCGCTGTAAGATGAGATGATCAAGTTGTTCTGGCACAGTTATTCCTCGTCAACAGTAGGAGAAGTCGTGCTGTGACGAAAATTTAGAATTTTCTGGCGATCGCGCTGCTTAGCAACGGCACGAATTAAGTCTTGTTCCTCAACGTACATCCCACCGGCTAGCACTGTCCGCTTGATTGCATCAAGACAAATGCGCTCAACGTCAGCATGGCTAAATCCAACAAGCTCCCTGCTTATACTTGGAAGAATGTTTGTCTTCTTCAAATTTCTTTTGAGTAGGCGAGTGAGTAAGCGAAGAATTGTTTCTTCATCTGGCTTTTCAAAACGAAATACCTCATCAAAACGACGCCATAGAGCAGGGTCAAGCGCCTGCTCGAAATTTGTCGCCGCTATTACAAGGGATCTACCTTCAAATCTGTCTAGCATCTGCAAAAAAGCATTTACGACTCGCTTCAACTCTCCGTGCTCAGTACTATCATCACGAGAACGGCCTATAGCATCAAATTCATCAAAAAATACGACCCATTGACCACGTGTCACATATTCAAAAACGCGCGACAAATTCGAGGCCGTTTCACCCAATAAACTGGACACCAAACCATCAAACCGGACATATAGCATAGGAAGACCCAATTCGCTTGCTATAGCCTCGGCAGTAATAGTTTTACCGCACCCTGGTGGTCCACAAAAAAGCAATTTTTGCGCAGGCTTCAAGCTATACATTTCTAATATTTCCCACTGCTTGAATTCATTCATCACGTCCCAAAGAGCTTGTTCCTGCCCCTTAGTAGTAAACAGATCCTCCATTCGCTTTTGCGGAGTCTTTATGTCAAAAAGAGGTAGGCCCTTTTCGGGATCTCGAGGTACGGGCTGTAGGCTAGCAAGGGGAAAATCAGGTCGCGTAGTTGATGCTCCGTTCAATAGCCGTGTCAGCTCATTAGCCAAGACAACATGCTGTTTTTTACGTTCATCAAGAATAACGTCTTGAGCTGCCTCCATGAACGCGTCATGCTGTCCGGTGGCATAGCTTTTGAACATCTTCTTGATCAAATCTGCTCTAGCCATCGCACCCTCTCGAGGAATCCCGATTTACGACTCCCTAATAATCGCTAGAGGCGAAAAAGAGAGCCTGATTTAGTTGATAACAGAATAACATAGTTATATGATACCGGATTGTGCGCCCCCTACAAAGAAAAAGCACGGTGTATGACCGTGCTTCGTCAAGTTGTCCCCTGCACTTTCTGACCTTAACCAGTCTAAAGATAAGCAGGCTGGAGGGCGACTGGAAACCATGCCTTAGCGTCAGGTCTAGCGTGGTGAGACAGCAAAAAGCCCCCTATCCGAGGGCTGCCCTCCGACTTCACCCGGTCGGCTCGATTGTGGGATGGAGTTAGTGTACCTACGACACTCAGGAGGAACATCCGCCAAATGGATGAGCCCCCAACAAAAAATCGCCCTCCTGGGGCGTATCAACACTTTCTGGACTGTACGGTTAGTCTACTCAGTTCCCACCTTTTCTGCCACCCTCCCCTGTTGGTCGGCTCTGGCTCTTGCCAGTGGCGCTTCTGCGTGCCCGTCGCCTAACCGCACGGCCAGGGTCAGCACCGCGACAGCATAAGCGGCGTGCCGAGCCATATCTGGTTGCCAGCGTCCGCACTCCCGCAAGAGGGTCACTGGAGTCCGGTAAGTTCCTCGCAGCCGGTCCAAAAGTTGCCCTATGGCTCGGTGGTCAGGTACTCCGCTGCCCAGCAGCTCTTTGATCACCGTCGCTACCTCATGCTCCGTACAGTCACCAATAGGCGTCTGTAGGTAAGTGGCCGTGATCGGGCCGCCCATGCCGAGCGTTAGGAAGTCCAGGTCGTCCGGTTGATACCGCCCGTCACCAGGACTGGGAAGCTGCACGGTCCGCACCTTCCATGCCCGAATAGCTTGATACCAGCATTCGGCGTAAGCCCTCGCTTCCTTGGCCTCCCTCCGCCTTCCAGTGAGCTTCTGGACGGTCTGGCGAGCACGGGTGACGCCAAGAGGGCGGATAGGGGTGATTGGTAGCATGTATCCTCCGGAAGCAGGAGTAGGGCTTGTCCGCCTCTCTAAGTACGTCCCTGACGAACACGAGAAGGCGTAGTGACAGTACTTCCGCATTCCCCATCTCTCCCTAGGAAGGCCATGATGCACATACTCTCAATGGGACTCATTCTTCTTGTTGCCCTTATTCACGTTTACATCGTGATCTTAGAGATGTTTCTTTGGACGCATCCTCGCGGACGTGCAGCCTTCGGTACCACAGCTGAAGAGGCCCAGACCACGAGGGTGCTGGCTGCAAATCAGGGAGTCTATAACGGCTTCTTGGTCGCTGGACTCCTCTGGTCATTGCTGGCACCAGCAGCGTTGGCTCCTCCATTAAAAATATTCTTCCTGATGTGCGTGATTATTGCCGGGCTGTACGGCACTGCAACTGTTTCCAGGCGTATTCTTTTCGTTCAAGTCATCCCAGCAGTACTGGCTCTTCTTGCCGTTCTTCTCAGTCGCTAGCCTCCGAGACGAAATAGACAGCACATCCACCAGAGTTTCCATCGGCTTGATCATGTCCTCAACGAGCAGGACAAGGCGTCCTGGCCCAGGGAATAAGCGAGTTGCAGAACGGCAATTTTGCCAAAACGCACCTCTCCTTCCCCCAAAACTTCACCCCCGCCTCCGAGCGGAGTTTTTACGCCAAGCAGGTTTACCAGCAGGCTTGCGAGAGCATTCTCGACTCCTTACACTTCAGGCGAGCGTTGCGTTCCGATATCCGGCTGCTTGAGACATCGTGACACTGCGCCAGGAGTTGCTCGAATGAGCGTTCAATTCAACCACGCCATCATCGCCGCCCACGACCGGCACGCATCCGCGTCCTTCTTCGCGCAGCTATTCGGGTTGTCTGAACCCACCTTTTGGGGGCCGTTTGCCAGCGTCACGCTTGAAGAAGGCGTACATCTCCAATTCGCGGAGCCAGGGATACCAGAGATTCAGATGCAGCACTTCGCCTTCCTGGTTGATGACCCCACTTTTGACCAGATTTACGAACGGATGCAGTTGAGTGGGTTGGAGCACTGGGCCGATCCGCAAGGCACTCTTCCTGGACAGATCAACACACACCATGGCGGGCGTGGTGTCTACTTCAAAGATCCCGCTGGGCATGGTTTTGAGATCATCACGCGTCCCTACGGTTCGTCTGTCTGAACTGACATAAGCACCTCCCCTTCCAAAACTTCACCTCCGCCTTTCGAGCGGGGGCATTCAATGTCTCAAACTATTGAATATACATTCTAATCGCAAAGTAGGCGAGCACGGAGAATACCGCCACAACGGCAACATATATTAGGCGAAATAGAAGGCTCATCCTTTCCCAACTATTAAACCCAGAGATAAAGAAACCTGACGCAAGGCTAAACGCAAGCAACCCTATCCCCAATTGTGTTAAGAGAAGAATTTTCGGTATTAAAGCGCCCATGAGGATAAAAAATAGTCCCACGTAAAGAAGTAACTGAACAGCTTTTTCCAATTTCACTCTGCGCCTCCAACAGTTCTCATCGAGAGATACGCCAGTCAGTTGCACAAAGTTCCCCATGTTCCTCCCCCCAATGACAAACCCCCGCCTTCCGAGCGGGGGCTTTTGCTGGCGGTGCGCGTGAGGCCTGAGGGCAGAGGTTCCTCCCTGGAATGACAAACCCCCGCCTTGAGGGTGTGGCCATGTCTGTCGCACTATCTCCAATGACAAATTCTCGCCAGGCGGAGGAGCTCACTTACAATAAGCAATGCCACATAAACGTAGGTCGCCAATCTTATTCTTCTATTTGGCTTATTAGTTCTTCGACAAGCTCGTAAACTTTTGTAAGAGGATTAGATCCCGAAGGAGTTGAGCCGTTAGCGATATGATAGACCTCCAGCTTCTTAGCGTTTTTTATAGCTGTCTTCTGTTCAGGAAGTAGAAATTTGTACATTCCTTGTCTGTTTTTTTCATAGCTACCTTCAACCCTAGAAGTTAAATCTCGATATATGCTCTCTCTAGGCAAATGGGCTGTCGTGTATCTGAAGTGGAGAAGATACCAAAGTTCAAAACATTCATTTGACCATGCCAGTCTAAATCCGTGGGAGTTAGCTTTATTAATAGCATTATCAAAGTTGTCAGCAGGAAAATCGTCCTTATCAAAAACACACCATATTTGGTCAAAATTAATGCCAGATGATTTAACGATTTTTGCTGCCTCCGCAATTAAGCTAATGGTATTGCAACCCGTGCCGCACACCTCAACACTTATTGCCAACTTGTGCTCTCTTCGCATCTCCATAAAGTAGTTCGGTTCAGTTTTTACTCCTTCGCAAACAATTAAATAAGTCTTTTTTATTTTTCTGGAAGGTCTTTTTTTTCCTATTTCACGAGCAGCCTTCCTCCCCTTAGTCATTTTTTATAGCCTTCTTTGTAGTATTAAAATCAAACGCACCTAGATACGGAATGGCCCCGTATCTACCTGATATATAATCCTTTTCGAAGGAAGCATCATTTCTTATCTTCTTACCATCACCCTCGTAATCAGCCAGAGAGTATATTTCAGTCGATCCAATTTTATCCTTCTCGGCAAACCATATTTGATCTCTTCTAAGGATTTTAGAATCAAGCAGACTGGTATCGTGTGTAATGAAAACAAGTTGAGCGCCATTTGGGTTTCTCTCCTGGGAGTTAAACATTTTAATTAATGATTTTGTTATAAGTGGATGAAGCTGCGAATCTACTTCATCTACAAATAGAATTCCTCCGCTTTTTAATGCCGCTATTAATAATCCAGAAAGTGCAAATATCTTCTGGGTACCACTTGACTCATTCTTCTCCAAGTCAAAGCTTTCAGTCCCTACTACTTCTCCTTCATCATTATACTTATGGTGTATTGTAATAATCTTTCTATTGGATGCCATTCGAAATTGCTTAACACTTGTTTCCTCTTCATCACCTTCTTCCTCATCTACATCATTCCATTTCTCTCCCAAGGCGAAGTCTTCTATGTGTAAGTCAGCTGCCCTGAGGACATCTTGTATTTCATCTTTCATCATTCCTTGTTCTAGAAATCTAACACTTAATCCTCTAATAGCTTTGTCAGAACCCCTGAGAAAGAATAATCGACGAAAAAACTGAAGCACGTTCTTAGGTATCTCTGCATTAAACTGCGCCGCGATTGGCAAAAAGAGTGCGTTATTCCTAACAAACCTTTTAATCTGATTGGCATCGTAAAAATCAGTTCCATGAGAGATGCTGCCCGAATCTCGATAGAAAATTTTTCTCTCATGATTTTTAGGGGTCCAATACAACCACTCTTCCATCACTTCTTTATCGTTAACTTCAAATCCATATCTATATTTAATATCATCTATTATGAATATAAGTTCAAATAAACTTGTCTCTTTTCGACCAGTTTCGTCCAACATAAAGGGTTCAACCTTAATAGGGTCGCCTATTTGCGATCTGGTTGAATCAAACGTAATAAGCTTGCCCATAAATTCCAATGCTTTGAATATGTTACTCTTGCCGCTAGCATTAGCACCATATATAGCAATTGACTTTAAAATTTTTATTTTTCCAAGATCAACTACATTATTAACATCAATTCTAGGATCCCTTGATTTTATCTTTGAAGCAACAAAATCTAAGGTGGCCAACCCTCTGATTGATCGAAAATTTCTCACACTGAACTGAATAACCATGGTCACACCTCCGAAATTTGAGATTTTTTCTCAAATCCACCCTAACACAGGTCGCCTCCTAAGGGACGACCCTGCTTGGGTAGGCATGATGGTTGATAGGCCCGACCGATCTTGCTTACTAGCCACTATGAGCCCGTGCCCAGCGGTCCAGCCATCGTCACGATGCGTTCGTAGTAGGGCACCATGGTCAGCCACACCTCCTCCGAGCAGCGCCCGCTCCAGCCACGCGTCGATGGCTCGGGCCACAACAGCGCTCAGAGTAGAACGTGCCAGTTGATCCTTTATCAGATCACCGTACCGCCCGCACGGCCTTCACAAACAACTTGCGTAGCCCGAAAGACCTCACGCCCAGAGCCGCCTCATCAAATCACGCACCTCGACCTGCGTTCGGTACCTCACGAGTTGCAGCGCAGGCCCGATGTACGGCCCAGGCAGCATGTAGGCCTGGCCAGTGCGTCCGAACCGCAACAGTCCTCCAGGAGGCAGGGTCTTGAGGTAGGCGTCCAACTGCTGCTGCGTGAGGGTATATGGGCCGGTGCCGTACTCAACGTCTGAGGCGTAGTCCGCTCGGTCGCCCAGTTCGACGAGCACGGCCCCCATGACGGCGGACCCGTTGCTGTAGATGCTGTTGAACAGGTGGTTGGAGCGCACGTAGACGTGCCCGGGGACCGTGCCGTAGATGTTCAAGTACGCGCCCCGTTGGGCGTGTCTCTCGCCCTCCGCAGCCACCTTCCTCGCTATGGCATCGAGCGCTGTCTGGAGTTGCGCCGCACGACGGGCGAACACAGTCTTCGAGCCCTTCCGAACCAACCGTCCCGTCATACGTCACCTCAAGCAAGCAGGGCCGCCGCCATCTTCTTCGCCACTCCCTTACGCCGTTCAACCTTCTCGACTTCCAGTTCCTGCTCGGGCAGCCCCTCGCTCTTGCGGCGCAGGTTGCGCAAGTAGCGCCGGAAGGGCGTGTCAACGATCTTGTAATCCTGCTTGCTGGTGGGCATGGTGCCCACGACCTCTTGCCCCCAGCTGATCTCGCCCACCATGGCCAGCAATTCAGCCTCCTCGGCCAGGGCACGGTACCGAGCCCGCTCCAGGGCGGCAAGACGAGCGGCAAGGGCGACGTGTGGCGTGGTCATCACCTCGGCGTAGGGCATGTACTCCATGGCCCGGTCGATCAGGCTGAGGGGTGGAGGGGGCGGGGAGGCGTCAGCCTCTCCAGGGCCTCCCGTTGCGCCTCCTGCCGTTGCAACCTCAGCCCAAGCGCTTTTTTTGTCAGTTCACGCAACCCATTCACCGTGTAAATGGCCTCAAGGACCTCAGGGATATCTGGGGCACGAAGACGGTCCGCATCCTCCGGAACGACCAGGCTACGCAGCAGAAGGCGGCGAAGGACCTGGGGGGCAACTCCTACAGGGAAAGGGGAAGCTTGCCCTGTCACAGGCGCATTCAAGGCGTCAATCAACTTCTCAAAATCCGATGCGTTCGCGCCGATCTCCTCAAGGGTCCAGGCGCGGACGGTCACGGTGCTCTTGTCGGTCAGCTCCACAGGCAACGTGTAGGTGTCCATTTAAGGGTCTCGCTTTGGGTTGAAGACGGCCCGCCCCAATCGAGACGGGCCGTGCGGTGAGGTTTAGACGCCGATGAAGTTGCTGAGGCTGACGGCCAGAGCGTTGACGATCTCTTCGGTGCGCCAGGCGGGCACGACGTAGATCACGCCGTCGGGCTTGGCCGTGGTGAAGTCACCAATGGAGGTCGGGGGCGTCCACCCCGTGTTCGCGCCAGCAGTCATCAGGAACTGCAGGCCGTCAAATTCCTGCACCTGCGGCTCACCGTTGCCCTGGATAGAACCGTTGGGGAAGGCACGCACAATGCTGATCGTGTTGTCCGATTCCTCGGTGCTCGCCACGAGGATGAAGGCCCCCTGGGTGATCACCGAGTCATTCGAGAACGCCAGCACGCTGTTCTCAGTCGACGTGCCCATGTCGGTGAACACCACGGTGTTGCTGACGACGGTCGCGCCCTTGGTCGTGCTCCAGGTCGGGGCCGAGGCCCCAGCGGTGCCAGCAGTCGTGACGCGGAAGACGCGACTGTTAGCGGTGACCAGGTCGCCAACCACATACGCCTTGTTGTTCGTGAAGTTGGCCGTGGTGGCAGGCGTGCTGATCGCGCGCTTGCCGACGTGCCACTCGCGAATAGCCACGTCGCCCGCACCGGCAGTCTGGAAGGTCAGGCTGAAGGTGCTCTCGTCGATCACTTCCTTGTAGGTCTTACGCAGGCCTTTGCGGTTGCCCTTGAAGGTGCGCTTTTGCTCGTCGCGGTTGTACTCGACCGACTCAATGAGGTTGAAGTCGGTGAAGAGCTTGTTGTCGCCGGGGCGCACGCCGAAGATTTGCGTGCCCGTCGTGGTGATGTTCGCAGCGTTGAGGGTGTCAGGGTTCCGGATTTTTGCACTATCCATGCTGTTACCTCGGGTGCGCGGAGCGCAGGTTGTAGGTGGTGACGGCCCGCGCGGAGCCATCTGTGGAATTGGCGATGAAAGGAGGTGTGACGACCTGGCGCCGTTTCCCGGTGCGAGGCGTGGTGCCAATCAAGGACCGGACACGCTCGGCAAGGCCCAGGGCAAGAGCGTCAGTAGGCGCGATGGTGTCAACCTGGAGGGTTTGCGTGTCAGACCAGCCGTTGATGGTGAACCCCGGCCCAGGGTTGTAGAGCTGCACGTAGCCCTGTGGGTGCTGCGTGAGGTACACACTCAGGCCACCCGACTGCCCCGGCTTGCGGCCAGCCAGTGGCTCTTGCTGCTGCTCAGGCCGCAGGACAGGGATGCTGCTGCCCAGGGCTGCCGTCAATCGGCTGTGGAGATCGTCGACGATGCCGGACATCAGAGGCTCCAGGTGCAGCAGCCGATGCTCTCGCCACTCGTGGCATCCAACTGCCCCCAGAACAGCAAGGTCAGCCGGCCGCCGTCGTGCGGAATGATTGCCCCCTCGCCCGGCGCCTCATCCTCCGGACTGACGGTCAGGAAGCGGACGTCCTGCCCAGCAAGATCCGGAAAGCGCTGGACCACCGCGGCATACGCTCGGCCACGTGGGTCAGCGGCCCAGACGTTCCCCCAGAACGGCACCCCTGGGGAGGGCGTCAGGCGGTACGGGTAGAAGAACCAAGCCTCGCCGCCCAGCGCCTCCTGAAAGCTGTCCTGCGTGGCCTGCATCTCGGGAGAGAGCTCGTCCATCAGAACGTCGCCTCCATCGCCACACTGCCGCTGCTGACCTGGCTGGAAGTGAGTGCCACCGTGTTCAGACCACTCAGGGCGAGCTGCGCCTGCTGGTCAGCACGAACCACGGCGATCCGCGCGGCCAGGCCCTGTTCCACCTCTGCCCCACTCGCTGCCTTCAACCGTTCAGGCTTGCGCGTGAGCTGCCGGAGTTGCGCGCTGAGGAGGGAGTAACGCGCCCCCGCCTCCTGTTGGATGGCGGTGGTGTCAGGACGCTGGACGGCCGCTTCGGTGATCCCTTGCAGGCGGGTCGTGAACTGGTCTGCTGTGTCCCCCAGGTCAGAGGGCCTGAAGTCGAGGCGCAGCAGTGCGGCCAACTGCTCCGCCGTCACGGTCAGCCCTCCTGAGCAGGAGCCTTGAGGGCGGCGAGGATCTCCTCAGCGAGCTTCTCGCCGACACCCTTGACCGCGATCAGACGGTCGTGGGCGTCCTCGGGGAGCAAGGGCTGAGCACGCAACTGCTCCAGTTCGGCCGTCGCTTCCGCGTACCGCCGTTCCTGGGCCGCCTGAACGGCCCGGAGGTCATCCAGTTGCTGCTGGAGAGCGGTCGCCTCTCCCCCACCAAGCTGCTCGGTCTGGGCTTCCGCGACGGGCTTGCCGTTGGCGTCAACTTCTACGCCGTCACGAAGGAACTTCATGCCGTCCCACCATTCGTCGGATCCGCATAGGTCCCGGGGGTGCCGTTGAACTGCGCCACGGCCGCCGCGCCACGGTTGCGCACGCCGTACCCGACTTCGCGGCCCCAGTACTCGCTCTGCAGGGGGAAGGTCACGATGGTCCCCACCATGCGCAGGCCGGGAGCGCCCACCACGGCATCCTCACCCGTCGGCTCACGGCGAGCGATGGGCTTGACCGCAGCGTTGGTGTCCACGGCCGCTGCGTAGTTGGGGAAGATCCAGCTCTTCACCCAAATCTCGGCCCCATTGAACAGCCCGATCATGCGGTTGTTTTGACGACCCGTGTCCAAGCGCTGCACGGTCACCGTCTGGTTGACGCTGACGATCACGTTGGGGTCAACCGCAGGCGTGAAGCCCGAGAACCCGCGCACGGCCTCTTCCTGGGCCACGTTGATGTAGACCTCGATGCGCGCGTTGTTGGTGTGCTCCGCGACGTTGAGGATCAGCGCGTTCAGGTTGGCCGCTGTGAAGGCCGAGAAGCCCATGTAATGGCTGTGCGTACCGTCCCAGGTCTCGCCGTTCGGCCCGAGTGGAGGCGCCGTGCCGTCGTTGTTGTAGAGCGCCTTGACGGGCAACTCCATGTTGTCGCGCAGGAAGTCGTAGAACGTGCTGTTCGTCGGGTTGAACAGCGTGTTCCGGATCAGCTGGATCGTCTTGCGACGGTCCGCTGCCTCGGCGTTGTACGTGCTCACCGCGATCTGGGCAGGTGTGGCACGCGCCAGGAAGTCACCCGTGAAGCCCACACCGAACTGGAACCGGCGCATGGGAATGCCGATCTGGGGCGGCGCTCCGGTCTTCTGGGTGGCCACACGGCCGTACTCGTCGACCTCGCGCATCTCGCCTTCCAGCAGGATGCCGGAAGCGTCCGCCACGATGCGGCTGGGGGCGGCCTGGACGAGGTTGCCCACCATGTCATTGATCTGGTTGTTGTGGACCGCCAGTTCGGCTTGCACCGAAGCTTGAACATCTTCTAGGCCAAACTGAATCACGGTCTGGTTCGTGACGTTCTGCAGGTCACGCAGATCATAAGTACCGGTGCGAATGGGGGCACGGCGAGGGCTGGAGGCCATGGCCAGGGTTACACCGAGGAGGCTCAGGGTGCTCAAAGAAGTGAACTTACGCATTAGCCCACCTTCCCGAAGCTGCGGGTCACGATGAGGTCCGAGGTGCCGACGGCGAAGAAGCTGCCGTTCGCATCCTTGGTGCCTGCCGTGTCGGAGATCTCGCCCACGGTGTCGGACAGGAAGTACGTCTTGCCGATGGTGAGGGTCTGATCGGCCGCACGGAACTGCGTGCTGAGACCGTAGGCGGTCATGGGCTGGCCGGTGCGGCCCGAGCGGGGCGCGATGCCGAAGAAGACGCTGTTGGCCGTGCCAGCGAAGCGCCAGAGCTTGCCGTCAGGACGAAGCTCCATGGGCTGACCAGCGGCGACGTCCTCGCCGAGGATCTTCCCAGCGTGCTGCTGGGCGAACTGAGCGCTGGTGGTGTCCACCGAAGCGCGCGGGCTGCGTACGATATTGGTCATGTTTTAAAACCTCCGCCTACATGGAGTAATCGCCAGAGGCACGCTTCTCCGCTGCGATCTGCTCGGGCGTGCGCGCACCACTGGTGAGGCCACCGTTCCCGCCGAGGGGCACGATGGGGGTGGTGATGGGGTTCTGCCGCTGCTGCACCTGGTTGTTCCCGCCACCTTGGGCGGCTAGGGCCGGCAGGAAGTCGCCCCACTGTTCCTTCGCGTACTGGTCAAGCGGGACAACCTTGTCGGCCAGCTTCACGCCGTACGTTTTGACCTTCTCGCCTGCCTTCTCGCCGTCCACCTCGATCTCCTCGAAGGTGAGGTCCCCACCGAGACGCTCAAGCACGCTGGGCTTGTAACCAACCTTGTCGGCCACAGTGCGCAGCGTGTCGCGCTTCTTCAAGGTGCCGAGTTCAGAGGTCGCCGTCTCGCCATCCGCGAGCTTCGTCTTGAGCTCGTCCGGCTTGCCAAGTGCCTGGTACGCCGCGTACCGTTCTGCATCAGCCTTGCTGAGCACCACAGAGCCGTCGGGAAGCTTGGTCTTTTCGACCTCGCCTTCCAGGGTGCGGATTCGGTCCCGGTAGTTGGCGTTCTCGCCGAGCAACGTCGCTGCGAGCGCAATGGCGTCACCGTTGTGCTTGCTCAGCAGGTTCTGCAGGTTCTGCGCGGCCTTCTGGGGATCAGGCTCCCCTTCAGCACGGCGGGGCAGGCTGGCCAGGGCAAGCATGGCGGTCAGAGCGAGGGTGCGGGGGAAGGTCTTCATGTCTGTTCCTCCTTGGGAACGCGCGGTTCCTGCGCCTTGGCAGAAACGACGAAGCCCCAGACCTTGCTGGGGCGACGTGGACGGACGGGACTTACCCCAGACCTTGCTGGGTGCCGAGTTAGAGGGTCAGGTCAGGGAAGGGATCAGGACGATCCCGGGCAAGTGCGTGAACCACCAGGCCATGGCCGTCCTCGAAGGGGTAGGCCTCAACGACTGCTGGCGCGATGACTTCCACCCGGTGGGGCTGCGCGTACTCGCTGGCCAGGAACTGATCCCAGGTGAAGTGCAGCAGCTGCCGCTCGCGGCTGTCGCTGACCGTCGCCCAGTGCCCCGGGGTCAGCTCGAGCGCCACCGCGTGCTGAATCTCGCCGAGGCGCCGGGCTGGAATGGAAACGAGAAACTGCTGCTCACCCTCGTGAAGCCGCGTCCAGAAGGCCGGCGGGGCAGGCTCACCCACGTACAGGGCCACGGCCATCAGCCCCAGCTCGTGAATGCGGGCGTAGAAGCGAGGCTCACTCACGTCATGAACGTGGGCCAGCAGCAGCTCTTCGCCGCTCAGCGCGTAGAGGGCGTGATACGTGCAACCGGAGAAGGTGGTCTGGTGTCGGTGGTGCAGCATCACTCACCTCCTGTCACGGGCGGACTGTTGCTCCCCAGGGGAGGCGCGCCGCCGCGCTCCTTCCACTCTTCCCGCACGCGCTGAACCACCGTGGCCGCGTCATGCACCGTCGGTGTGGCCTCGGCCAGCGTGAGCAGGTCCAGGCCGCCATCACGCCATGCTGCCAGCAGCTCGCGGTACTCGGCGAGGTTGCTGGAATCCACATCGAGGTACAGGCGAGGCACGATCAGGGCAGTCAAGGCTTCCTTCAGTGCCTGCTCACCCATGAGGCTGCTGGCCAGCACGAGGGCTGAGCGCAGCGCCCAGGCCAGGAACGCGCCGGTATCCGCTGCAGCGAAGGCCACCCGCTTGTCATGGCCACGCCGGGAGACGCGCTTGCTCTCTCCACTCACGGCCGCCTGGGGGTCTGTACGCCACTCCTGATCGAAGCCGCGCAGGATGAGCCGCGTCCACATGTCGATGCTGCCCTGGAACTTCTCCGGGTCTACCGGGTCCACCACTTGCCAGGTGGGCGTGTGGCGCCGCGGCATCGTGCCTCCGGTGGGCTCCACATCGTCATAGGGCAGGCCCACGAGGCGAATGGCCACGCTCGGGCCAACGCTCCAGGGGATGTCCTTGCCCGTCTGCGGATCCTTGGGTTGCTCAGCGTTGGCCACCACGATCTGCCGGAAGCCTGCCGCGTCATCGTTGCGCCCGGCATTTGTCACGGCCGCGTTGAGCCGGTCCTGCTTGCCCCGGATGCTGGGCGTGATGGCTGAGCCGCCGTCCCGGTCCGCGTGCCACATCAGGAACTCTGGACGGCGTGCCTGCGCTTCCCCGCGAAGACTGTAGGGGTTGAGTGGCACTTGCTGGCCCTCGGGCAGGACGGCCTGCAGGTTGCCCGCGGTGGACTCCAACGTCCATACCTTGTCGGGCGTGTGCAACTCGACTTTCGTCTTGCTGGTTGCGCCGTCCACCAGGGTGTAGGTGTAGTAGTAGCCGAGCACGCGGCCGTGGCCGTCCAGCAGCGGCCCGCCCTGCCGTGGATCCACGGCGGAGACATGCACGAGCGCCAAGGCGTCGGCCAGCGTCCAACCCTGCTTGTCTTGCAGCAGCTCGGCGTACACGTCCGGGATGTAAACCCGTCCGATCATGCGTCCGGCCCACTGGTAAGCCCGGGCCGCGTCCCGCACGTGACTGAGCAGCTGCGAGAGCGCGTGCCAGTCCGACAACTCGGCGAGCGGCGCGGGTTGCGTGCCGTCCTCCGCCGCTTCCACTGTCTTGCCGTCCAGTTGCAGGCTCCACTCTGGATCGCGGTCCAACTGCCCAGACACCACGGCCTCAATGGCCGGGCCGATCTGGTCATCACTGACCAGTTGAGGAAGGATCTCGACAACGCTGCCGCTCACCGGCTTGCGGCCCTGCCAGTACTGGCCGTTCTTGCCGAACTGGTTGTCGTGCGCGTAGTCGTAGAGCACTTCCAGCGTCAATGGGCCGTGCGTGGGCTTGACCAGCACGGGCTTGGGCTGGAGCGCGGCCACGAGAAGGTCAAGCGTCAGTTGGGGAATGCCGGGGATACTGATCATTCGACCTCCTTTCAGTACTGCTGCACGCCGCCCGTGTCCTGACGACGTTCACGGCGAGCGCCGAATCCATCCGCGTACCGAACGGCATAGCGTGTGGTGTCCATCCCGTGATCGTCCTTCTTCACGGGCTCTTCCTTGACCGTCTCGCCGTTGGGCCCTTTCGCCCACACGTAGCCGTCCACTTCTTCCTCGGTACAGGTGGGCTTGTCGCTCAGCCCCGTCTCCTCGTCGATCAAGAGCGGGTCCCGTTCAACGAGCGCACCTTTCACGAGGAACAGGCGAGGGCGCCCGTCCGCTGCAGGCACCAGGCGGTCATTCACGCCCTGAATGCCCCGGCTTACAGCCTTATCCGCCGCAATTGTACGGATGCCCAACTCCTGTTCCAGCGTCGCCCGGTCCTCTGCATCGTGGTCACAGACCCACGCCTCGATGCGCTCGTCACCGGTGAGGACTTTGATCTGGGCTGCATGATCACGAACGGTACGGCGCGTCCGGTAAATCTCCCGGTAACGGAACATCCGCCCATCCGGGTCTACTGCCCACCACTGGCAGACGAAGGGGTTCGTGAAGCCGAAGTCGATCACGACGAAGCGCCGCCACTCCTTCGGAATGGGGAGCGGGTCAACCAGGTGCAGCTCATCCCGCCAGGCGTCATACACCATGCCCTCGGCTGCCGCCCACTTGCCGTGCCGCAGGCGGTCCTTGCGTGGCCCAGTGAGCTTGTCGAGGCGCGCTAAGTAGGACACGCCGAACGGGGTCAAGTCTCCCCTGCTGCTGAACAGGCGAGGGTTGTCCTCGTGCCTGGAAAGGATGCGCTGGGTGAGGCCCGCGTCCATGCGCTTCTTCAACCAGTGCGAGGGCGGCCCAGGGTTGCAATCCCCGAACAGCTGCTGGTACGGAATCACGCCGTTGCGAAGGCGGGTGCTCAGGAACTCCCAGTCATTCAGGCTGAGCTCTGTTGCCTCTTGCACGTAGATCGCGTCGAACTCGGCCGACATGAGCTTGACCGGATTGTCGATTCCGGCCACCACGATCTCCGAACCGTTCGGGTACTCGTAGGACTGGCGCACACGCCGCTGCTGGTTGATGGTGTTGCAGCGCGGCTTCACGTGCTGCTCGAAGGTCACGAGAGCCGTCTCGGTCAGAGCCGCGCGGAACTTCCGCACAATGGCGAGGCGGCAGCCGGGGTACTTCTCGGCGAGAGCGTTCAGCTTTTCCAGGCACACGCGGCTCTTGCCAGTACCTGCAGGACCGTCCAGCATGAACTCGTCCACCTTGCACCGCAGGACGTCCAAAGCAGAGCCACGTGGGAAGTAAACGCGGGCGCCAGCCGGCAGACGGGCAGCCGTCACAGGTCATCCTCGGACAGGCCAGCGATGTACTTCACGCCCAGGTCCACGCTGCCGCTGTGTTCGGTGCGCTCCGTGAACAGCTTGTGGTGCTTGCCGATCAGTTCCAGGGCCTTCACGGGGTCTGCCCACTTGAACTTCAACCCGTTAGGACCGTACTCGGTGCCCTCAACGAACTGCAGCACGCCGTTACGTTCGGCCGCTTTCAAGCTCGGCACGATACGGGTCTCTGTTCTGGTCCCCACCTGCTTCTGGTAGGTGGCGTCCGGGTCCATGGCCAGCTGGACTTCCCAGTCGGCGATCCTGCGCTGCTCCATCTCGATGGACGACTTCAGCAACTCGGGGTCAATGGCGTTCATGCGGCCGACTTTGGCCTCGGCGTTGTCGATCAGCTCCTGGATGGAGCGGGGCTCAAAGACGGGAACCTCGTAGGATTCCTGCTCAAAGAAGTCACTGCCGTCGATGCTCGCGCGAAGGCTGAGGCGAGCCAAGACTTCCTCGGCGCTCATCACCTCTTCGCTCAGCCGGGCCTTGATGTAGGCCTGGACGTCTGGACGCCGGAAACGGAACAGGTACTTCTTGCTGTTCTCGCTGTACTTCACCGCAATGCCCGCCTTGCGCTTGTTGAAGGTCGCGAGGTAGGCATCGGCCAGCACCCGGTCCTTGTCGGAGAGGGCCGCGCCCAGTTCCTCGGCGGTGGGTTGTTTCGGTGCGTCGGTCATGGGTGCGGTTCACCTCCTATCGGGTAGCGTAGATTTGTGGAAACAACCCAGCTCCCGGAGTTTCAAACGGCTCTCCACTTCGCACGGTTGTGGAAGGTGGTGGCAAGACAACAAGGCATGAAGCGAAACGACGCCACAGAGTTTGCAGTGCAACAGGGTCTAAGCTTGCTTAAAGCCACTTGTAAGGATGCACGCACTCAAGAAGAAGCTGAATTCCTTCTTAGGGCCGATATTCGAGAGATTGACCCACAGAAGAACAACCCTCTTTTCCGTCCGGGACCTATTGACACCCGCTCCTGATCACCGGTCCAGCCTCATACCTAGGCTCGAAGCTCATGCCTCGAAGCACCGGCGCCAGCCCCAGCTCCTGCAGGTAGAACGGCTCCCGGACCGCCTGCTCCTCAAACGTCCTCGGCGTGGTCTTGACTCGGCCACGCTGCTCCCGTGCCATGAAGTACGCCCGGCGCACATCCGGGAGCTGCTGTTGGAGAGCACGGCGACGAGCTCGCTTGCTGGCCTTCTTCGACACACGCCCACCTCCCGGTAATGAAAAACCCCACCGAAGCGGGGTCCCAGTGCTACTAGGGTTACATGGCCTGAAGGGATTGGTGCCTGTCCTGGACGCGTGCGTACATTTCTTCGATCGTGCCTCCGCTCGGGGCCCATGTAAGGCGTCCGTTGTAGTGGACCCCATCCTTTTCGTACACACAAACTTTCTTCTGAAAGTCGCAGAAGCTCAAACCCCATGCACCATGATGCTCAATCAGCCCATGAAGTTGGTCGAGAGAGTGTAGGGGCATGTCCAGGTTGACCTCTATGCGCATGTCTCAGGTTACGAACGCCTGTCTTTCGTCTTTATTGCACTACCCCAACAAGAAAGGCACCCAACTGGGGGTGCCTCGACTCTTCTTGGACTCTACAAAAACGCTAGCAGTTTTGTTCCAAATTAACAAGTGGTGATGGTCAATTTCTGCAATTCCTGTTGCATCACATGCAATGGGGCTTCCGCCTTCTCATCACGCAACTGCACAGCCAGGGTCAGCACTGCCACGGCGTACCGCACCGCCCGCTCTGGGTGCTGGTGCAGCCGCCCATCCTCTCGCAGCAGTCTTGCCATGCAGTTGTGCCGTTCATGCCGAAGCTTGTCCAGCATCTTGCCCAACTGCTTCTGCTCTGGCACTAGGCTGCGGCTCATCGTCGTGATCAACGCGCCCACCTCCCCCTCCGTGAACTCCCCTATCGGTGTCTGCAGGTAGCGCGTTGGGGCCCGCACGTTGCTCCCCAGCGTCAGAAACTCCAACCCTTCTTCTGACGGCTCGTAGTGGAAGCTGTACGGGATCTCCACCTCCCGCACGTCCCAGCCTCGCAAAGCTTGATACCAACGCTCGGCGTACTCCCGCGCTTCCCTGGCCTGCGTGCGGCCGCTGGTGAGCGCCTGAATAGTTTGCCGGGGCGTGAGCTTCTTGCGCCCAGCGCGCTGCTTTGCCGTGGCTGCCCGGGCTTCCTCCGCCTGACGCTGGGCAGCCTTCTGAGTAGGCGTCTGGAGAGCAGCAGCCACCAGGTCCTCCGTCTTAAATTTGGACACGGCCACCTCCTGGGGGCGTGAAGGGGCGAGGGTCACTTCGGTATCCCCCAAATTTTCAATAGCTCGCTTTCGACCTTCACAAACAGGTCGAGACGCTGCCAATACCAGGGACGGGCGTAAGGCATGACCAGGACCCACCAATCGCGCGCCCCATTCCACCGATGAATCACGATGGGCATCCGCTTCCCTTCGCAGTCACGTCGTGCCTGATCCATCCAAGACTTCAGGGTGGCCGGGCTGTGCATCTGGCACGTCGCGGTCAGCTTGCACTCGATATGCCATCCGCTAAGAGCCAGGCAGATCACGTCCGGCGAATCCGCCCCGCCCTTCCGCTGCTGCCCGCGCTCCGCCGGGAAGCCCAGCTCAGTCAGGGCCTTCGCGAGCTGCAGCTCTCCCCGGGCGCCTTTCGCCCGCGAGTTCACGGGCTTCTTCTTGCTATTGCGGAGTGGTGGAGTCGCCTTCTTCGCTGGAAGGGACTCCAACGTAGCGACACTTTTGCGGGGACTCACGCTGCCCCCTTCCGCTTAGCCCGGCTGCGGCTCTCCTGCGCGGCCACCGGATCGGCGTAAGTGATGCTGACTACCCCGTACAACTCCCGGTACTCCTGTAACGCCCGGCACCAATCCAGATCCGTGAGGTAGCCCTTCTGGATGGCCTCGTCAATGTTCTCCGCCTGCTTGCCCCGTGCCCGGAGCGCCTGCAGCAGCACCTGGGCTGCCTCGTAGGCATGCTGACTCACGTGGGCCGGTGGTTTGACCTGCCGTGTCATGCGGCCTCCCTCTGCTGCTGAGCAGCGATGTACGCGCCAAGGCGACGAGTGCGGCTGTCGCGGTGCTGCTGCAACCAGGTCACCACCTCTGGCAATCGGAACAGACGCTCCCGCTTCGGCCCCCGCTGCTCCAAGTGCGGCATCCCTTGCTGTGCCCACAAGCGCACCATCGCGGCACTGCGAGAAAGGATCACCGCCAACTCTTCGGCATCCAACGTGCCTGCAGGACGCTGAGAGAAGTGCGTGGGTGGCCGAGCCCCGTCCACGTCCCGGGGATGGTAAGCACGTTTGGGGGACGGCTTCCCGACAACGCGCACAAGGACGTAGGGCACCTCATGTTCCCGAAGGCGGGCCTGCGCACGACTGACCGTGAGGTCCCACCGCTGCGCCACCTGCTCCGCTGTCAGGTAGTTGGGAGGCCAGCTGTCCAGGACAGGCTCACGCTCTGCTTGTAACGCTGCGGCCTCCTTCGCCGTCACAGTGCTGTTGCCGAGCCACCGTCCAGGCGTGATGCCGCGGCGCGCCGTCAAGCGGTGAACCTCCGTGACGGAGATGCCCAGGGTGACCGCGAGATCGGTGAATGTCACCAGATCGCGCGGCGGAACGTTCATCTGGTACCTCGTGACGGCCAGGCCGAGAGCGCTACGCGTCACCCGCAACTTCTGGGCCGCCTCCGCGATGGTGAGGCCCTGACGGAAGAGTTTCTGGGCGTAACCGCGTCGATGTGGTGTCCAACAGGTAGGCGTGCCCATCAGTCCTCACCTCCCGCCTGCGCGTCCTGCTGAGCGGTGAGGGCGTCAAGGCGGTCTGCAAACTCGTACTTCAGGTTGAGCTGCTGAAGCAGGAAGGGGTTCTTGCTCTGACTGGCGAAATACTCCTCTGCTTCTGCCTTCGCCTCTTTCCTCAGCGTTTCCGCCAATCCCTCCACGGCCAACTGGGCCGCACCTTCTGCGACACACTTGGGGGATTCGAGCTCTTGCCGCACTTCTTCCAACAAGGCTTTCTCTTCCTTGCTAGCCCCATGCGCCGCACGCATCCGCTGCAGCGTGGCCAAACGGTCAGAAAGGGAAACACTCACTTGCCCCTCCTAAGCCCGCAAGACTGATCCAGCTCATGACCTCTCCAGAACAACTCCTGATGCTGACCCGCGCATTGCAGGACCCGTACCCCACTCACAGAACGTGAAGCACGCGTCATGGATGTCGCGTAAGGCATGAGACACCGCCCAACAGAACCCAACAGGGGGGAGATCTTCAGAACGACACTTCTGGATAAAGTGGCCAGCACTCTATGAAAACCTCTACCAGTACGTACGAGCCCCAAATCCTCGCTCTCACAAAGGAGCTGCAAAACTGTTGCCCCGACAACACTGTCTTGGTGAGCGACCTTATAAAGAACATCCGGAACCGTTATCCCAATATCCCCGCAGAGGACATTCCCCGCACCCTGACCAACCTGGTGCATGACGGTTACCTCAGCCGTCCCGCCACGGGGCTCTACCGCCTGCCGGTCCACTGAGCCGGACCTCACCGTGCACCGCCTTCCGGCGCTGCGAGGAGCGCCAGGGCGGGACTGGTCGACTTGTCTGAGGGATTCGCCGCCTCTGGCAACGGCCGCAGCGTGTCCGGCAGCGAGGGCGTCACGAGACACCGCTTCTTAAGAACCAACGGACACCCTTAAATTGAAGTTCCATTAAGCTTCGCGCATGGAGTACTTCCTGCCCGACACCTACATCCTCCGCACCCAACGTCACCCCGACGGACAAATCGAACTGACCCTGTCGAGGGATGCCGGCCTTCCCGATATCAGCGACATCCTGATTGGCTCCACTGACACCTGGAAAGTCACGGAGGTTCTGCGCGACAGCGCCGACATTCGCGTTCGCGTTCAGAGGGCCTGAAGGCAGCGCGGGCGTCACGAGGTCACCGCCAGCAGCAGGGTTGCTGACACACTTGCGCCGCCCCTTCAATAATCTGAAGGGGTGACTCACTCGTTGCCAGACATCCTCATTATGTGGAGAGTCAACCTCCCCGATGGGCTGACTGAACTGACTCTGTCGCGTGAAGCGCCCGTTCCAGAGGTGGGAGACATACTGATCGGCACCACAGAGACCTGGGAAGTCACTGAAGTGTTTCGCGACACCGTTGGGGTGCGCATTTACGTTCGGCGGACCTAAGCGGCATACCTGGCTCACAGCGCACCGCCTTCCAGGGCCGTCAGCATGTCCTTCTCCTGCTGCCTCAGCCCATACATGCCGTCCAGGGCGAACGGCCCCGTCTTGCTGATCGGGTCCCTGTGCAGTTCAATCCCCAGGACCAGCAAGGTGTGCGTGTTCATGTTGTGCTCGGAGGGCGCGTAGGTGCTGCGTCCGTCGCAGTAGCGGCGGGAGTAAAAGTGCAGCTTGATCGCCACCTGTTCCACCGCCCCTACCCGCTCCCGTAACCGCTCGAGCTCTTCCGCCTGGGCCAGCACGAGGCGAGCGAGAGAGAGCGAATGGGTGAGGAGCTTCCAGCCTGGAGCACTGCCATCCTCGTACTCCGGTAAGACAGCGATCTTCACCGGGCCCAAGGCATCCACGCTGTAGTCCATGAGGTACAGCCCCTCAAGAGCCGAGTCAGTGAGATCTACAAGCTCAGCCGTGGCAGGGATACCTTCCAGCAGCTCCCGCACCGCCTCCGCTGTCAGCCCAGGCTTCGTGGCCACCATCTGCGCTCCTGCCACCTGCAGGGCCCCTTCCAGGTCCCCTGGCACCGCGGTCTGCCCCCGCAACGCCGCCTCCACTTCCAGCAACACCTCGTGCTGCTCATGCGTCAGCCGGTCCCGCGCCGACAGCGAGTTGTGCATCGTCCGCAAGCGAGCCAGGAGGTCCGGCCGAGTCATGCCGCACCCCCAGCCAGCACCCTCTTCGCCAGGTGCCGCGCCTCCGACAACCGCAAGCCCCGTCCCCGCTCCACGCCATCGATCACGAGCCGGTATGCCGGCGCTTCCCGTACCGCCTCCCGCACGATCAAGAGCCGCTGCGGGCCCACCTTGGCGCGCAAGTGCTCCCCATTGCCCGGGTAGTGCTTGCCGGGCCGCCAGCGGATCTTCAATGCCACAGGTCCATGTTTTTCCATGTTTTCCGTCATGGTCAGTTCCCTCCTTGAGGCGTGAGGTCAGACAGAGGCAGACGCAACTGCCGGTTCAGGAACAGCACCGCGAGGCCCGCCAGGTGGAAGTCGGCAGACGCTTTGGTACCGAACTGAGGCAGGAAGAGGCCGCGGGCTTTCTCCCCCTCCCCCGTCCAGTTCTCGCCGTCCCACAGCGTCTCGATGGCCTCCCACGAGAACGGCAGCACTTCCTGCTCGGCGATGCTCGTGCCGTTCGGGATGTGGTCAGGAATGGCGAGATCCCGGTAAGCAGGCCAGGCCGTGAGCAAGCCCTTGAGGTTCACCTCGCGGGCGGCCAGCACCTTCTCTGCTTCGGCCCCCTGCAGGCTCTTGAGGTAGCCGCAGAGTTTGGCGAGGCGCTCGACCTGGTACGCGGCCGGGAACTCGAAGGTGTACGGGTCTCCGTTGACCCAGTGCAGCGCAGGGCGGACGCAGCTCTGGAAGTAGACCCAGAGCAGCTGCTCGTCAAGCTCGCGCTCCTGCCTCTTGAGCTGTTCGAACTCGGTGTCGAGTTGGTCGAGGAGGTCTTTGAGGCGGATGGCAGGTGCGAGGGGCTTCGCAGCTGGCCGCTTGGCTGAAGTACCTGTCAGGCCCGGCATGAGGTGACCCCTGGCAGCCTTTTGGCAGCCTCAGGAAGTTGGTTGCCAGCCCAGAAGCTGCACTGAGACGAAGTGCTGGCAGCGCTGGCAACGTTGGCAGCCTTTTTGGGGTGGTTCCGCCTTATATCGAGAAGCGCTCTTGCGCGCGTTACGTGCTTATGAAAAAGGCTGCCAAGCCTGCCAAGGTTGCCAGGATGCTGTGTAGGACGGCTCCAATTCCTGGCAGCCTCAAAAAAAGGTTGCCAGAAAGGTTGCCAGCGGTCGGAAGTTGTCATTCTGAGTCCTCCCACATGCCGGGCTGAGTTGAAAGCTGAATGTGCCGGTAATCGGTTCCGCGAACATTGCGGTCACGTTCGACGGTCTTGCCGAAGTACTTGGCAGCAGAGATCAGGTGTTTGCCGAAATTGTTGATGTGAAGGGGGCTGAAGCCGTTCTGCCCGCACCACTTGCGGTAGGCGGCATACAGATCGGCCGAGGCGGTCTGCACATCGGGGACGTAACGACATTCATCCCGCAGGAAGCCAATGACCTTGTTGCTGTCTTCGACAATTTCGCGCGCCAGTGCAGCGGCATCAGAGGCGGGGAAACGCATGTTGTTCTCGCGCAGCACGCGCAGGCCTTCCAGCATCCAGTTCAAAACGCCGGGCAGCTCGTCGGGGTGGGTCAGTCGAGCCTCAAGAGTGGGGTCTGGTTTCTCCGGCTTGACGTTGAAGGCCACTGGCAAGAAGCGGCGCATCAGAGAGGAGTTGCTGGTGTCCTCCCCCAGGCGGGGCATGACGTTGGTCAAAATGATCAGCTTGATATCTAACTTCGTCGTGAACGGTGTTTTGTTCTTGACGTCTACCGAGATGGTGTCCTCACCAGTGATCCGTTTAAAGGGCAGCCAGTCCACACTTTGCTGGAGCTCGGACACCACGCACATGCGCTTGCCGACAAGATTGCCGACCAGGAAAGAGCCGTCCTTGATGTTCTCCAGTGCTGAGGACGTGGCGAGATTGCCCAGTACAGCCTGAAGAACACGCACGAAGGTGCTCTTGCCTGTACCACCGTCGCCCACCAGAACCAGGGCGCGTTGTGGGCTTGTGTCCCCTGTCAAGCACAGCCCGGCGAACTGCTGCAGCAGCAGGCGGTCTCCCTCGTCCGGTACTGCCTGGCGTAGGAATGCCATCCAGTCATGTGCCACGCTCCCCGGCCGATACGCTGCTGCGCTCTGGATGGTGCTGAAGTATTCGGGTGTGTGATCGTGCAGCAGCCCGCTCTCCAGGTCCAGGATGCCGGTCCGGGTGTTCAGTTCCCAGGCGGTCTGGTCGACTTCCAGAGCGGCCACGCTTTCCTCGCGACTGATTTTGTCCAGTACCTCGCGGATATTCGCGGTCTTTAGGTTGTTGTAGCCGTAGGACTGGAGGATCTTGTCGGCGCGCTGGTACATCACTTCGTCCAGCACTTCGACGTAGACGCCGCCTTTGTACTGCCACCAGCTGCGGCGGGTCTGGTGGTAGCGGTAGACGTGGCCCTGCTCGGCGCACCAGTCGAGCGTGAGGTCCCGGTAGTCGGCGAGGGTGGGTTTGTCGGGCAGGTCTTTGGTGCGCGTCTTAGCCTGCCCGTCGCCTTTTCCCCCAATGGTTCCGAAGGCCTGGGGTTTGTTCTCCCAGTGCCGTTGCCCGACGGTGCTCAGGTCACGGGGGCTCTGCTTGCCTGCAGCGAGGCCGGACCGCACAGTGTCTCGGATCTCGCTTTCTTCCAGTCCGGCGGCGAGGGCGGCTTCGGTCAGCTCGTGTGCCGCCTGCACCTCGTCGAGGGCCCCGGCGCCCACGAGGGTGCCGACGCTGAAGGCGCTGCGGTTGAGCTGATGGTTCCTGCCGCCCTCCCCTGCCGAGCGCACGGCGTCCACTTCTCTTTGGAGGGCCGACTGGGCGTACTTCTCCTGAGCGTTCCCAGCAGGTTGGGAAACTTTCCCAGAGGACTGGGAAGGGGGCACAGGCTTGGGCTTCTCCAGTTCCGGCAATGCGTCCAGGGCGTCCCGTTCCACCCAGGCCTCAGCGTCTTGCCAGAGCACCTGCACCGGGAGGGGACGTTGGGGGTTCTTCAGGTTGAAGGTGCCGGGCAGGCGTAGGATGCGCGCCTGATCCGTACTCTCGGTGCTGGCTCCGAAGGCCAGCACGAGGCGGCGGTTGTACGCCTCCGTTTCCTCCATCGTGCTGCGCGCGCGGCGGGCCCAGTAGAGGTGCAGGCCGTGGCCACTGTCCACCACGGCGCGGGGCGGGAGGTTGCGCCGCTCGCACTCGGCAAGCACCTGGCGGAGCAGCACGGCCTTGTATTCGGCCAGTTCCTCCGCGGGGAGGCTGTGCAAGTCCGTCTGTCCGTTGGTCAGCTCGGGATGCTTTTCCAGATCCACTTCGGCCCATTGGAGGTGGGTGGGGTGCGTGTGTGCCTTGTCTCCCATGCCGGGTTTGCCGGTCTTGGGGTTGATGGCTTCGGGGGCATCCAGCGTGCGAAGAGCTACGCCCCAGTAGGCGTTCTTGCCTTCGGGTACGGCGGTCAGGCGAAACTCATCGGGGTGGCCTTCGAAGGCCGGCCAGGGCATCCATGCTCGGGTTCCGCCTTTGAGGAAGCGGAATTCCACGAAGCCATGGGGGGGGGTGACCCCCCTATAGAGGAGGGCCACCCATTGACGGGGCGAGGGTTGGGTCATTCTTCAGCGCTCCCAAATCCGGTGCGCTTACTCTCAGCGGCATGATGCCACTGCTGTATCCCATTTCCAGTGCAACCTTTCCACACACGGGCGTCATTGATATTCCCTGTTACACTGCCCGCTCCTTTAACAGGATGACAGCGGAGTTGGAGTGCAAGGGAACGGTGATCCCGTTCGATTTCTCCGAGCTGACCTCTATGGAGATTGAGGCCGCCACAGGGGAACAGACCCATGGTTGGACGTTGCAGGCCCTGGCAGCTGTCGATTCGATGTGGTTGATAGGCGCCCTGGAAGCAGCAACGTCTGGAGCTGTCTCTCAGTCGTTGGGAGCACAAATCGAAGACGTATGGTACTCCATGAAACCTCTCCGTTCCGAGGAGAAGTTTGTCGCTGGCCATGCCGAGGTTGTGGGGTTGTATCGGTAGCACCACATTCAACTGAGCCATGCCGCACCCCCCAGCTCTGCGTACTGCTGGGGCCGTGTGTCGAGCACCTGGCGGGCCTGCTCTGTTACCTCATCGGCGATGACTTCGGGGACAGTCCAGATGCCCTGATGCCCTGAGAGTTGGACCGGCTTGGGAAGCGTCACCACCTGGTCAAGCAGGATGTGGAGCTGTCCCTGAGCTGCCCAGCGGTCACGGCTGGCCCGAGTGACGCCCTGCACCACGGCAACCGCAACGATGCCGGGCAGGATGAAGGCCTCGGGTTGCAGCGGGCCGGGGCAGGTGCGCGCGAGGTACTGCGCAGCCGCGTCGGGCAGCTCGCCGCCGAGGATGTTGTCCCGGATGTAGCCGAGGTCAGTGGTGAACTCGCGCCAGGGATTGGTAGGCAGGACGTTCTTCCGCTTTGGGCGGTGGGGAGCGGTGCCGCCGTGAATGGCGACGGTCTCCCCCACCAGGTCGTGAATGCCCATGAGGTCAGCGAGGCGGTCATCCCAGTCGCGGTTCTCCACCTGCTTGCCGAGGTAGGCGATAGCGAAGGCCCAAGGGTGGCGGAGCGTAATTCCCTTCAC